>NZ_JMLM01000002.1:0-525593 GCF_000686745.1 Mycobacterium sp. UNC410CL29Cvi84
CTTCATGGTGTGTGGTGGAAAGCTTTTGCGGTGTGGGATGGGCCCGCGGCCTATCAGCTTGTTGGTGGGGTAATGGCCTACCAAGGCGACGACGGGTAGCCGGCCTGAGAGGGTGACCGGCCACACTGGGACTGAGATACGGCCCAGACTCCTACGGGAGGCAGCAGTGGGGAATATTGCACAATGGGCGCAAGCCTGATGCAGCGACGCCGCGTGAGGGATGACGGCCTTCGGGTTGTAAACCTCTTTCACCAGGGACGAAGCGCAAGTGACGGTACCTGGAGAAGAAGCACCGGCCAACTACGTGCCAGCAGCCGCGGTAATACGTAGGGTGCGAGCGTTGTCCGGAATTACTGGGCGTAAAGAGCTCGTAGGTGGTTTGTCGCGTTGTTCGTGAAAACTCACAGCTTAACTGTGGGCGTGCGGGCGATACGGGCAGACTAGAGTACTGCAGGGGAGACTGGAATTCCTGGTGTAGCGGTGGAATGCGCAGATATCAGGAGGAACACCGGTGGCGAAGGCGGGTCTCTGGGCAGTAACTGACGCTGAGGAGCGAAAGCGTGGGGAGCGAACAGGATTAGATACCCTGGTAGTCCACGCCGTAAACGGTGGGTACTAGGTGTGGGTTCCTTCCTTGGGATCCGTGCCGTAGCTAACGCATTAAGTACCCCGCCTGGGGAGTACGGCCGCAAGGCTAAAACTCAAAGGAATTGACGGGGGCCCGCACAAGCGGCGGAGCATGTGGATTAATTCGATGCAACGCGAAGAACCTTACCTGGGTTTGACATGCACAGGACGCCGGCAGAGATGTCGGTTCCCTTGTGGCCTGTGTGCAGGTGGTGCATGGCTGTCGTCAGCTCGTGTCGTGAGATGTTGGGTTAAGTCCCGCAACGAGCGCAACCCTTGTCCTATGTTGCCAGCGGGTTATGCCGGGGACTCGTAGGAGACTGCCGGGGTCAACTCGGAGGAAGGTGGGGATGACGTCAAGTCATCATGCCCCTTATGTCCAGGGCTTCACACATGCTACAATGGCCGGTACAAAGGGCTGCGATGCCGTGAGGTGGAGCGAATCCTTTCAAAGCCGGTCTCAGTTCGGATCGGGGTCTGCAACTCGACCCCGTGAAGTCGGAGTCGCTAGTAATCGCAGATCAGCAACGCTGCGGTGAATACGTTCCCGGGCCTTGTACACACCGCCCGTCACGTCATGAAAGTCGGTAACACCCGAAGCCGGTGGCCTAACCCTTGTGGAGGGAGCCGTCGAAGGTGGGATCGGCGATTGGGACGAAGTCGTAACAAGGTAGCCGTACCGGAAGGTGCGGCTGGATCACCTCCTTTCTAAGGAGCACCATTTACATGCCCTGATCCAGGGTTTCCCCCATGCCGGCAACCGTGCCGGGGTTCATGGTTGGGATTGTCGCCGGCGCCTGTAGTGGGCTTGTCCGGCGGGTGCATATGACAACAAACGCTGATCAGCTGGGATGACACGTTGATCGAAGAAATTGCCAGACACACTGTTGGGTCCTGAGACAACAGGCCCGTTCGCTCCCCTCCTCATGTGGGGGTGGGAGACACCGCTCCGTTGGGGGTGGTGGGGGTTGTTGTTGCCTCACCGGTTTTGGTGGTGGGGTGTGGTGTTTGATTCGTGGATAGTGGTTGCGAGCATCTAATGCACGCAGAATATGTCGCCTACGGCTTCGGTCGTGGGTGTATGTGTCTGTGGTGTGTTGATGTGCAATTTTGATTCTTGTTTTCAATTGGTTTTTTGTGTCGTAAGTGTTTAAGGGCGCATGGTGGATGCCTTGGCATCAGAGGCCGATGAAGGACGTAGGAGGCTGCGATAAGCCTCGGGGAGCTGCCAACCGAGCGTTGATCCGAGGATGTCCGAATGGGGAAACCCAGCACGAGTGATGTCGTGTTACCCACGCCTGAATATATAGGGTGTGGGAGGTAACGCGGGGAAGTGAAACATCTCAGTACCCGTAGGAAGAGAAAACAATTGTGATTCCGTGAGTAGTGGCGAGCGAAAGCGGATGAGGCTAAACCGTATGCATGTGATACCGGGTAGGGGTTGTGTGTGCGGGGTTGTGGGACCTATCTTTCCAGGGCTATCCCTCTGGAGGGCAGTAAGAAAATGTCGTGGTTAACGGAAGTGGCTTGGGATGGCCTGCCGTAGAGGGTGAGAGTCCCGTACGTGAAAACCCGATGTCTGCCTTGATGGTGTTCCCGAGTAGCAGCGGGCCCGTGAAATCTGCTGTGAATCTGCCGAGACCACTCGGTAAGCCTAAATACCTTCTGATGACCGATAGCGGATTAGTACCGTGAGGGAATGGTGAAAAGTACCCCGGGAGGGGAGTGAAATAGTACCTGAAACCGTGTGCCTACAATCCGTCAGAGCCCTCGTTTACGTGGGGTGATGGCGTGCCTTTTGAAGAATGAGCCTGCGAGTCAGGGACATGTCGCGAGGTTAACCCGTGGGGGGTAGCCGTAGCGAAAGCGAGTCTGAATAGGGCGTATCCACGCAAGTGGTGTAGTGGCATGTTCTGGACCCGAAGCGGAGTGATCTACCCATGGCCAGGGTGAAGCGCGGGTAAGACCGCGTGGAGGCCCGAACCCACTTAGGTTGAAGACTGAGGGGATGAGCTGTGGGTAGGGGTGAAAGGCCAATCAAACTCCGTGATAGCTGGTTCTCCCCGAAATGCATTTAGGTGCAGCGTTGCGTGTTTCTTGCCGGAGGTAGAGCTACTGGATGGCCGATGGGCCTCACCAGGTTACTGACGTCAGCCAAACTCCGAATGCCGGTAAGACAAAAGCGTGGCAGTGAGACGGCGGGGGATAAGCTCCGTGCGTCGAGAGGGAAACAGCCCAGATCGCCGACTAAGGCCCCTAAGCGTGTGCTAAGTGGAAAAGGATGTGCAGTCGCGAAGACAACCAGGAGGTTGGCTTAGAAGCAGCCACCCTTGAAAGAGTGCGTAATAGCTCACTGGTCAAGTGATTGTGCGCCGATAATGTAGCGGGGCTCAAGCACACCGCCGAAGTCGCGGCATCCGCAAGGATGGGTAGGGGAGCGTCCTGCATCCGGTGAAGCAGCCGAGTGATCGAGTTGTGGAGGGTGTGGGAGTGAGAATGCAGGCATGAGTAGCGAATAGGCAAGTGAGAACCTTGCCCGCCGAAAGACCAAGGGTTCCTGGGGCAGGCCAGTCCGCCCAGGGTGAGTCGGGACCTAAGGCGAGGCCGACAGGCGTAGTCGATGGACAACGGGTTGATATTCCCGTACCCGTGTGTGTGCGTCCGTGATGAATCCATTGTGCTAACCATCCAAATGGCACGTGATGATCCTTTCGGGGATCACGTGTTGCCGGCTGCGTGGGACCCTGGTGGGTAGTAGTCAAGCGATGGGGTGACGCAGGAAGGTAGCCGTACCGGTCAGTGGTAATACCGGGGTAAGCCTGTAGGACGAACGATAGGCAAATCCGTCGTTCATGTGTCTGAGAGGTGATGCATAGCCGAGTGAGGCGAATTCGGTGATCCTATGCTGCCAAGAAAAGCCTCTAGCGAGTGCACACATGGCCCGTACCCCAAACCAACACAGGTGGTCAGGTAGAGAATACTAAGGCGTACGAGTTAACTATGGTTAAGGAACTCGGCAAAATGCCCCCGTAACTTCGGGAGAAGGGGGACCTCCATACCGTCAACACCCTTGCGGTGGGTAGCGGGAGGGGGTGGCACAAACCAGTGAGAAGCGACTGTTTACTAAAAACACAGGTCCGTGCGAAGTCGCAAGACGATGTATACGGACTGACGCCTGCCCGGTGCTGGAAGGTTAAGAGGACCTGTTAACTCCTTCGGGGGTGAAGCGGAGAATTTAAGCCCCAGTAAACGGCGGTGGTAACTATAACCATCCTAAGGTAGCGAAATTCCTTGTCGGGTAAGTTCCGACCTGCACGAATGGCGTAACGACTTCTCAACTGTCTCAACCATAGACTCGGCGAAATTGCACTACGAGTAAAGATGCTCGTTACGCGCGGCAGGACGAAAAGACCCCGGGACCTTCACTACAACTTGGTATTGGAGTTCGGTACGGTTTGTGTAGGATAGGTGGGAGACTGTGAAGCGCACACGCCAGTGTGTGTGGAGTCGTTGTTGAAATACCACTCTGATCGTATTGGGCTTCTAACCTCGGACCGTATATCCGGTCCAGGGACAGTGCCTGGTGGGTAGTTTAACTGGGGCGGTTGCCTCCTAAAATGTAACGGAGGCGCCCAAAGGTTCCCTCAACCTGGACGGCAATCAGGTGTTGAGTGTAAGTGCACAAGGGAGCTTGACTGCGAGACCTACAAGTCGAGCAGGGACGAAAGTCGGGACTAGTGATCCGGCACCCCCGAGTGGAAGGGGTGTCGCTCAACGGATAAAAGGTACCCCGGGGATAACAGGCTGATCTTCCCCAAGAGTCCATATCGACGGGATGGTTTGGCACCTCGATGTCGGCTCGTCGCATCCTGGGGCTGGAGCAGGTCCCAAGGGTTGGGCTGTTCGCCCATTAAAGCGGCACGCGAGCTGGGTTTAGAACGTCGTGAGACAGTTCGGTCTCTATCCGCCGCGCGCGTCAGAAACTTGAGGAAACCTGTCCCTAGTACGAGAGGACCGGGACGGACGAACCTCTGGTCTACCAGTTGTCCCACCAGGGGCACCGCTGGATAGCTACGTTCGGACAGGATAACCGCTGAAAGCATCTAAGCGGGAAACCTCTTCCAAGACCAGGTTTCTCACCCTTTTAGAGGGATAAGGCCCCCCGCAGACCACGGGATCGATAGACCAGACCTGCACACCCAGCAATGGGTTTAGGGAACTGGCACTAACCGGCCGAAAACTTACACACACCCAAAAAACCAATGTGTGTAAACAAGACGCACAACATTGCACATCACGTGCCCGCAACCACACCACAAAAAGAATCAAACAGACCACACCCCACCACCAAATAACACCCCCACAAGGTGTTAAACACAGGCTGGTGGAGGCGTAAAATGAATAGAGTTACGGCGGCAACAGCGGCAGGGAAACGCCCGGTCCCATCCCGAACCCGGAAGCTAAGCCTGCCAGCGCCGATGATACTGCCCTGCACGGGCGGAAAAGTAGGACACCGCCGAACACAAATTAGGAATCACCCCCCACATTTATGTGGGGGGTGATTCTATTTGAGGAATTTCCATTTCTCGGCTCGGAAATGGGCCCCGGGGTCGGCGCTCGATAGCTTCGTCGCCGGCGCTCGGAGGGCGAGTTTCACGAGCGAAGTTCGGCCAGTGACAGCTCGGGCCGTATTCTGACCTGAGATTTCGTAGGAAAGGTTCCAGTGGTCGACAACAGGCAGGGCGGCGATCGTCGCCCCTCGCGCAGAGACGACGGCGATGCACGACGAGGGCAGCGGCCTCAGCGTGACCGCGCGCAGGCACCCAGACGCCCCGGTTCAGATCGGAACGGCCGGCCACCGCACTCCCGCGACGCCGCGGCGACGTCGGATCGTCCGGCTGGTCCCAGGCTGCCCGACGACGTCGAAGCCAAGCAGCTCTCGCCCGAGGTGCGTCGCGAGCTGACGACCCTCGACAAGGCGACCGCAGACTACGTGGCCAAGCACCTCGTCATGGCCGGCGATCTGCTGGAAGAAGACCCGGAAGCCGCTCTCGAGCATGCACGTGCCGCGCGCAACCGCGCGTCGCGCATCGCGGCGATCCGAGAGGCCGTCGGCATCGCGGCGTACCACTGTGGTGACTGGGCCCAGGCCCTCTCCGAGCTGCGTGCCGCACGACGGATGGGGAGCAAGTCTCCGCTGCTGGCCCTCATCGCAGACTGCGAGCGCGGCATCGGCCGTCCGGAGCGCGCCATCGAGCTGGGCCGCAGCCCCGAAGCAGAACAGCTCACCGGTGACGACGCCGACGAACTGAAGATCGTGCTGGCCGGTGCGCGGTGCGACCTCGGCCAGCCGGCGCAGGCATTGGCGCTGCTGTCGAACCCGCCGCTCGATTCCACCCGGACCGGCCAGACGGCAGCTCGCCTGTTCTACGTATATGCCGAGACGCTACTGGCCCTCGATCGTACGAACGACGCACTCCAGTGGTTCCTGCATGCGGCAGCCGCGGACCTGGAAGGCGTCACGGACGCCGAGGACCGCGTCGCCGAATTGGGCTGACGTGACGACGCTGGCTCAGCTGCACGACTGCCTGCTCCTGGATCTCGACGGCACCGTCTTCCGTGGTCATGAGGCCACCGAAGGCGCTGTCGACGCCCTTGCCGCGGTCACGTCCCGCAAGCTCTACGTGACCAACAATGCGTCGCGAAGCCCGGCCGAGGTGGCCGACCACCTCGATGCGCTCGGTTTCTCCGCGCATGCCGATGATGTGGTGACCAGCGCCCAGAGCGCGGCACACCTCCTGGCGTTGCAGCTGCCCGCGGGCGCCAAGGTGCTGGTCATCGGTACAGAGGCGCTGGCAGCCGAGGTCGCCAATGTCGGTCTGCAGCCGGTGCGGCAGTTCACCGACGGGCCGGTCGCGGTGGTCCAGGGGCATTCACCTCAGACCGGGTGGGCGGACCTCGCCGAAGCGGCGCTCACCATTCGGGCCGGTGGCCTCTGGGTGGCGGCGAACAGCGACAAGACGCTGCCGTCGGAGCGGGGACTGCTGCCGGGCAACGGCTCGATGGTCGCCGCACTGCAGACCGCCACCGAACAGGTGCCGCAGGTCGCCGGTAAGCCACAGCCGACGCTGATGACCGACGCCCTGGCCCGCGGCCAGTATCAGGCCCCGTTGGTCGTGGGAGACCGGCTCGACACCGATATCGCGGGGGCGACTGCCGCTGGCCTGCCGAGCCTGATGGTGCTGACCGGGGTGAACAGCGCCGCCGACATGGTGCACGCCAGCCCCGCCGAGCGCCCCGACTACCTGGCGACCGACCTGCGCTCGCTGGACGCTGCTGCGGAGACGTTGCGGATCGGGCCGCACCCCGCGTGGCAGGTGGAGACATCGGGCAACGACGTCGTCGTACGCGCCACCGGAGAGGCTGCCGGCGATGACTTGTCGGTGGTCCGCGCCACCGCCGACGCGGTATGGGCCGCTACCAACGGGCGGGTGCGTATCGCGGCAGGTGACGACACGGCGCGCGCGGCATTGGATCGGTGGTCGCTGCTCGACGGCACCGATCCGCTAGCGTGAACATCGCTATGAGTACCGATCCTGACCAGATCCGCGAAGACATCGCGGTCCTGCTGTCTCACCTCCCGGATCTATCGGGTGAAGGTGATGAGACGCCGGACCTCGAGGCCGTTGCGGCGGGTTTGGACCACGCCCACAATCTGCTGGTCCGGGCGCTGGAATCGGTCGAGAAGGGGTGATCGCACGTGACGCGACGCGCACGTGTTGATGCTGAACTCGTCCGGCGGGGGCTCGCCCGTTCTCGTCAACAGGCTGCTGAACTGATCGAGGCCGGCCGCGTGACGATTGACGGCATGCGGGCATCGAAAGCATCGACGGCGGTCACGCCCGCGGCCAATCTCCTGGTCGCCGAATCCACGGAGCGCAGTTGGGTGTCCCGTGGCGCGCACAAGCTGATCGGTGCCCTTGACGCGTTCGGCGTCTCACCCGAGGGACGGCGCTGCCTGGACGCCGGTGCGTCCACCGGCGGATTCACCGAGGTGCTGCTGGACCGCAGAGCGCGCGAGATCGTCGCGGCCGACGTCGGCTACGGCCAATTGGCCTGGTCGCTGCGGTCCGATGATCGCGTCATCGTGATGGAGCGGACGAACGTGCGGGAGCTGACGGCCGAGGCCATCGGCGGTCCGGTTGACCTGGTGGTGGCCGATCTGTCGTTCATCTCGCTGGCCACCGTCCTACCGGCACTGACCGCATGTGCGTCGGCCCTTGCCGATATCGTTCCCATGGTGAAGCCGCAGTTCGAGGTGGGCAAGGATCGAGTCGGAGCCGGTGGTGTGGTTTCCGACCCGGAACTGCGCGCCGATGCGGTGCTGACGGTCGCGCGGCGCGCCGCTGAACTCGGCTGGCATGCGGTCGATGTCACGGCCAGCCCGTTGCCCGGCCCGTCGGGCAACGTCGAGTACTTCCTGCGACTGCGGACCACCACCGATGAACCGCTGGAGGGCGACGCCCTCGTCGCAGCCGTCGGCCGCGCGGTCGCCGAGGGGCCGCAGTGACGCGCGAACGCACCGTCCTGCTGGTGATCCACACCGGCCGCGACGAAGCCACCGAAACCGCAACCCGTGTCGAAAAAGTACTGGGCGACAACGGAATCGGTTTGCGCGTGCTCGCAGCCGAGGCCGTCGACCGGGGGGCTCTGCACCTGGCGCCGGACCACATGAGGGCGATGGGCGTCGACATCACGGTCGTCGATCCCGACAGCCACGCCGCCGAGGGCTGTGAACTGGTCCTGGTGCTCGGCGGGGACGGCACCTTCCTGCGGGCGGCCGAGTTGGCCCGCAATGCCGAAATCCCCGTGGTCGGGGTGAACCTCGGACACATCGGGTTCCTGGCGGAAGCCGAGGCCGAGGCCATCGATCACGTGCTCGAGCGCATCATCAACAAGGACTACCGGGTCGAAGAGCGGATGACGCTCGACATCGGGGTCCGCGTCGATGGCGAGATCGTGCAGCGTGGCTGGGCGCTCAACGAAGCCAGCCTCGAGAAGAGCAGCCGGTTCGGTGTGCTGAACGTCGTGCTGGAGGTCGACGGCCGTCCGGTCTCGGCGTTCGGCTGCGACGGGGTGCTGGTGTCGGCACCCACCGGGTCCACCGCCTATGCCTTCTCAGCGGGCGGCCCGATTCTGTGGCCGGATCTCGAAGCAATCCTGGTGGTACCCAACAACGCTCACGCCCTGTTCGCCCGTCCCATGGTGACCAGCCCGGACGCATCGATCGCGATCGAGGTCGAAGCAGGCAACAATGACGCCATGGTGTTCTGCGACGGCCGTCGTCAGATGGTGGTCCCGGCCGGTGGCCGGCTGGAGGTCACCCGCTGCGAAGTCTCGCTGAAATGGGTACGACTCGACAGCGCCCCGTTCTCTGACCGTCTGGTGCGCAAATTCCGGTTGCCGGTGAAAGGGTGGCGCGGCCAGTAATGCTGACCGAGATTCGCATCGAGGCGCTGGGCGCCATCAGTGCGGCCACTGCCGAATTCGGTCGTGGCCTGACTGTGCTGACCGGCGAAACCGGTACCGGTAAGACCATGGTGGTCACCAGCCTGCATCTGCTGGGCGGTGCACGCGCCGATCCCAGCCGCGTGCGTTCGGGTTCGGCCCGCGCTGTCGTCGAAGGCCGTTTCACCACAACCGAACTCGGCGACGGGGTGTCCGAGCGGGTCGACGAGATTCTCGAGGCCTCCGGCGCGGACCGCGACGACGACGGCAGCGTCATCGCCGCTCGGTCGGTGAGCAAGGACGGGCCGTCGCGCGCGTACCTGGGTGGCCGCAGTGTGCCGGCGAAGTCGCTGGCGACGTTCACCACGGAACTGCTTGCCCTGCATGGGCAGAACGACCAGCTGCGCCTGATGCGCCCCGACGAGCAGCGCGGCGCCCTGGACCGCTACGTCGACGTGACGGGGCTGTTGGCCAAGTACCGCAAGCTGCGCGATGAATGGCTCACCGCCCGCAGGGATTTGATCGACCGGCGCAACCGTGCGCGGGATCTCGCCATGGAGGCCGACCGGCTGCAGTTCGGGCTGGGGGAGATCGACGCGGTCGCGCCGGAAGCCGGCGAGGACGACGCATTGGTGGCCGACATCCGCCGGTTGTCCGAGCTGGACGCGCTGCGGGACGCCGCGCAGACGGCCCGCGCGGCGCTGTCCGGGGAACTGGGTGACGGTCCCGTGGATGACGCCACCTCGGCACTCGATGCCGCGGCACAGGCCAAGTCGGTGTTGTCGGCGACGGACGACTCCGTGCTGCGCGCCCTCGGCGACCGGCTGGGTGAGGCACTCGCGGTGATCGGTGACGTGTCCGGCGAACTCGGCGATTACCTTTCCGAGTTGCCCAGCGACGCAAGCACTTTGGAATCGAAGCTGGCGCGCCAGGCGGAGCTGCGCAACCTCACCCGTAAGTACGCCGCCGACATCGACGGGGTGTTGCAGTGGGCGGCCGACGCCCGGCAGCGGCTGTCGCAGCTCGACGTCTCGGAAGAGGCCCTCGCCGAACTGCAGAAGCAGGTCGACGAACGCCACGACAAGGTGGTGCTGGCTGCCGCCGAGGTCACCAAGGCGCGTACCAAGGCGTCAAAGTCCTTGGCGAAGGCGGTGACCGCTGAGCTCGCGGGACTGGCGATGGGTGGCGCCGGATTCAGCATCACGGTGTCGCCGCTGGAGGCACGTGCCGACGACAGCGCGCCGCTGACCTTGCCGGACGGCACCGCTGTGCATGCCGGCCACGACGGCGTCGACGCCGTCGAGTTCGGTTTCACGCCGCACAGTGGTTCGGACGTGCTGCCGCTGGCCAAGAGTGCGTCCGGTGGTGAGTTGTCGCGTGTGATGCTGGCGCTCGAAGTCGTGCTGTCGGCGTCCGCCGAAGGCACCACCATGGTGTTCGACGAGGTCGACGCCGGTGTCGGTGGCCGCGCCGCCGTGCAGATCGGCAAGCGCCTGGCCCGGCTGGCCCGTACCCATCAGGTCATCGTCGTGACGCACCTGCCGCAGGTCGCGGCCTACGGCGATGTGCACCTGGTCGTGGAGAGCGGTCCGAAGTCGAGCCGGGTGGTCCGCCTCGAGGACGACGACCGGGTCGCCGAGTTGGCCCGCATGCTGGCCGGACTCGGCGACACCGACAGTGGTCGCGCGCATGCCCGCGAGCTGCTCGAGGCGGCGCAGCAGGAGCACGCGACGCCGTAATGTCAGGCGGGGTTGGCGGGCGAGAGCTCGGCCTGACCCCACCGCAGCGGGCTGACGTCGGTCAGTTCGATCACCTCAGCCACGGTGAATTCCACTGAACACTGTGGGCCCTCGTCCCAGATGATCTCGGCGGTGCCGGTGAGCTGCAGCGTGGTCCCGGTCTGCCAGTCCGGGATCAGCAGTCCGGCGCGCGGGTTGGCGCTGATGTTGCCCAGCGTCATGAACATCGAGTTGCCGCGGTAGTCGGGCCAGCGCAGCCGGTTCGGCGAAAGCACCTGCAGGAAGCCGGGATTGCCGCCGCGGTGCGAGGCGTCGGCGTTGCCTTCGGGATCGGCCGACCCGATGAAGAAGGTGTCGGACCGGCTGATGATCTGCTGTAGGCGCTCATCGAGGACGTCGGCGTGGCGGACGGCCGGACGATGTGTCTCCTCGGCGACACCGTCGATGTGCCGGCGCGAGATGTACTTCGGGCAGTTCGAGTACACCTGGTCGGGGTGGATGCGGAGCCCGTGATCGGTCGGTTGGGCGACGCCGTTGACTCGCATGCGGCGCCGGGTCTGCGGTTCGATCGCGATCATCCCGACCTGTTGTTCCGGCCGGCGTACGACATCGTGCAGCGGATCGCCCGGCACCGGCAGGGCGTCGACCGCGATGGTGTGGTCGTCGTCGGCGTGCACGAACCCGGCATGGCCGGTGACCAAACTGGCCCACACCCGTCCCTCGTCGTCGGTCGCGGCGAGCACGACCATCGGCTGCTCGGCCAGGAAAGCCGCCGCGGCGGCCGGAATCTCCGTGCGGATCATCCGGCCGACGCGGACGGCGATCTCCGCCTGGCCCATGCGCCGCTGCACTTCCAGCTCACCGGCGTGGTAGGCAGTCATGGCGCGGCTCAGAAGAATCCGCAGGTGGGGGCGGCGCCGCTCGGTGCCGGTGCGGTCTCGGCGCCGCCCGGAGCGTAGATCTCCAGCCGGATGCCGTCGGGGTCGGTGAAGAAGATGCCGCCCGATGCCGCGCCCTCGCCGTGTGCCACCACGCCATCGTGGGCGAACGTCACGCCCAGCTCTTTGAGCGCGGCTTCCACGGTCTGAACCTGCTCGATGGTGTCGACCTGGAACGACAGGTGGTGCAGGCCGGGGCTGCGGGTGGAGAACGCGCCGTCGCTCTGCTGCCACAAGGTCAGCCGCAGGGTGCCCTCGGAACCCAGGAAGGCGAAGCGGTGGTCGCCCTCGTCACTGATACCGAGTTGTTCGAAACCCAAGGCGCCACGGTAGAAGTCGACGGATCGCGACAGGTCGGTGACGTTGAGCCCGACGTGGCCGGGGGCGAGCTTGGGCGTGATGGCGGTGGTCATCGGTTCCTCCGTTGTAACTGTTGATCTGACAGTTGAAGGTTAGAATCGGAGGCGCAAGGTGTCAACCACCAAAATGAAAATAGATGGTTAGTGGACTGTCGGGAGGCTGTCGATGCAGGAGAGGCGGTTAATCTCAGCTATGCGTGATCCGCGCCCGCATGTCGGCGAACCCCTCGCGCTGGATCTGCTGAACACCCGGTGGATGTCGGCGGAGGGACCTCAGGATCTCCTGACCGACGTGGCAGGACTCCGATGTTGGTTGGTGGCCAACGATCTCGATGACCGTTGCGAATCCGATGAAAAGACCCGCGCGGCGCTGGTGCGGGCGCGGGAAGCGATCCTGCAGGTGGTCACCGACGGCTCGGCCGACGAGTTGAACGCCGTCCTGGACCACGGCCGCATCCGTCGTTCGCTCGCCGAGTCCGGGCCGCACGACGACGTGGACGTGTCCCGATCCGAATGGCTGCCCGGTTGGCTCGCGGCCGACAACCTGCTGCAGCTGCTGGCGGAATCTGCCGGCCGGATCAAGCAGTGCGCGCACCCGCACTGCGTCCTGTGGTTCTACGACGCGTCGAAGAACGGCACCCGGCGCTGGCATTCGATGACCACGTGCGGCAACCGTGCGAAGGCCGCTCGGCACTATGCGGCGAAGCGAGATTGAGACCATTCGGCTGTTACGGATGTGACAAAAGAAAACTTCTGAGGCTGTTGTTACGGCGCGCCTCCACCTCTACTTGAGGGTTCATCGACAGAATCGACGCATGAAGATGGCAGCGCTGCTCACCCGAAATGCCGGACCGAAGCCGGGCGTGACTGGAACCGCCCGCGTTGACCGCGACATCGACCGCCTGCTGCGCCGCGTCGGTCCGGGGGACATCGTCATCCTCGATGCGCTCGACCTCGACCGCATCACCGCCGACGCGCTGGTGGAGGCCGAGGTCGCCGCCGTGGTGAACGCATCGTCGTCGATCTCCGGCCGCTACCCGAACCTGGGGCCGGAAGTGCTTGTCGCCAACGGGGTTACGTTGATCGACGAAACCGGCCCCGAGGTCTTCAAGAAGGTCAAGGACGGCGCCAAGGTGCGCCTGCACAACGGCGGCATCTACAACGGCGACCGCCGTCTGGTCCTCGGTAACGAGCGCAACGACGAGCAGATTCACGAGATGATGCACGAGGCCAAGAGCGGCCTCGTCGCGCATCTGGAGGCCTTCGCCGGCAACACCATCGAGTTCATCCGCAGCGAGAGCCCGCTGCTGATCGACGGAATGGGCATCCCGGACATCGACGTCGACGTGAACCGACGGCACGTCGTGGTGGTGACCGACGACCCCAGCGCCGAGGGCGACCTGAAGGCCATCAAGCCCTTCATCAAGGAGTACCAGCCGGTGCTCGTCGGCGTCGGCGCCGGTGCGGACACGCTGCGCAAGGCCGGCTACCGGCCCGCGTTGATCGTCGGCGATCCCGAGGAGATGAGCGCCGACGTGCTGCGGTCCGGCGCCCAGGTGGTGCTGCCGGCCGACGCCGACGGCCACGCCAAAGGCCTTGAGCGCATTCAGGATCTGGGCGTCGGTGCCATGACGTTCCCGGCCGCCGGCTCGGCCGCCGACCTGGCGCTGCTGCTCGTCGACCACCACGGCGCCGCGCTGATCGTCACCGCCGGCCACCGCGCCAATATCGAAGAGTTCTTCGACCGCACGCGGCAGTCCAGCACCCCGTCGACGTTCCTCACGCGCCTGAAGGTGGGGGAGAAGCTGGTCGACGCGAAAGCCGTTGCGACGCTGTACCGCAGCCGGGTCTCCGGCGGCGCCATCGCGCTCCTGGTCCTGGCGATGCTGGTGGCCGTCATCGTCGCGCTGTACGTCGCGCGCGCCGACGCCACGGTCTTGCACCTGGTGACCGACTACTGGAACCGCTTCCTGCTGTGGGCCCAGGGCTTGGTGAGCTAGCCGGACGATGATTTCCCTACGCTCGCATGCGATCTCACTGGCCGCGGTGTTCCTGGCGCTGGCCATCGGGGTGATGCTCGGTTCCGGTCTGCTGTCCAACACGCTGCTGTCCGGACTTCGTGACGACAAACACGAGTTGCAGAACCAGATCAACAGCCTCACCGACGAGAAGAACGCACTGAACCAGAAGCTCAGTGCGGCAGGCGAGTTCGATGCCCAGATGTCGCCGCGCATGGTGCGCGACGCACTGGCGGGGAAATCCGTCGTGCTGTTCCGGACGCCGGACGCCGCCACCGACGACGTCGATGCGGCCGCGAAACTGATTGCGGCCGCGGGGGGTTCGGTGACCGGGACCATCGCGCTGACCCAGCAGTTCGTCGACGCCAACGCCTCGGAGAAGCTGCTGTCGGTGGTGAACTCGCCGATCGTGCCGGCCGGACGCCAGCTGAGCACCCGGACCGTCGACCAGGGCTCCCAGGCCGGTGACCTGCTGGGCATCACGCTGCTGCGGGACCGCAACCCGGCCGTCCTGCCCGTCGACGACATGCAGCGCGACACCGTGCTCGCGACGCTGCGTGACACCGGGTTCGTCACCTACGGCACGCAGCGCATCGGGGTCGCCGACAGCGCACTGATCGTCACCGGTGGTGCCCTGGGCGACGACGCCGGCAACCGTGGGGCCACGGTGGCCCGCCTGGCTTCGGGCCTGGCGCCGCACGGCGCGGGCACGTTGGTGGCGGGCCGGGACGGCTGCGCGTCGGGTACCGCGGCCGTCGCCGTCGTGCGCTCGGATGCCGGGCTGTCCGGCGCGGTCGGCACCGTCGACGACGTCAACAGCCAGGCCGGCCGGATCACCGCGGTCCTGTCGCTGCAGCAACTCATCGCCGGCGGTCATCCGGCACAGCTCGGTATCGGTCGCGGCGCCAGCTCGGTGACCGTCCTGCAGTAATGCGCCGCGGCGCGAGCCGTGGCGACCGTCACCGGCGCGTCAGTCCCAGCTCGGGCCGGTCGGTGATAGGGTGAAATTCCGTGGGTCGGCAGGCCCCAGGTAGCTCAACCGCTACGTTGCCCCATCACCACGGAGGTCATTCTTGGCATCGCTACGCAGGCACCCACAGGCCGCGACGAAGCACATTTTTGTCAGCGGCGGGGTCGCTTCCTCGCTCGGTAAGGGTCTGACCGCCAGCAGTCTTGGCCAATTGCTCACCGCGCGTGGTTTGCACGTGACGATGCAGAAGCTGGACCCGTACCTCAACGTCGACCCCGGCACCATGAACCCGTTCCAGCACGGCGAAGTGTTCGTCACCGAGGACGGCGCCGAGACCGACCTGGACATCGGCCACTACGAGCGCTTCCTGGACCGCAACCTGTCGCGGTCGGCGAACGTCACCACCGGTCAGGTGTACTCCGAGGTCATCGCCAAGGAGCGTCGCGGCGACTACCTCGGCGATACCGTCCAGGTGATCCCGCACATCACCGACGAGATCAAGAGCCGCATCCTCGAGATGGCGCTGCCCGACGCTGAGGGCAAGCGCCCCGACGTGGTCATCACCGAAATCGGCGGCACCGTAGGTGATATCGAGTCGCAGCCGTTCCTGGAGGCGGCCCGCCAGGTCCGCCACGATGTCGGCCGGGAGAACGTCTTCTTCCTGCACGTGTCACTCGTGCCGTACCTGGCCCCGTCGGGCGAGTTGAAGACCAAGCCCACCCAGCACTCGGTGGCCGCGCTGCGCAGCATCGGCATCACGCCGGACGCGCTGATCCTGCGCTGTGACCGCGATGTGCCGGAGCCGCTGAAGAACAAGATCGCGCTGATGTGTGACGTCGACATCGACGGCGTCATCTCGACGCCGGACGCCCCGTCGATCTACGACATCCCCAAGGTGCTGCACCGCGAGGAGCTCGACGCCTACGTGGTGCGCCGGCTCAACCTGCCGTTCCGCGACGTGGACTGGTCGGAGTGGGACGACCTGCTGCGCCGGGTGCACGAGCCCAAGGAGACGGTGCGAATCGCCTTGGTGGGCAAGTACATCGACCTGTCCGACGCGTACCTGTCGGTGGCCGAGGCACTGCGCGCCGGCGGGTTCGCCCACCACTCGAAGGTCGAGATCCGCTGGGTCGCCTCGGATGACTGCGAGACCGAGCAGGGCGCGGCCGCCGCACTCGGCGACGTGCACGGCGTGCTGATCCCGGGTGGCTTCGGCATCCGCGGTATCGAGGGCAAGCTCGGTGCCATCAGTTATGCCCGTCGTCAGCGGCTGCCACTGCTGGGCCTGTGCCTCGGGTTGCAGTGCATCGTCATCGAGGCCGCGCGCTCCGTCGGCATCAGCGGCGCCAACTCGGCGGAGTTCGACGAGCACACACCCGACCCGGTGATCGCCACCATGGCCGACCAGCTCGACGCGGTGGCCGGTGAGGCCGACCTCGGCGGCACCATGCGCCTCGGTGCGTATCCGGCCGTGCTGCAGCCGGATTCGATCGTGGCCAAGGCCTACGACGCGACCGAGGTCTCCGAACGCCACCGGCACCGCTACGAGGTCAACAACGCCTACCGCGACCGCATCTCCGAGAGCGGGCTGAAGTTCTCCGGCACGTCGCCGGACGGCCAACTGGTCGAGTTCGTCGAGTACGACGCCGAGCTGCACCCGTTCCTGGTCGGCACGCAGGCGCACCCGGAGCTCAAGAGCCGCCCGACGCGTCCGCACCCACTGTTCGCGTCGTTCATCGGAGCGTCGCTGGACTACAAGGCGGCCGAACGCCTGCCGCTCGAGGAGATCGACTCCGAGGTGCACGGCAACGGATCGCATGCGGAGGGTTCGGATGAGGATGCCGAGCAGCTGCAAGAATCCCGTGGCTGACCACGATTTCGCCACGCTTTCGAGCGAAACCGTATATGTAGGAAAGATTTTCGCGTTGCGGGCCGATGAGGTCGCGATGCCCGGTGGTGGCTCGGCGCGGCGTGAGGTGGTCGAGCACTACGGGGCGGTCGCGGTCGTCGCGCTCGATGACGACGGGAACCTGGTACTGGTGTACCAATACCGGCACCCGATCGGGCGGCGGCTGTGGGAACTGCCCGCCGGGCTGCTGGACATGGGCGACGAGCCGCCGCACCTCACCGCCGCGCGCGAACTCGAAGAGGAAACCGGCCTGGCTGCCGAGCACTGGCAGCTGCTGCTCGACGTCGACTCGGCGCCCGGATTCAGCGACGAGAGCGTGCGGATTTTCCTGGCCACCGGGCTGACCGAGATCGGCCGGCCGCACGCGCACGACGAAGAAGCCGACCTCGTGGTCAAGCGGGTGCCGCTGACCGACGCCGTGCGGATGGTGTTCGACGGCGAGATCGTCAACGCCCTTGCGGTGGCCGGGATTCTGGCCGCCGCCCACCGGCCGGCCGAGCTGCGGCCGCTCGACGCGCCCTGGGTCGACCGCCCGTCGGCACTGCGCACCCGGCGGGAACAGGACTGATGAGGACGGCGGGGGTCCGTTCGCGGCTCGAGGAGCAGGTCCAGGGCTACCTGAACCACCTCAGCATCGAGCGGGGCGTCGCGGCCAACACGCTGAGTTCGTACCGGCGTGACATCCGGCGGTACACCGCCCATCTGGCCGGCCGCGGTATCGACGACCTGGGCGCCGTCACCGAGACCGACGTCAGCGAGTTCCTCGTCGCGCTGCGTCAGGGCGATCCGGACAACGGTGTCGTCGCGTTGTCGTCGGTCTCGGCCGCGCGGGCCGTCATCGCGGTGCGCGGGCTGCACAAGTTCGCCGCCGCCGAAGGCCTCGCCGACACCGACGTCGCGCGCGGTGTGAAGCCACCGACACCGGGCCGACGGCTGCCCAAGAGCCTCAGCTACGACGACGTCGTCGCGCTCTTGGACGGTGCGGGCGGCGACAGCGACGCCGACAACCCGCTGACCCTGCGTAACCGGGCGCTGCTGGAACTGCTGTATTCGACCGGGGCGCGCATCTCCGAGGCGGTCGGTCTCGATCGCGACGACGTCGACACCGAGTCCCGGTCGGTGATGCTGCACGGCAAGGGCGGTAAGCAGCGGCTGGTTCCCATCGGCCGGCCCGCCGTCACGGCCCTGGACGCGTACCTGGTGCGGGGCCGGCCCGAGCTGGCACGCCGCGGCAAGGGCACGCCCGCGATCTTCCTGAACGCGCGCGGCGGCCGGTTGTCGCGGCAGAGTGCGTGGCAGGTGCTGCAGGACTCCGCCGAGCGGGCCGGCATCACGGCCGCGGTCTCGCCGCACACGCTGCGCCACTCGTTCGCCACGCACCTGCTCGAAGGCGGCGCCGACGTGCGCGTCGTGCAGGAACTGCTCGGCCACGCCTCGGTCACCACCACGCAGATCTACACGCTGGTGACCGTCAGCGCGCTGCGCGAAGTGTGGGCCGGGGCGCACCCGCGCGCCAGGTGAGGATGGCGATGGGCCGGGGCTAGCATCCGGTCATGGCGTTCTACGACATCATCGAGACGACCGGCAAGGTGATCGACGCCGTCGGTGTCGCGGTGATCGTCGGTGGTGCCGTGATCGCCCTGGCCGCGACATTCGGTCGAATGCGAGGTTCCGAGGGCGGCGCCTACGACGCATTCCGGCGCCAGCTCGGCCGCTCGATCCTGCTGGGCCTCGAATTCCTCGTCGCGGCCGACATCATCCGCACCGTGGCCGTCACACCCACCGCGCAGAGTGTCGCGGTGCTGGGCGGCATCGTCGCCATCCGGACGTTCCTGAGCTTCTCGCTGCAGGTCGAGATGACCGGATCGTGGCCGTGGCAGCGCCCGGTCAAGGCCGCGAACGACGGTCAGCCCAAGTAGTCGGACTCGAGCACCAGGTCAGGCAGCGTCTTCTGGTACTCGACGTGGGTGGGGTGCTCCAGCGTGTGCCACAGCTTGCCCTCCTGGTCCCGCATGTACGCGCGGTAGGCCGGAGCGCCGGGCACCTTCACGTTGTCCGCCACGACGACAGCGCCGCGGTGCAGCCAACCCCGCGCCAGGATCGACTCCAGATCCTTGAGGTAGGCAGCCTTGTCGTGGTCGATGAAGACGAAATCGAGGTTGCCGGGCCCGAATCCATGACCGGCGAGGGCGTCGAGCGTCGCGCCGCCGTCGCCGATGGTGCCGACGACACAGGTGATCCGGTCCGCGACACCGGCGTGGGTCCAGATGCGGCGGGCGATCTCCGCGTTGTCCGCCGACAGTTCGACGGTGAAGACGTGCGCGTCCGGTGCGGTGCGGGCCATGAGCAGCGCGCTGTAGCCGCAGTAGGTGCCCAGCTCGAGAATGCGCGACGGGTTGGCCCGGATGAGCGCGGACTCGAGCAGTTGGCCTTTTTCGTCGCCGACATTGACGAGCATCGACTGTTCCCGGGCGAATTTGTCGATGGTCGCGAGGACGTGATCGATGTCGCCGCGGCGGGCGTTGGCTTCCACGTAGGCGGCCGCAGCGGCCTCGCGGCCGTCACCCCACTGTCCGGTTTGAACGAACTTTCGCATCCCCAGCGCCATCCGGACGAAGGACCATCGCCGCTTCCAGCTCATGGCAGTCACATTAGGACAGCGGGTCTGCCGTCGTCAGCGGCGTGGCACCGTTAAACTTGCCCGGATGTTCGCTAAGGGAGTCACGCCGCTGATCGGCGACGCATGACCGATGTCCCAACAGGCGTGGGGGGCCTGAGCCCGGTGGAGCCGGTTTCGTTGCCGATTGATGTCGATGGCTCGTCCGCGCCCGCAGATCCGGAACCCGCGATCGGCCTGACCGGACGTCCCGCGCGACACATCCCCGAGCCCAAACCCAAGAGCGTGCACGGCCCGGCCAAGGTCATCGCGATGTGCAACCAGAAGGGCGGCGTCGGCAAGACCACGTCGACCATCAATCTGGGCGCCAGCCTGGCCGAATACGGCCGCCGCGTGCTGCTGGTCGACCTCGATCCCCAAGGTGCGCTGTCCGCCGGCCTCGGCGTCCCGCACTACGAGCTCGAGCACACCGTGCACAACCTGCTCGTCGAGCCGCGGGTGTCGATCGACGACGTGCTGATCAACACCCGGGTCAAGGGCCTGGACCTGGTGCCCAGCAACATCGACCTGTCGGCCGCCGAGATTCAGCTGGTCAACGAGGTCGGGCGCGAGCAGACGCTGTCCCGCGCACTGTATCCCGTGCTGGACCGCTACGACTATGTACTGATCGACTGCCAGCCGTCGCTGGGCCTGCTCACGGTGAACGGGCTGGCCTGCGCCGACGGCGTCATCATCCCGACCGAATGCGAGTTCTTCTCGCTGCGCGGTCTCGCATTGCTGACCGACACCGTCGACAAGGTCCGCGACCGGCTGAACCCCAAGCTCGACATCAGCGGCATCCTGATCACCCGGTACGACAACCGCACCGTCAACGCGCGTGAGGTCATGGCCCGCGTCGTGGAGCGCTTCGGCGATCTCGTGTTCGACACCGTCATCAGCCGCACCGTGCGCTTCCCGGAGACCAGCGTCGCCGGTGAACCGATCACCACCTGGGCCCCGAAATCCGGTGGCGCCCAGGCGTACCGGGCGTTGGCGTGCGAGGTCATCGACCGGTTCGGCGCGTGATTTCCGACGTCGACGTCCCTGATAGTGCTGGGGGCGCGGCGCCGGCGAGCCCGGCGACCGAGCAGCCGGAAGAGAAGAAGGCCGGCTTCCAGGTCCGGCTCACCAACTTCGAGGGCCCGTTCGACCTGCTGCTGCAGCTGATCTTCGCGCACCGGCTGGACGTCACCGAAGTCGCGCTGCACCAGGTCACCGATGAGTTCATCGCGTACACCAAGGAGATCGGCAGCCAGCTCGAGCTCGATGAGACGACGGCGTTCCTGGTCGTCGCCGCAACCCTGCTGGATCTGAAGGCCGCCCGGCTGCTGCCCGCCGCGGAGGTCCACGACGAGGACGACCTGGCGCTGCTCGAAGTGCGCGACCTGCTGTTCGCGCGGCTGCTGCAGTACCGGGCCTTCAAGCACGTGGCACTCATGTTCGCCGAGCTCGAGGCCGCGGCGATGCGCAGCTACCCGCGGGCCGTCACCCTGGAGGACCGGTTCACCGAGCTGCTGCCGGAGGTGATGCTCGGCGTCGACGCCGACCGGTTCGCCCAGATCGCGGCGGCCGCGTTCATGCCGCGTCCGGTGCCGTCGCTGCGCGTCGACCACCTGCACGTGCAGGCGGTGTCGGTGCCCGAGCAGGCCATGAAACTGATGGGGCTCCTGGAGAATCGGGGCATCGGGGAGTGGGCGTCGTTCACCGAGCTGGTCGCCGACTGCGACGGCGGGATGGAGATCGTCGGGCGGTTCTTGGCGCTATTAGAGCTCTACCGTGCCAAGGCGGTAAACTTCGAGCAGATTGAACCGCTTGGAGTGCTGCAAGTTTCGTGGACCGGGGAGCGGCCGACGAACGAGCATCTGGCAGCGGCGGTGGAAGAAGACTCATGACAGACAACGACGCGGTGATCACCGCGGACAGCAGCGTGGGCGAGGGCGTCGAGCCTGACGCCGGTGTGACCGACGCGGTCGCTGCCGCCGAGGGTGACGAACTCGACACCGAGATCACCGATGACGAGCTCGGGTGCGCGCTGGAGGCCCTACTGCTGGTCGTCGACACCCCGGCACCGGTCGACTCGCTGGCGACCGCACTGGACGAGACGATCGAGCGCGTCGAGGACAAGCTGCGCCGGATGGCCGCCGAGCTGGCCGAGCGCGGCAGCGGCATCGACCTGCGCGAGGCCGGCGGCGGCTGGCGGATGTACACCCGGGCCCGGTACGCGCCGTACGTCGAGCGGCTGATTCTCGACGGCGCCCGGTCCAAGCTGACCCGGGCGGCGCTGGAGACGCTCGCGGTGGTCGCTTACCGGCAGCCGGTGACCCGCGCACGGGTGAGTGCGGTGCGCGGCGTCAACGTCGACGCCGTGATGCGGACCCTCGCCGCCCGCGGCCTCATCATCGAAGCCGGCACCGATGCCGACAGTGGCGCAACAACTTTCGCCACAACGGAATTGTTCCTGGAGCGGCTGGGGTTGACTTCTCTGGCCGAGTTGCCGGAACTCGCCCCGCTGTTGCCGGATGTCGACGTCATCGACGACATCACCGAGACGCTCTCTGAGGAGCCGCGTTTCGCCAAACTCGGCGGAACCCCTGCGCCGGCTGCAGAGCCGGCCAAATTCGACGTAGATCGGGACTGACATGGCCAACGAAGAAGGCGTGCGACTGCAGAAGGTGCTGTCGCAGGCGGGAATTGCCTCGCGCCGGGTCGCCGAACGGATGATCCTGGATGGGCGAGTGGAGGTCGACGGCCAGATCGTCACCGAACTCGGCACCCGGGTTCACCCCGATCGCCAGATCGTCCGGGTCGACGGCAGCCGCGTGCTCGTCGACGAGGACCTCGTGTACCTCGCGCTGAACAAGCCAAAAGGCATGCACTCCACCATGTCTGACGATCAGGGCCGTCCCTGCATCGGTGATCTGGTCGAGCATCGTGTGCGCGGCAACAAGAAGCTCTTCCACGTCGGCCGGCTCGACGCCGAGACCGAAGGGCTGATCCTGCTGACCAATGACGGCGAGCTGGCAAACCGGTTGATGCACCCGCGCTACGAGGTGTCCAAGACGTACCTGGCCACCGTGCAGGGCACCGTGCCCCGCGGGCTGGGCAAGAAGGTGCGCGAGGGTGTGGAGCTGGACGACGGACCCGTCTATGTCGACGAATTCGCGGTGGTGGACATGGCCGCCGGCAAGTCGTTGGTGAAGATCGTGCTGCACGAGGGACGTAACCGCATCGTGCGCCGTCTGATGGCCGAGGTCGGCTTCCCGGTGAAGGAACTGGTGCGTACGCACATCGGCACGGTGGCACTGGGGGACCAGCGCGTCAACAGCCTGCGGGCGCTGACACGCAAGGAAGTCGGCGAGCTATACCAGGCGGTGGGCCTGTGAACGCGCTCGTCATTGCCATCGACGGCCCGGCGGGCACCGGGAAGTCTTCGGTGTCAACGGGTTTGGCGCACGCACTCGGCGCCAACCACATCAACACCGGTGCGATGTACCGGCTCGTGACGCTGGCGGTGCTGCGGGCCGGTATCGACCCGACCGACACCGATGCCGTCGTCGCGGTATGTGAGAAGACCGAGTTCTCCGTCAGCTTCGACCCGGACCACGACACGTCGTACCTTGCGGGCGAGGACGTTTCGGATGAGATCCGCGGCGAGGCGGTGACCCTCGCGGTATCGGCCGTGTCGGCGATTCCGGCCGTGCGGACGCTGCTGGTGCAGCGGCAGCGTGAACTGATCGCGGAGGCCGGCTCGGTTGTCGTCGAGGGCCGCGACATCGGCACCGTCGTCAAGCCCGACGCCGATCTCAAGATTTTCCTGACCGCCTCGGCCGAGGAGCGCGCCCGTCGGCGCAATGCGCAGAACGTCGCAAACGGCCTGGGCGACAACTACGAAGCGGTGCTCGCCGATGTGCAGCGCCGGGACCATCTGGACTCGACACGCGCGGTATCGCCGCTGCAGGCCGCAGATGACGCGATCGTCGTCGATTCCAGCGATATGACCCAGGCTGGTGTGGTGGCACATCTGCTGGATCTCGTGCAGCAGAAGGTAGGTGTGCGCCAATGAGCGACGACGATGGTGTGTGGTTCGACGAAGGTGACTGGGAGATCGGCCCGGAGGGATTCGAGGCCGAGGTCGACGAGTACGCCGGACCCCCGCCCGTGGTGGCCGTGGTCGGCCGCCCGAATGTGGGCAAATCGACTCTGGTGAACCGCATCCTGGGCCGCCGCGAAGCGGTGGTGCAGGACATTCCGGGCGTGACCCGCGACCGCGTGTCGTACGACGCGCAGTGGGTCGGGCGCCGGTTCGTGGTGCAGGACACCGGTGGGTGGGAACCCGACGCCAAGGGCCTGCAGATGCTGGTCGCCGAGCAGGCCACCGTGGCCATGCGTACCGCCGACGCGATCATTCTCGTGGTCGACGCTGTGGTCGGGGCGACCGCGGCCGACGAGGCCGCGGCCAAGCGCCTGCAGCGCTCCGGCAAGCCGGTCTTCTTGGCGGCCAACAAGGTTGACAACGAGAAGGTGGAATCTGAAGCTGCGGCGCTGTGGTCGCTAGGGCTGGGACAGCCGTACTCGATCAGCGCGATGCACGGACGCGGTGTGGCCGACCTGCTGGATGCGGTGCTCGAGGTGCTGCCCACGGTGTCCGAAATGTCCGGCGGGACAGGCGGTCCGCGCCGCGTGGCGTTGGTCGGCAAGCCCAATGTCGGCAAGAGCTCGCTGCTGAACAAGCTGTCCGGCGATGAGCGGTCCGTCGTGCACGACGTCGCCGGCACCACGGTGGACCCCGTCGACTCGCTGATCGAATTGGACGGCAAGATTTGGCGTTTCGTTGATACCGCCGGTCTGCGTCGCAAGGTCGGCCAGGCCAGCGGGCACGAGTTCTACGCCTCGGTGCGCACACACGGCGCGATCGACGCTGCCGAAGTAGCCGTCATGCTGATCGATGCCTCCCAGCCGCTGACCGAGCAGGACCTGCGGGTGCTGTCGATGGTCATCGAGGCCGGGCGCGCGCTCGTCATCGCGTTCAACAAGTGGGACCTGGTCGACGAAGACCGGCGGTACCTGCTGGACAAGGAGATCGAACGAGAGTTGGTGCAGGTGCAGTGGGCGCCGCGCGTCAACATCTCGGCGAAAACCGGTCGGGCCGTGCAGAAGTTGGTGCCGGCGCTGGAGACCTCGCTGGCGTCGTGGGACGCCCGTATCCCGACCGGACGGCTCAACACGTTCCTCAAGGAGATCGTCGCCGCCACGCCGCCGCCGGTGCGCGGTGGTAAGCAGCCACGCATCCTGTTCGCGACGCAGGCGGCCTCGCGGCCGCCGACCTTCGTGCTGTTCACCACGGGCTTCCTGGAGGCCGGCTACCGCCGCTTCCTGGAGCGCCGGCTGCGTGAAGAGTTCGGCTTCGAGGGCAGCCCGATCAAGATCAACGTGCGGGTGCGGGAGAAGCGCGGGGCCAAGCGCTAGTCGCCGACGCGCCGCCGGACCCGTTTAGGGTCCGGCGGGAGGTCTGAGGTAGGCTTTCCAACCGTTGCCGGTTCGCCCGGTAGCGCCGCGGGCTGTGGCGCAGCTTGGTAGCGCACTTGACTGGGGGTCAAGTGGTCGCAGGTTCAAATCCTGTCAGCCCGACAAAGTTTTTGCAGGTCAAAGGCCTCGCGGTGGCCTAGATGGCGCCGTCTTACTGCCACATCCACCCGAGGACACCTTGATGGCGATCGCCGATGTCTCTGCCTACGTGCACCTCAGCAGTGAGGACGTCGAAGAGATCGGCTACGAACTCGACGTGATCCGCCGGGACGTCGAGGAGTCGCTCGGGGCGAAGGACTCGGCGTACATCCGGCGGGTGATCCATTTTCAGCGGGCGCTCGAAGTCGCGGCGCGGCTGATGATCGCCGGGAGCCGGTCCAAGGTTGGCTGGGCCGCCGGCACGTGCGCGCTGGCGTATGCGAAGTCGATCGAGAACATGGAGCTCGGCCACAACATCTCCCACGGCCAGTGGGATTGGATGAACGACCCGGAAATCCACTCCAATACCTGGGAGTGGGACATGGTCGGGCATTCCGCGCAGTGGCGGTACTCGCACAACTATCGGCATCACGTCTACACCAACGTGCTCGGCATGGACGAGGACATCGGTTACCGCCTGCTGCGAGTGACGACCGACCAGCCGTGGCGGTGGGCGCATTTGTTCACCCCGCTTGGAAACCTGGTGCTGGCAGCGACGTTCGAATGGGGTATCGCCCTGCACGGCCTGCACTCGGAGCGGCTCCGGGGCGAGACGCCAGACGCTGTCGCGGTGGAGAAGCGGAAATTCCTCGCCAAGAGCGCGCGCCAGTTGGCCAAGGACTATGTGTTCTTCCCGGCGCTGAGCCTGCGCCGGTGGCGTCGCACGCTGGCGGCCAATGCCACCGCGAATGTGCTCCGGAACCTCTGGGTGTACGTGAACATCATCTGCGGGCACATCCCCGACGGGGCCGAGACGTTCGACCCCGCGGTGGTCAAGGACGAAACCCGCGGCGAATGGTATCTGCGACAAATTCTCGGGACGGCGAACTTCAACGCAAGCCCGCTGCTGGCGTTCTCGGGTGGGCACCTGTGCTACCAGATCGAGCATCACCTGTTCCCTGATCTGCCGAGCAATCGGTTGCCTGAGGTGAGCGTCCGGGTGCGGGAACTGTGTGAGAAGTACGACCTGCCCTACAACACGGCATCGCTTCCGCGCCAGTACTTTCGGGCGCAGAGGATCATCCACGGGTTGGCGGTGCCGGACTGGCTGCTGCGCGTGGGGCGGCGGCGCGACTAACTGTTCGACGGATACGCCGGCCCGATTGGTTGCGCGGACGCGGACGAATCGGCTCCGGCAGAGAGCTGCCGTCGTTCGTGCCTACTCCACTGTCGGCCCGACACAGAAAACCCACTCTGAACAGCGTCGGAGTGGGTTTTTGATTTCTTGGCGGTGATCCCGTGCTGGGACCACTTTGGGACCAGGTTCCCAGAGGTGTTTCCAAGGGCCGGGTCGAGGGCAGCTGCAGTTTGACTGGCTGGACGAGGTGGCGGCGGCCATTCTGGATTGCGTCGGGCGCAACCAGCTCGAGGTTGACCGGTTCGCGGCCCTGACGGCAGGGCGATTCTCGCCGCCGATTTCCACCGCCTGGCCAGGCTCGTGGATCGTTTGGTCTCTATTTAATTACACAACGTCATTGACAGACCGTAATTATGAGCGCAAGCTGTTGTCATGACCACGACAAAGCGAGTTGTTTTCATCGGGGCAGCCGGTGAGATGTGCCGTGTCGCCATCGAACGGTTCGTCAAGGCGGCCGGCGACGCCGACTGGATGCTGGAGCTCTACGACATTCGCCCAGAACTGCTGCATGAGTTCGCGGCGAAGCTGCCTGCGGGCTCGGTGACGGTCGGCTCGTTCGACCTCTTCGACGGTGGCGCGCTGCGCAGGGCGATCGACGGTGCCGACCTCGTCGTGCTCGGCGCGGGGCCGTACAACCGCACCGCGGAGCCGGTGATGGAGGCCTGCATCGAGAAGCAGGTGCCCTATCTGGATCTCGACGACGACGAGGCGAGCACGCGTGCAGCGCTGGCGCTCGATGACCGCGCGAAGGCTGCCGGTGTCCCGATCCTCATCTGCTGTGGTGCATCGCCCGGGTACACCAATGTGATGACCGCCGATGCGGCGCGCGACATGGATGTTGTTGAGCGCATTGACATCTGCTGGGTGACCGGCGATGAAGGGCCGGTGCCGTTCGGCCGGGCGGTGCTCGACCACGCGATCCGCGGTTTCGCCGGGCCGTGCTGGACCTGGGAGAACGGGCGCGCAGTGCAACATCAGACGTTCCTGGAGACCGATGTGTTCGACGTCGGCAACTCACTCGGTGACGCCTACCGATTCTACGAGTGTGCGCATCCAGAAGCGGTGACGTTGCCGCGGCGCTGGCCGGGAGCCGACCGGATTCGGGTTCTGGGCGCCCTCGATCCGCCGCCCACCAACGGCATCATGCGTGGCGTCGCAGTGGCCGTGCAGGACAACAACATCACCATGGACGAGGCCATCGACTTCGTCAACGACCTCCTGACCGACAAGACCGGTTCGCTCAAGGTGTGGCGGTACGCGTTGTCGGGGCTCTGGGGCACCATCCGCCGCGGCGAGATCGGGGCCGTGGAGGTGCTGAAGTTCATGGCCACGTCGGCGGCAAAGAAGCACCCGCCGTTCCGGGGCACCAACTATGTCCGGGTGACGGGCAAACGCGATGGGCAGCAGGTGGTTTCGGTGCGGCGTGCACCGGTGAGCGGGCCCGGTACCCCGTGGACCACCATGGCGTCTCTCACGGGTTCGGCCACCGCGGCGTTCATGCTGTTGGCCGTCGACCAATTGGGCGAACGGTCCGGGGTTTTGGCGCCGGAGGACTGGGCCGACCCGGAGACCTTCTACCACGCGCTGGCGGCCACCGGTGGGGCGCCACTGCACCAGGTGGTCGAGGCAGTGGTCACCCCGAGTACTGCGGTGACCTCCCGCAAGGTGGTGTCCGCATGAACCTGCTGACCGAAACCGGTTGGGCCCCTGTGCCTGTCGGTGAACCGGCGCTCGCCGGCGAGGTGACCTGTGATGTCGCCGTGGTCGGGGGCGGCGTCGGTGGGATGACGGCAGCCTTGCGCCTCGCCGAATCCGGCGCCGACGTCGTTCTGCTCGAAGCGCAGACCTGCGGCTGGGGCGCGAGTTCGCGCAACGCGGGCTATGTGACCAACTCGATCGCCGCCGATCCATCGTTGCTGGCACTGTTGTTGAGTCGCAGCAAGGTCCGCGCGCTGTTCCAGTTTGCCGAAGCGGCAGTGGAATTCACTCAGGACGCCATCGAGCATCGCGCCATCGACTGTGACTTCGAAAAGGTCGGCATTGTGCTGGCTGCGGTGTCGAAGGGACAACTGCGGAAGTCGCGGCGAAACGCGAAGATCCTGTCCGAGGCAGGCTCGTCGGCCGAGTTCGTCGATGGACGAGACGCGGGCTTGCCGGACGGCTTCCTGGGCGGAGTGCGCGAAGGCATCGGGGGGACCCTGAACCCCGGCAAGTACGCCATGGGACTACGCGACGCGGTCCTGGCCTCTGGGGTAAGGGTTTTCGAGCACACGCCGGTGCAGAACGTCACCGATGGCGGTGCCGGGGTGACTGTCGAGACGGCGCAGGGCCGGGTCCGCGCCAAGCAGGCGTTGCTTACTGCCAACGCCAACCTCAAGGACTTCGCCATTGCGCCGCGCCGGCTGGTCTCCCCGGTGTGGACCTCGCTGGTGGAAACCGAGCCGGTCGCCCCGGAACGACTGGACGCCATCGGGTGGACCAGCCGCGCGCCCATGGTGACCGCACACATGATCTTGGAGAGCTACCGCGTAACTCCGCGGAACACCATCGTTTTCGGTACCCGGCGGTTGGAGACCACCAACGGGCCGCTGCACGCGCGAACGCCTTCGGGGCCCGTCGTCGACGATCTCGTGCGCGGCTTCCGCGAGCGGTTCCCCGGTCTGAGCGACGTTGCGCCGCAACGGGCCTGGGGCGGCTGGATCGGCATGAGCTCCACTTGGCTGCCGGTCGCCGGGGAGGCCGCGCCGAACGTGCTGTATTCGTTGGCGTGCAACGGACATGGCTTCGCCCAGGCACAGTACGTCGGAAACCTGCTCGCCGACAGACTTTCCGGCGCACCCATGCCGGACGACCTCAAGACCATCTGGCACGACGGCCGATTCTGGCCCAGCTTCGTCAGCCAGCCGGCACTGACCCTTGGCTGGTTCGGCGACCGCGTTCTCGACCGCCTGGCCCGGATATAGGCAGCAAGGAGCAAATATGGACGTCATCGGCGCGTTGTTCGCCCTCGCGGATCTCCTCATGATCTTTGCCGGTTTCACCTACGGCTGGAAGTTCATCCGGAACCATGGGAACTATCTGCTCGGTCTGGAGTGGATCATCGTCGCAACCTCCGGGGTCAACTTCTTGATCTACGCGGTGCTGCGGCTGAGCCAGGAGAGCGGCAGTTTTCACGTCGCGATCTTCTTCGACGCGTTCTCCAGATCGGTCGGGATCACCTTGATCCTGGTGCTCGGCTTGTTGGCCGTGACCCACGGATACAAGCCGTCGCGCACAGTCGACATCGGCGTCTTCGCCCTGGCCGGCGTGGTCGGTCTCGTTCTGACGTTCTACGCTTTGCGGACGGCATCACCGGTCACGCACCACATCGGCCTGACCGGCGCGGTGTTCCTCGTCGCGGTGAACGTCCTCACCACGATCTTCCTGATCTATTTCGCCACCCGGCTGTGGCGTATCGGCGAGCGGGGCCACGCGGTGCTCGTCATGGTCGTGACTGCGATGGGGTCGGTGATCGCCGCGACGTATGACTTCTACGACGTACCCGGTGATGACTCGAACCGGACGATCTTCTACACGGCGGCGCTGACGACGTGGGCGCTCCAGTTGATCGTCTACTACTACGCCTACCGCGCGATGGACGAACATAACCGGCATCGCGCCACGGTTGTGATGAACTAAGGACACGATGAGCAGACGCCCCAAACACGATCCCAAGGAGTCCGAACGCGAGATCCTCGTCGCGGCGGAGGAATTCTTGCGGGAGCGGCCATTCCGCGAGATGACCGTCGACGCGGTGATGAGCCGGACTGGACTCAAGCGGCCGGCGTTCTACGTGCACTTCCGGGACCGTCACGACCTCGCGCTGCGCGTCGTCGAGCAACTCGGGATGGAGATCGGAGAGATGGTCGACCGGTGGCTGGTGGGCACCGACCTCGTCAACGATGCGAGGTCGGCATTCAAAGGGCTGACCGAGGTTTATTCGCAACACGGTGCCGTCCTACGTGCGCTGTCGGATGCGGCGGGTAGCGACGAGAAGGTCGAAGCCGCTTATGCAGACCTCATCCAACGGTTCATCGACGCCACCGCCAAACGCATCGCCGATGATCAGGCGGATGGGCGGATCAAGGCCGACCTCGATACCACCGAAACCGCACGGGCCTTGGTCTGGATGGACGAACGCTATCTGACACAGGCGTTTTCGCGTGAGCCCCACCCGGACCCGGACCTTGTAGTCGACGTGCTGTACAACATTTGGATGTCTGCGCTATACGGACCGCGGCCCTAGCCAGGCAGTCCCTGGCCCCCTGGGCGCGTCGAAAATTCTCAGCGGGTACGGGGCGCTCATCCCGCGGTAGAGCTCGCCGATGGCGCTTGCGATGCGCGCTGCGATCAGCCGGGCCTCAACCTGGGCCACCTGCGCGGTCAGTTGGGTCGCCAACACCGGATTGCTTTGCGCGTCGTGAAGCACGCCGTACGGATCTGCCTGGAACATGCGGAGGCCTCCTGCGGGAAAGGGCTCGTGTCAGGTGTTGGTGAAATTGGGGGTGCGGCGTTCGAGCGCGGCGGTGATGCCTTCGGTGGCGTCGGTTGTCAATGAGCACAGGACCTGGGTGCGGACTTCGGCGGCCATGTGGTGGCGGAGCTCTCCGACGCCGAGTGCTGCGTTGAGTAGCTGTTTGGTCTGGTGGACCGCAAAGGGTGCGTTGGCGGCGATTTGCTCGGCGAGGGCGACCGCGGCGTCAATGTCGTCGCCTTCTCCCACAACCCGGGAGACGAAGCCGAGCTGGTGTGCGCGGTGGGCGTCGAATGGTCCTGCGGTGTAGAGGATTTCGGCGGTGTTGGCGAAGCCGATCAACCGTGGCAGCCACCACGAAGCGCCGAGGTCGCCACCCGAGAAGCCGCGCCGCGTGAAGACTGGACTGAAGCAAGCGGTGGTGTCGGCGATCCGGATGTCGGCCATTGCTGCGAGGGCGAGTCCGGCGCCGACGGCGTGGCCGTGCACGGCGGCGATGACCGGTTGCGGGATTTCCCGCAGCGCCAAGAACGCCTCGACACCGCGGCTGAGTACATGATGGCGGCCTTGGACTTGACCGCGGTCACCGTCGCCGTCGAGCCCGGCGACGAGGTCCATGCCAGTGCAGAACGCGCGCCCGGCGCCGGTGAGCACGAGCACCCGGCACCGGTCGTCCTCGGCCACGAGGCGCGTGGCGTGCAGGATGTGCTCGGCCTGAGCGGGGCTGATCGCGTTGAGCTGATCGGGCCGGTTGAGTGTCAGGATCGTCACCGGACCGCGGCGTTCGACGAGGACCGGGTTCTGTTCTGCGGCGGCGGTTGTCATCGGGTGACCGTGTAGTCGTCGAGGTCGACCCTGGCGAGTTGGCGAGTGAATTGGGTGGCGAAGCCGGGGTACATGGTGCAGTTGTGTCCGTCTTCGGTGAGATACCAGCTCTTGCAACCGGAGTTCCATGTCGTGCTCGCGAGCCGCTGCTGAATGTCGGCGTTGTAGTCGTCCTGGCGGTCTTGCCGGACGTCGAGCGAACGCAGATTGCGGTCGCGGATGAGGCGGACGGCCTCGACGATGTAGTCGATCTCCGCCTCCACGTAGACCAGCGCCGAGTTGTGCCCCGGCCCGGAGTTCGGTCCGAATGTGAAGAACAGGTTTGGGTACCCGGAAACGCTGATGCTCTTGTAGGCGTACATGCCGCGTGACCATTCGTCGGCGAGTTTGCGCCCGTCCAGCCCGGCGATGGGAAACGGCGTCCCGGCCTTGCAGACGTCGAAGCCGGTGGCGAAGACGATGCAGTCGACCTCGTGCTCGGTCCCGTCGGCCGTACGAATCCCGTTCGGCGAAGCCGTTGCGATAGGTGAGGTGATCAGCTTGCAGTTGTCTTTTTCCAGCGCCGGGTAGTAGTCGCTGGTCATCAGCATGCGCTTGCATCCGGCCCGGAAGTCGGGGGTGAGTTGGCGCCTTGTTCGCGGGTCGCTGATCTGCCGGCGCAGATTTGCCTTCGCAATCCACTGGATGGCGGTGGTGACGGGGGTGTCCCACACCATGCCGGTCGCTGCGGCCTCGTGACCCCAGTACCAGGCCTGTCGCGCGAGGTTCTCGGCTGCCGGGAGGCGCCGGAACAGTTGTTTGGCCCAGTCGGGGTGGGCGAAGTCCATTCTCGGTAGCACCCAGCCGGGAGTGCGTTGAAAGACGTTGACCTGGGCCGCCGTTGCGACCAGTTCGGGGATGATCTGTACTGCGCTGGCGCCGGTGCCGACGACCGCGACCCGCTTGCCGGCCATGTCGTAGTCGTGGTCCCAACGGGCGCTGTGGATCTTGTGTCCGGTGTAGCTGTCCAGGCCGGGGATTTCGGGCCAGCTGACGTTGGCCAGTGGTCCTGCCGCCATCACGGCGTTGCGGCCGGTGAATGTATGACCCTGCTCGGTGTCTGCCGTCCACGTGCCGGTGTCCGCGTCGAAGCTCATGGCGGTGACGTTCACGCCGAATCGGATGTAGTGGTTCAGGTCGTAACGCTGCACCAGGTGCCGGATGTAATTGAGGATCTCCGGCCCGCCGGAGTAGGCGCGCGACCAATCGGGGTTCTGTGCGAACGAGTATGAGTACAGCAGCGATGGAATGTCGCACGCCGCACCCGGGTAGGTGTTGTCACGCCAGGTGCCCCCGGCGTCTTTACCGCGTTCGAGAATGACGAAGTCGTCGATTCCTTTCTGCAGCAGGCGGATTGCGATGCCCAGTCCGGCGAAGCCGGCACCGACTATCACGACGGATGCGTTGTCGCTCATCGCGTCACCGTCTGCGCAAGAATCATCTTTGGGGTCGTCTGACACCATTGTCCGCACATGCCACCAGTTTGGCCGTTTGATGCGTACGATGTCAACATGGAGGGCGTGCGAGCAACCGGAGTCTGGGGCGGACGCACCACCGCCGAACGCCACGCCGAACGCCGACGGAGACTGGTCGACGCCGCCACCGAAATCTGGGCAGAGGGCGGGTGGGCTGCGGTCACGATGCGTGGCGTATGCGCGCGAACGTCGTTGAACGACAGGTACTTCTACGAACATTTCGCCGACCGTGACGAGCTGCTGGCCGCAGTGTGGGACGGCATGCGCGACGAACTTGTTGTCCTCGTACTGGCTGTTATCGCCGAGGACGCGAACCGCGCGCCGACCGAAACGTTGCGCAAGGTGATTTCGGTTGTGGTCGAACGCATTTGCGCCGACCTGAGCTGGGGACAGATCTTGTTCAGTCAACATGTCGGCAGTGATGTCCTCGAGGAACGGCGCACTGCGCTGTTGCTCCAAGCTACTGACTTGATCGTGACCGCCGCCCAGCCCTACCTCAAAGCTGACGCCGACGAAACCGGTCTGAGAATGGACACCTTGGTGGTCATTGGCGGCTTCTTCGAATTGATCATCTCGTGGCGTGCCGGGCTCGTCGACGTCGACGCCGCGCAGGTCATCGACCACATCAGCCGCCTCGGCGCGACTCTTGGCACTGCCTATTTCACGACCATCGGATAGTAGGACGGGGCTTGCGGCCGACTACCTGAAGGAGACCAACCCGTGACCGGACGTATCGTCCTGTTCGGCGTCACCGGCTACACCGGCGGCCTCGTCCTCGACGCGTTGCTGCACCGCGGCGCGAAGCCGATCCTGGCCGGACGCAACGGCGACGTCCTGGGTTCGCTCGCCGAACGTTCCGGTGGTCTCGAGTATGCGTTGGCCAACGCGATGGACACAGCGAGCGTGGCGAAGCTGCTGGGACGGGGAGATGTGCTGATCAGCACCGTCGGCCCTTTCGAACGTTTCGGGCATGCCGTCGCGTGCGCGGCCGCGGACTCAGGTGCGCACTACATCGACTCCACTGGCGAACTCGGATTCGTGTTCGACTTGCGCAAACAACTCGATGACCGGGCCCGCGAATCGGGGGCTGTGATGCTGCCGGCGTTCGGCTACGACTACGTGCCCGGTGTCTTGGCGGGAGCCCTCGCTGCCGGCGAGGGCGGCGATGCTGTGCGGTCGATCGATGTCGGCTACTTCGCGACGGGTTCAATGCTCCGTGGACTCAGCCAGGGCACGCGCACCACCGTCCGCGACGGTCTCACCGTGCCGGTGTACCGGTGGCGCAACCATCACCTCGTCGAGCAGCGCGTCGGGTCCGCCGTCCAGAGCTTTCCCGTCCGGGGGCGTCGCAAGAGCGCCTTCCTGGTCTCCGGTACCGAGGTGCTGGACCTGCCCGCCGTCTTTCCCGGGCTCCACACCGTCAGCGTCTACAACGGATTGTTTCCCGCTCTCAGCTACCCAGCCGCTGCGATGTCGGCTGGCGCAGCTGTGTCGGCACGAATCCCGCTGGGCCGCAAGCTGATCGACGTCGCGACCCGGCCGCTGATCGGCGCGGCTGGCGGGCCCGACGCGGCCGAGCGCGAGCGTACCCGCAGTCATGTCGTCGCCATCGCCCGCGACGGCGCGGGCGTAACCGCCGCCGAGGTGCACCTCGAAGGCCCCAGTGTCTACAGCCTCACCGCAGCGCTTATGGCCTGGGCCGCACAGCAACTCGCTACGGGCGCGGGACGCAGCGCCGGCGTCGTCGGCCCTATCGACGCCTTCGGCCTCGACGCGCTCCGCGACGGATGCAACGAGATCGGGCTCAGCCGGGTCGGACTTTGAGCTTGGAATTGCGCGTGAATCTCACGCTCGCCACAGGTGGGAGCCGGGACGTGTCATCGCCACCACCGGGACGACGACCGATGAGCTCAGGCGAGTCAACGACACCACCAGTTCCGCGACATCTTCCGGGTCGATCATCTCGGCGTGACCGACTGTGTCGGCCAGCGGCGCGGTCATGTCTGTCGCGACGTAACCAGGACACACCGCAGTAGCGGCGACTCCGTGCTGTGACTCTTCGGTGTTCAGCGTTTCACACAACGACGTCAGCGCGGCCTTGGTAGCACCGTAGGCCGAGTTGAGTGGTTCTCCGGCAAGGCCTGTCATCGATGACACCGCTATCACCTTTGCGCCACCGCGTTGTGATGCCGCGGTGAGCCGCAGCAGCGGCAGGCATTGTTGAACCAACACGTAGGCGGATCTGACGTTGATCGCGAACAGCTTGTCGAACCGTCGAACCGGGAATTCGTGGAACGGCCCGATCGAGCCCATGCCTGCATTCAGCACGAGTGCGTCCAGGCGCCCGTAGGTGGCCCTGTGTGTCTCGGCAATTCGTATCAAATCCGCCTCTTCGCCCATGTCGGCGGCTGCGATCATCACTTTGATCGGAAACCGTGACGTCAGGTCTTTGGCGAGGAGCTCTAATGGGTCGATTGATCGGGCGCAGATCGTGAGATCCCATCCCGTCGCTGCCAATCGACGGGCGATCAACCTACCGATCCCTCGTGAGGCGCCGGTGACGATCGCCGCGCGAGCCGTACTGACGGAACTGACGGTATCCATGCCCACCGCCTACGGCCAGCGCGAAATTGCAGGAGGCAAGTCTGCCTGTGGGTCAAGTCGGTATCGCGGCTTGCGGCGCTCCATGAACGCGGCGACACCTTCTTCAAAGTCTGAGGACTTGATCAAAGTGTGCAGCACTGCAGAATCCAATTTGTGTGCGGCCCAAGGGTTGTCCGCGCCCAGCATGCCCCAGAGCATTTGCTTGGCTGCGGCGAGCGCCGCCGGCGCTGCGTTCTCGACGATCTCAGTGGCCAAAGCATAGGCATCGCTGAGCAATTCGTCGTCGTCGCTGACGCGCGAGACGAGTCCACTCGCCTGAGCCTCGGTCGCATCGAATATACGTCCCGTGGCCACCCACTCCATCGCCCTGCTCATACCGACCAGTCGTGGCAGAAACCAGCTCGAGGCCGCCTCTGGTACGAGGTTTCGGCGCACGAACACAAAGCCGAAACGTGCACTGCGAGCAGCGATGCGGATATCCATCGGAAGCGTCATGGTCGCTCCGATACCAATCGCAGCGCCGTTGATCGCGCCGATTACCGGCTTGAGCATGGCCGCGAATCGCATAGACACCACGCCGCCGGCGTCGCGCGGCGTCCCGTCCTCGAATTGGCTGTACGTCGTCACGGCTTTGTCGAATTCGCCAGCTGCCGGATCAAGATCGGCGCCGGCGCAGAAGGCACGTCCATCGCCGGTGACCACGACAGCTCGGACGTTGTCGTCCGATTCCGCCAGGTCGCATGCGGCAACCAGTTCGTTGGCCATGGTCAGAGTAAAGGCGTTGAGCTTTTCCGGCCGCTGCAGAGTGATGGTCGCGATGGAATTCGCCACCGTGTAACCGATCTGCGTGAACGGAGAAATAGGTTGCGGCTCAACCACATTGATTGAATCAGTCATCAGCTGCACCACGGGACCGATGCCACGCTACGGCGGGTGCACAGCGTCAGCGCCCACTGCATCGGCGCGCCGATCATCCTGGTCGGCAAACTGGCTGGGGTTCGAGGTGATGGTGTGCGCCAAACTCGTTGGCTAGCTCGGGAAATGGCTGAATTGTGCACCGCTGAACTCCTGAAATCTGCGGACGGCGTTGATCGCGAAGATGGCCACACTCGTAGTCATACTGACGTTGAGTTGGTACCCGGGAGACGATACACAGCGATACCCCGTTGCACTACTGGCTTAGTGTCAGTAAGTTGTAGGCAGCGCCAACGAGTAGAAAGCCGATGTCCCGTGACTTCTGACGCCTTTGTTTATGACGCGATCCGCACACCGCGCGGTCGCGGCAAGTCGAGCGGCTCACTGCACACTGTCAAACCCATATCGCTTGTCGTCGGCCTGATCCAGGAGATGGCACGTCGCAACCCAGAGCTTGATGCTGAGCGGATCGACGACATGGTGCTGGGCGTCGTCGGCCCGGTCGGTGAGCAGGGTGGCGACATCGCCAAGACCGCGTCCATCGCCGCTGGACTGCCGGACTCGGTCGCAGGTGTGCAGCTGAACCGCTACTGCGCATCAGGGCTGGAGGCGGTCAATATGGCCGCTCAAAAGATCCGGTCAGGATGGGATTCTCTGGTCTTGGCCGGGGGTGTGGAGTCGATGTCGCGCGTGCCGATGGGCAGCGACGGCGGACCCTACTTTCAGGACCCGGAAACGATGTACAACAGCTACTTCGTGCCGCAGGGGATCGGTGCTGACCTCATTGCCACCATTGAGGGTTTCACGCGCGAAGACGTCGATGCCTTCGCTGTGCGATCGCAGCAGCGTGCGGCGGCCGCATGGAAGGATGGGTTGTTCACCAAATCGATTGTGCCGGTGAAGGATCGTAATGGGGTAGTGGTGCTTGACCGCGACGAACATCCGCGTGCCGAAACCACGGTGGAAAGTCTGTCTGCACTGCCGCCGTCGTTCGCAGCTGCCGGCAAAGCCGGATTCGATGCGGTTGCTCTGCAGAAGTACCACCAACTGGAAAGCATCGAGCACGTGCATACCGCCGGAAACTCGTCGGGCATCGTCGATGGCGCATCGCTTGTTCTGCTCGGCTCGGAGCGGATTGGCGCCGAATTGGGGTTGACTCCGCGGGGTCGAATCGCCGCTACGGCGGTGACCGGATCCGATCCGACCATCATGCTGACGGGACCTACCCCGGCGACGTTGAAACTGTTGGCGCACACCGGCTTGACGCTGGACGACATCGATCTGTTCGAGCTCAACGAGGCGTTCGCGTCGGTCGTGTTGAAGTACCAGAAGGACCTCGACATTCCCGATGAGAAGCTCAACGTGAACGGCGGAGCCATCGCGATGGGACATCCGCTCGGCGCGACCGGAGCGATGCTGGTCGGCACGGTCCTCGATGAACTAGAGCGTCGTGATGCACGGCGCGCGCTGGTCACCTTGTGCGTGGGCGGCGGCATGGGAATCGCGACGCTTGTCGAGCGGCTCTAACCCGGATTTCGATCTCTCAAGAAGGAGAACCCCTCACTATGACGACCACTGAGGTCGATACCTACATTCGCTGGGACCGCCACGACGACGGTGTGGTGGTGCTGACGATGGACGCCCCGGGCCGCTCAGCCAACACGATGACGCGGGCTTTCAGCGACGCCCTGTTCGATGTCCTCGACCGCGTCGACCGCGAACGCGATTCGATTTCGGGCGTTGTACTCACCTCGGCCAAGAAGACATTCTTCGCCGGTGGCGACATCCACGAGATGATCGCGTACGGCCCGGAACAGGCCGACGAGGTGTACGAGATGGTCGGCGGCGTCAAGCGCGCACTGCGCCGGCTCGAGACCCTCGGCTTGCCTGTGGTGGCAGCGATCAACGGTGCAGCGTTGGGTGGTGGCCTCGAGCTGGCGCTGGCCTGTCATCACCGCATCGTCTCCGATGTGCCCGGTGCATTGATCGGACTGCCCGAAGTCAGCCTGGGATTGTTGCCTGCCGGTGGCGGAATCGTCCGCACTGTCCGTCTTCTCGGCATTCTCAAGGCACTCGACCAGGTGTTGCTCAAGGGACAGCGGCATACTCCGGCGGTAGCGCTTGAGCTCGGACTCGTCGATCAGGTCGTGCCTGCTGGAGACCTGATTGCCGCGGCCACGGAGTGGATCGCCTCGGGACCAGCCGCTTCGCAGCCGTGGGACCGTAAGGGTTTTCAGGTCCCGGGCGGCACGCTGCGCAATCCGGCCATCGCCGCCGTGGTGGCCCCGCTGACCGGACGGCTGCGTGCCGACACAGCGGGAGCCCCGGTTCCCGCGGCTCCCGCTATTCTGGCAGTCGCGGTTGAAACAGCCGATCTCGATATCGATTCGGCGGGTGTCGTGGAGACGCGCTACTTCGTCGAACTCGTGACCGGACCCGTTGCCAAGAACATGATGAATTCGTTCCTGGACACCCAACGCGTTCGGTCGGGCATCACGCGCCCGGTTGATGTGCCGCTGTTTTCGGTCGCTCGCCTCGGCGTGATCGGCGCGGGCATGATGGGTGCGGGGCTGGCCTATCAGGCAGCGCGCAACGGCATTGACGTCGTGCTCTCCGATGTCTCTGTTGAGGCAGCTGAGAAGGGAAAGAACTACGCCGCCACCCGTATTGGGCACGCCGTGTCGAAGGGCGAGGTCACCAGCGAACACGCCGAACAGGTCCTCGCGCGTATTCACACGACCAAGGATCTCAGTGACTTCGCCGGTTGCAGCGCAGTTATCGAAGCCGTATTCGAGGATCCCGCTCTCAAGAAAGCAATCTTGAGCGAGGTGGCCGGCCATGTGGGGCCAGACACGTTGATCGCGTCGAACACCTCCACGCTGCCCATTACGGACCTGGCATCGGCGCTTGAGCGACCAGAGCTCGTAGTCGGTATGCATTTCTTCTCACCGGTTGATCGCATGCCGCTGGTCGAGATCATCCGCGCTGAGCGCACCAGTGATATCGCGATTGCGCGTGCCATCGACCTCGGGGTCCGGTTGAGCAAGACCGCCATCGTGGTCAACGACAGTCGCGGCTTCTTCACCAGCCGGGTCATCGTCGCCTGGGTCGACGAAGCACTCGCGATGCTGGGGGAGGGCTGCGCCGCACCATCCATCGAGCAGGCCGGTCGCCAGGCCGGCTACCCCACGTCGCCGCTGAAGCTCGTCGACGAAACGAATCTGGCATTGACGCAAAAGGTCAAGCGCGAGAGCCGTGCGGCAACCGAAGCCGCGGGTGGAACGTGGAACGCGCATCCCGCCGAGGCGGTGATGGATCGCATGGTCGATGAATTCGCTCGTCCGGGCAGGGCTGCCGGAGCAGGGTTCTACGACTATGCCGATGGACGTCGCGTCGGACTCTGGGCAGGGCTGGCGGAACATTTCGGCGACGGCGCCGATGTTCCGTTGGCAGACATGAAAGACCGACTGCTCTTCTCCGAAGCACTGGAAACGGTGCACTGCTTCGATGAAGGGGTCCTCAACTCGACCGCGGAGCCGAATATTGCGTCGGTGCTTGGCATCGGCTTCCCGACATGGACTGGTGGCACGGTTCAGTTCATCAACGGTTACCCCGGTGGCGTTGGAGCGTTCGTCGAGCGTGCCCAGCAGCTGGCGCAGCGCTATGGCCACCGATTCGAACCGCCGGCGTCGTTGATCCATGCCGCTGACCGCACTGGTCGGCTTGATTGGGATGCGGAAGCCAAGACATGGATCTGACCCTGTCGCCCGCGGAGGATGAGTTCCGCACCGAGTTTCGACAGTTCTTGGCGAGCCATCCAGTCGGACCCGAACCTGTCGGTGAGGACAACGTATTCGCGTGGCAGCTCGAATGGCAGCGCACACTGGACAAAGACGGGTGGGCCGCTCCGCATTGGCCGACCGCGTACGGCGGCCGGGACGCAACGCCGACGCAGATCGCGCTCTACTACGAGGAACTCGGGCGCGCCCGCCGCCCGATGGTCGCCAACGTCATCGGAGTGCTGTTGGCCGGTCCCACCATCATGGCGTGGGGAACACCAGAGCAAAAGGCACGTCTGCTGCCAGAAATACTGTCCGGCAACGAGATTTGGTGTCAGTGCTTCTCCGAACCCGGTGCTGGTAGTGATCTCGCGTCGCTGCGCACGAGAGCCGTGCGAGACGGTGACGAGTGGGTGATCACAGGCCAGAAAGTCTGGACGTCGCATGCCCAGTATGCGAAATGGGGATTGTTGGTCGCGCGCACCGACCCCACCGCTGCGAAACACAAGGGCTTGTCGTATTTCTTGCTGGACATGCAACAGCCAGGGGTCGATGTCCGGCCGCTGCGTCAAATCACCGGTGAGTCCGAGTTCAACGAGGTTTTCCTGAATGAGGCACGCGTGCCGAGCAGCGCCATGCTCGGCAATGTCGGTGACGGCTGGAAAGTGGCGATGACAACGCTGATGAATGAGCGCGGCGGGTTGGGCTTGTACAACCAGGCCGGCCTGCGCAACTTGCTCGACGATCTCGTCGCCGAGACCTGCGGTCTCGGGCTTCTCGATGACCAGGCCGTCGCTGTCCGTATCGGAGAACTCGAATCTCGAGTTGAGCTCATCCGGCTGCTCGCCTACCAAGGATTGGCAACTACCGAACAGAACGGTCAGCCGGGCCCGGAGGGATCCATGGTCAAGTTGCTGTGGAGTACAACGAATCAGCTGGTCACCCAAACGGCGGCCGACTTGCTCGGTGCGGACGCGCTCCGCAACGGTTCACGCTGGTCGCGTGAACTGCTGCGGGCACGGGCCAACACCATCGAGGGCGGCACCACTGAAATCCTGCACAACATCATCGCCGAGCGCGTGCTCGGGCTTCCAAAGGCGGTTTGAGCGCTAATGCGGTTCGGATTCAGCGAAGACCAGGAACAAATTCAACTCGCGGCGTCCCAGCTACTGGCCAAACGGTCTGGGTTCGACGTGGTGCGCGCGCACGCCGAGGCGCGCTCGAGTGACGCCGATCTGAGTGCCCAACTGGGCGAGTTGGGCTGGCCGGCCATAGCGATTCCAGAGGAGTTCGGTGGTGCCGGACTGGGGCTGGTAGAGGCCGCCATTCTGCTTGAAGCGCACGGATATTCGCTGGCGCCGACCGGCTTGTTCGGGACGGCCGCGGCTGCAGCCTTGATCGGTGCCGCAGGCAGCGATGAGCAGAAGAACAAGTGGCTGCCTGGCTTGGCCTCTGGTGAGCTGACGGCTGCGGTGGGTACGCCCCAACTCATTGCGGACGCCGCCGACGCAGACCTGTACGTCATCTACTCCGGTGGCTCGGCTGCGCTCATGCCTCCGGACACGGTGCAGATCGTCGACACAATCGACCCGACGCGCAGCTACGGGCGACTGGCCGACGCGCTCGAGGGAGAAGCTCTCAATGGCAATGTCGCAGCCGGATTGGCGCACGTTGAGGTACTGATCTCGGCGGAACTGGTGGGCGTAGGCCGGCGCGCTGTCGACACCACAGTCGACTACGTCAAGCAACGACGCCAGTTCGATCGCGCGGTGGGCTCCTTTCAAGCTGTGTCTCACAAGTGTGTCCAGATGTATCTGGGTACCGAGTCTGCGCGCACCGCAACTTATTACGCAGCCTGGGCCGTCGACACCTGCGCTGAAAACATGCAAGAAGCAGTGGCCTTGGTACGTGCGATCGCAGGCGAGGGCGTACTCGAAGCAACCGCGGCAGCCATCCAGCTCCACGGTGGTATCGGCTTCACCTGGGAAGCCGATCTGCATTGGCTCTACAAGCGTGCACAACTGATGTCGTCCTTGTTGGGTCCCAGCCGACGTCATCAGGCCGCGCTGGCGCGCCTGTCGGCCGCCCGGCTGGGCCAGTCAGCGCTACAGCGATCGGCATCGCAATGACGGACCTCTCCGGCCTGACCGCCGTGGTTACGGGAGGCAATCGCGGCATCGGCCTGGCGTTATCAGAAGGTATCGCCAAAGCCGGTGGCAACGTTGCGATCTGGGCCCGTAATGCCGAACAGAACGCGGTGGCCCTCGACAAGTTGTCGGACTACGGGGTCAAGACGACCGCCATTCAATGTGACATCACTGACGAACGAGCCGTGGCAGAGGCGATGCAGCGCACTGTCGACGAACTCGGGCCTCTCGGGTGTTTCATGGCCAACGCTGGGGTGTCCGAAGCTGTGCCCATCACCGAGATGACGTTGGACACGTGGCGTCAGACGATGTCGATCAACCTCGACGGCACATTCCTGTGCACGCGCGAGGCCGCTCGCCGCTTCATTGCGCAGGGGACAGGCGGATCGGTCGTCGTTGTCTCGTCGACGATCAGTCGGTACGGGGGGGCGTCGATGGCCGCGTACGCCACCAGCAAGAGCGGGCTACTCGGCCTTGGTCGCACGCTGGCCGTCGAACTCGCCAGATACCAAGTGCGGTGCAACATTCTGATCCCGGGCTGGACTCGCACCGACATGAACACCCAGTTGTACGCCAACGAACGGTTCCGGCAGACAACTATGGCACGCACCCCGGCACGTCGCTGGGCGGAGCCTGAAGAGTTTCATGAGATGGCGGCATTTCTTGCCGATCCGAAGCACACGTTTCACACTGGCAACGAGGTCATCGTCGACGGCGGGTACACAATCTTCTGATGCCCGCGCCGACGTTTGACTTGACCGGTCAGGTCGCGCTGGTCACCGGAGCAGGCAGTGGATTGGGGCGTCAGTGCGCTGTCGTGCTCAGCCAAGCCGGAGCCACTGTGGCCTGTGCAGACCGCGACATGGCCACCGCCGCCGCAACCGCGGAGATCGTGAGTTCGGCTGGCGGCAAAGCTGTTTCGGTCGAGCTGGACGTTACTGATGCAAGTCGAGTCGACTGCGTAGTCGAGCAGATCTCCGAGTCGCTCGACGGTCTCGACATTCTGGTGAACAACGCCGGCATCGGCGACCCTCGAAATGTCCCGCTGCATCGAGTGCGCACCGAAGACTGGCATCGCGTGCTCGCGGTGAATCTCGATGGCGTCTTCTTTTGTAGCCGGGCTGCGCTGCGCATCATGGTTGCCAGCGGCAGCGGAAAGATCATCAATGTCGCCTCCATGTTCGGACTAGCGGGCTCCCGGACCTCGCCGATTCCCGCGTACGCGGCAGCAAAAGGTGCAGTCGTCAACCTCACGCGCGAAATGGGATTGCAGTACGCCGCCGCAGGAATCCAAGTCAACGCACTGTGTCCGGGCTACGTGCGAACCGGGTTGTCGAGCGGGGTATTCGACGACCCGACCTTTGCCGCCCGCATGTCTGCGACGGTACCGATGGGACGGATCGCGGAAGCCCCCGACATGAGCGGCGCCCTATTACTGTTGGCTTCGCCCGCGTCGGACTACATGACCGGGCAGGTGCTCGTCGTCGACGGCGGCTACACAGCCGGTTGAGAGAGCTGAGAACTCAAGCATGCCAACGAGATTCTGAAACGCCCCGCCCGATTCTTCGCGGCCACTAGGCGAGCCGACCACGTCGATATCGCCGTCGGTGTCGAGGCGAAACGGCGTGCCGATTTCACGGTTGATAAGTGGCGAGCCAGGTGGAGAGCATGCAAACCGCGTGGTCGATGAGTTCGTCGCGCTCAATCTCGGGCGGACGTTTGAGCGCGATCTGAAAGGCGAGCGAGTTCACCGTGTTGCTCCCGAGAAATGCGATGGCATCGGTTCGGGTGTCGTCCGGCGAAAGTCCGAGACCGTGGATGATCGCAATTCGACCGATATCGACAAGTCGGGCTTCCATCGGCGCAGGGCGACGATCGGGCCCTATAGGGCGACGATCGGCCCCTCCAGGGCGAGCCAGGCGGTCACTGTAGGCACGCATGATCGGACCATGCCGCTCGACTGTCTCGACTGCCGCGACGAGAACGCTTCGAAGGGCGCCTTCGAGTGTGTCGTTCACAGAGTCGACGATGACGCGACTTCCCGCGTTCTCGATTTCGATGACGACCCGATTGAACACCGCGTCAACGAGCTCATCTTTGTCGTTGAAGTACCGGTAAAGCGTCGCGATACCGACGCCCGCCTGTTCAGCGATGCGGTTCGTCGTGGAACCGTCATAGCCGTGTTTGGCAATTACCCGAGCAGTAGCGTCGATGAGGGCGTCGACAGTCTTCTTCGATCGCTGCTGAACCGGGTTATATCTGCTGTTCTTAACTGATTTTCGCATCGAGTACGCGACCTTCTCAAGCATTCGCAAAAAGCGAGTAGTAACCGAGTAAATGTTCGCATTATCGTAATACATGTGTACTTGCAACACCCCAGGGGTGTGGGCTCGAACGGGAACGGGAGACATCGTTCAAAGCCTCGGCACGACATCGAGTACCGACGCGACATCGTCGCAGTCGCCCCAGTCAAACCTTGATCGTCAGCAGCTTGCCGAGCGATTCGTTCCGGCTCCCGCTACCACTGCACGATCGGTAAGCGATCGCAAAATCGCTTCGATTCAAGGAGGCAACGTGGCCTACGTCATTACAGATAGCTACATCTCGAACAAGGGTGCGTCCGGCACGCAACGGTCGCCGGTGGAATGCATCCACCCGACACCCGAACACGAAGGAATCATGCTGAACGGTGTCACTGCAGAGGTGGTAGCGCGATGAACCGGGAAATACTCACACTCAAAGCCCAATCCGTCGCAGCCGCCGTCGCGCGGCGCATCTCGTCCGATGGTGACCGTCCGCTGGCCGTTCCGCCGGCAGAGTCCGGACTGCTCCCCGTACCGGGTGCGCCCGGCATGCCCGTGCTGGGCGACTCGATCGCGATCCTGGCCGACACGCTGGGTTGGGCGCAAGACCGCCATGCGCGCTACGGAGACGTTTCGTGGTTCAACGCATTCGGCACTTCGTTGGTCCTCGTGCTCGGTCCCGAAGCGATCGGCGAGGTACTGACCAACCGGAAGAAGGTCTTCTCGAACGCGGAGGGCTGGGGATACTTCCTGAACCCCTTCTTCGAACGCGGCATCATGCTCATGGACGGTGAGGAGCATCACCACCACCGCCGAATTCTGCAGCAGGCTTTCACTCGCCAACGTCTGGTCGGCTACCTGGACCGAATGAATCCCGTGATCGCGCAGGGCATCGCGGAGTGGGCGCCGCAGGATGCTTTCGAGGTGCAGCCGGCGGTCAAGCAGCTGACACTGAACGTCGCCACCGACGTTTTTCTCGGCGCAAAGCTGGGGGCGGAAGCAGAACGAGTCAATCAGGCCTTCATCGACCTCGTGCACGCCACGAGTTCGGTCGTGCGGTTCGATATCCCCGGCGGCGCGTGGCACCGCGGATTGGTCGCCCGCCGCTACCTCGAAGAATTCCTCTCGGCGCAGGTCAAAGCGAAACGGGCGGGGACACAAGACGATCTGTTCAGTGTGCTCACTCGCGCTGAGGACGAGGAGGGAAACAGCTTCACCGACGTTGATGTCGTGAACCACATGATCTTCGTCCTGATGGCTGCCCACGACACCAGCACCCTGACCGCCACCATGATGTGCTACCTGCTCGGCCGCCATCCCGAATGGCAGGACAGATTGCGCGAGGAGTCGCGCGCCCTCGGGAAGGACTTCATCGAGTACGACGACATCGACAGGCTCACCGGCCTTGACCTGGTGATGAAGGAAACCCTCCGGCTGTATTCACCTGTCGCCCTGTCGGTCCGCCGGGCATTGGCGGATACCGAACTCGCAGGCCGCTACATCCCAGCCGGTACGCGGATGATGCTTGGAGCGCAGGCTTCTCATCGCCTGGAGCCGTGGTGGAATGATCCCGACACGTTCGATCCGGAGCGATTTGCCGAGCCGCGCCGCGAGGACAAATCCCATAAGAACGCGTTCAATCCGTTCGGTGGCGGCGTCCACAAGTGCATCGGGATGTTCTTCGGCGGCATGGAAGTCAAAGCGCTCCTGCACCAGTTGCTGCTGACGCACACCTGGAGCGTGGCGCCGGGCTACCACCCGCCGATCCGCGTCGCCACGGGTCCGACGCCCATCGACGGAATGCCTGTTCGACTACAGCGAATTCAACCGGTCGGTTTGCCGAAAAACTAGGCGCGACAGGCACTCTGGATCAGATCACGGTGAAACTTGCGAAGAAAAGAGTCAATCGATGACTATCGAGGTCAACAATCCGGCCGACGGCCGAGTGGTCGGCGTGGTCCCCGACACCTCGCCCGTCGAGGTTGCCGCGGTTGTCGCGAATGCCCGTGTTGCACAAAAGCATTGGGAGGCGGTCGGCGCGAAGCGGAGAGCGCGGACGTTGCGCGCGTTGCAGGGCTGGATCTTCGATAACTCCGATCGCATCGCCGATGTGGTGCAGTCCGAAGCGGGGAAGCCGCGTGCCGAGGCGCGACTCGAGGTGGCGTACGTTGCCGATCTCCTCGGCTACTACGCCGAACACGCGCCGGGGTTCCTCGCCGACGAGCATCCGGCGGGGAACGGGCTGCTGGGCCTCGCCAAACGACTTACCACCGCGTACCGGCCGTATCCGGTCGTCGGGGTGATCACGCCGTGGAACTACCCGCTGGTCATGCCCGGACTGGATGTGATCCCCGCGCTGGCTGCCGGTGCGGCCGTTGTGCTCAAGCCGTCGGAGGCCACGCCACTCAGCGCGCTCGAACTGGTCCACGGCTGGCGTGAAATCGACGCGCCACCAGTGTTTTCGGTGGTGACCGGCGCGGCAGCGACAGGCGCCGCCGTGGTCGAAGCCGTCGACTACGTGCAGTTCACCGGGTCGACTCGCACCGGTCGCCGCATCGCGGCGGCGTGCGCGGAGCAGTTGAAACCGTGCGGCCTTGAGCTGGGCGGCAAGGATGCGGCAATTGTCCTCGCCGATGCCGACCTCGATCGTGCCGTGCACGGCATCACGTGGGGTGGGTTGGTCAACGCCGGGCAGATGTGCATCTCGGTCGAACGGGTGTACGTCGAGGCGCCGGTGTATGACGAGTTCGTCAGCAAGCTCGCCAACCACGTCGCCAGCTTGCGGGTAGGCGCCGACGACCGGGGGCATCAATTCGACGTCGGCACGCTCATCACTGACGCGCAACGCGACGTGGTGACGAACCATGTCGCGGACGCGGTCGCGAAGGGTGCGCGGATCCTCCTCGGCGGCAACGCAACCGGTGTGGGCAACTTCTTCGAGCCGACGGTGCTGGTCGACGTCGATCATTCGATGGCGTGCATGACCGAGGAGACCTTCGGGCCCATGCTGCCGGTGGCCAAGGTAGCTGACGAGGACGAGGCGATCCGGCTTGCCAACGATTCGGAGTACGGGTTATCGGCATCGGTGTGGACCAGCGACCGGGCCGCAGGGCAGCGGGTCGCCCGCCAGCTCGAGGTCGGCGCGGTGAACGTGAACGATGCCGGCGCCAACATGTCCAGCTTTGCACTGCCCATGGGCGGTTGGAAGCAATCCGGCATCGGCGCACGTCTCGGTGGCGCGGTGGGCGTCCGGAAGTACTGCCGGGCGCAAGGGATCACCGAGCCGCGGCTCCCGACGTCGACGCGGGAAATGTTCTGGTTCCCGTATTCCCCGCGTGCGGTGACACAGACGGTTGGAGTTCTACGTGCGGTCGGCGCACAGGGTCTGCGGCGTTTCGGCGTCGACGCACGCGGCACCCAGAAATTCTTAGACCGTGTCGCTGATGAAACCGCTTCCGCCGCGGTGCTGTGGCGCGCAGGTGCGATTCCTCGCGATCCGCGGGTACTGCGCGCCAGTGCACGCGCGTCGGCGCAGTGGGGTCAGATCGGTGGATTGCCCGCGGCGAGCGCCGCAGCGTATCCCGATCGAACAGCAACTATCGATGACCGCGGTGAGTTGACCTATACCGAACTATCCGAGCGAGTCTTTCGGGCGGCGAACGGGTTCCGCGCGGCCCTACCAGCGGCGCCGACAATTGGAATCCTGTGCCGCAACCATGCCGACGCCTTGGTCGCCTTGTTCGGCGCAGTCGCCGCAGGGGCGCGGGTGGTGCTGCTGAACACCGATTTCAGCGCGCGGCAAGTGGATGTGGTGAGTAGCCGCGAGCATCTCGATGCGATTGTCTATGACGACGAATTTGATACCGCCGTAGCGGGTTTCGAAGGCATCCGCTGGTGCGCGTGGCCGGCCGATGGCACATTCAGCGATCTTCTCAACTCGGCATCACCGGCAGAGCCGCCGCAGCCCGAGCGGCCGGGTTCGTTTGTTGCACTGACCAGTGGCAGCACCGGCACACCGAAGGGTGTGCCGCGCAAGACTGGGCGAAGCTTGGTCATTTCTGCTGGACTGCTATCGAAGATTCCGTTGCGTGGTAACGAGCGAGTGCTGGTGTCTGCTCCGGTGTTCCACGGGTGGGGACTGATCGTCACCGCCTTGTCACTGACCCTGGGCTCGACCGTGGTCCTCCACCGGCGATTCGACGCCACACGCGTCCTGGACGACCTGGAACGCTACGGCTGTTCGATGTTGGCGGCGGTGCCGACCATGCTTCGACGCGTGCTCGCAACGGATCGGGTTGCGGCCGCGGATCTGAGCACGCTGCGTATCGTCGGCAGCGGCGGGGCACGGCTGGACTCCGCACTGGAACAACAGATCACAGCCACGTTCGGCCCGGTGTTGTACAACCTGTACGGCTCCACTGAGGCCGCCTACATCAGCATCGCCACGCCGCAGGATCTGGCGGTCGCGCCCGGTTGCGCGGGGATTCCTCCGCGCGGGGTCAGGATACGAATCGCCGACTCGGCCGGGCGCCCACTCCCGCCGAACACAGAGGGGCGCATCCTGATCCGGTCCGCCGGGCAGCTCGAGGCCTATACCGACGGGCGCACCGGCTCGGTGGTCGACGGCTATCTCGACACCGGGGATCGCGGCCATATCGACGCCGAAGGCAGGCTGTTTGTCGTCGGCCGATCGGACGGGATGATCGTTTCCGGCGGTGAGAACGTCTACCCCGAAGAACTCGAGTTGGCCTTGCTCGCCCATCCCGCGATCGCCGACGCGGCGGTAACGGCGGTCGACGACGCTGAATTCGGGCAGCGCCTGCGTGCGTATGTCGTTGCCGTCGAATCTGTTTCGCTCGACGAATCGACGGTGCGCCGCCATGTGGCGGCGGAACTGCCGCGATCGCGCATGCCGCGCGACATTGTGTTCGTCGATGCGCTGCCGCGCACAGCGTCGGGCAAGGTCATGCGCGCCACGCTTGCACAACTACAACAGGAGCACTCATGAGTAGCAAGTTCGAACTCACCCGATCGGTCGTCGTGATCACGGGTGGCGCTCGGGGCATCGGCCGCGCCACTGCGCTGGCTCTGCGCGAGGCGGGCGCAGTGGTCGCCATTGGTGACATCGACGATATCGAGGCAAAGCGCACCGGCGAACAGCTCGGCATCTTCGCCGGCAAACTCGACGTATCCGATCCCGAATCGGTCGAAGACTTCCACACCGCCGTAGAGGACGCGCTCGGCCCGGTCCAGGTCTGGATCAACAACGCGGGCATCATGCCGGTGGGCCCCATGCTCGCGCAGGACGACGCGACGGTCAACCGAATCGTGTCCGTCAACCTGCTCGGAGTTATCAATGGAACCCGTTCTGCCGCAAGGCGGATGAGAGCACGCGGGGCGGGACGGATCGTCAACATCGCTTCTGTCGCCGGACGGGTTCCCGCCCCGGGCTTGGCCGTCTACAACGCCACCAAGTTCGGCGTTGTCGGATTCGGCGAAGCGGTCGACGCGGAACTCGAACCACACGGCGTACGGGTGTCGACGGTGTTCCCAACGTTCACCGACACCGGATTGCTTTCCGAAGTAGAGGCGGTCGGCGCACTCGCGCCGATGTCGCCGCAAGACGTCGCTGACGCGGTCGTGAAGGTGATCCGAACCGGCCAACGGCAGATCTCGCTGCCCTCCTGGTCGGGGCTGGGAACCTCACTGTGGCTACTGATCCCGCGTCCGGTCGCGCGGTTCTTGCGACGCCGTACCGGGCTGGATCGGGTATTCCTCGAGCCCAAGGCTCAGTAGCCGGCCGAGTAGGTGATCGGGGTTGGCTCGGTTCCAGCCGGCCCCGATCCGTGGCATACGTTGTCGGGCCAAACTGAAGCGGCAACAGTTGACTTGTCACAGCCGGGCGCGCACCGTCGCGTCTGATCCAGGCGCGGCGCTCCCTACTGATCTGGTCAAGCGGCATTTGCCCGCCTGGGCTGCGGTGGCTCAGGTCTGGTCCTTCATCGACGCCGTCAGCCGCGTTCTAGGCCACAAACCGAATCGACAAGGGGGCGGCCCTAGACCGCCAGTAGCACCCAGTCGACGACGCAAGCCGGCTTGTCGGTCCCGTCGATCTCGATGGTGGCCTTCAGTGAAATCTGGGTGCCGGCCGCAGTGGCAGTCAAGCCCGCAAGCTCGATGCCGGCGCGGACACGCTGGTCAACCTTCACAGCATTGGGAAATCGCACTTTGTTACAGCCGTAGTTGACGACCATCTGCAGGCCGTCTATCCGGTACACCTCGCTCGCCAACACGGGCAGCAATGACAGAGTCAAGAATCCGTGAGCGATAGTGGTCCCGAACGGGCCCTGGGCCGCGGCCTGCCGATCGACGTGAATCCACTGATGGTCACCGGTAGCCTGCGCGAAGCGGTCGATCTGTTCTTGGTCGACGGTGTACCAGTCACTGTGACCAAGATGGGTACCCGCTGCGGCGGCCAGATCGTCAAGTCCGTTGAAAATTCGCATGATTCGATTACCGATCCGATCAGACCGTCGGGCCGCCGGCCACGTAGAGCACCTGGCCGGAGATGAACCCGGCATCCTCGCCGGCCAGGAACGAAACGGCGTTGGCAATGTCGGCGGGCCGTCCAGAGCGGCCCACCGGGATCTGCTGGACGACCATGTCGCGGAACTGATCAAACGACATCCCCATCCGCTCGGCGGTGGCAGCAGTCATGTCGGTCTCGATGAATCCCGGAGCGACGGCGTTCACCGTGATCCCAAAGCGGCCCAGCTCAATAGCGAGTGTTCGGGTAAAGCCTTGCAAGCCTGCCTTGGCCGCCGAGTAGTTGGCTTGTCCGCGGTTGCCCAGCGCGGCGGTGCTGGACAGGTTGACGATTCGTCCCCAGCCGGCCGTCGTCATGAACTTCTGGCTTGCTCGACTCATCAGGAAGGCACCGCGAAGATGGACGTTCATCACCGCGTCCCAATCCCCGGCAGTCATCTTGAAAATCAAGTTGTCACGAATGATTCCGGCGTTGTTGACCAGCACGCCGGGTGTCCCCAACTCGTCGGCGACTCGCTGCACCGCGGCGTTGACGGCATCTTCGTCGGAAACATCGACGCCGATGCCAATTGCTCTACCCCCGGTTGATTCGATTTGCGCAACAACGGTTTTGCATGTCGTCTCGTCGAGATCCAGCACGGCCACCGCGAGCCCGTCCTCGGCTAGGCGACGAGCCGTGGCCGCTCCGATTCCACGGGCAGCTCCGGTGACGATGGCAGTGCGAACAGCGTTGGTAGACAAAGCGTTTACTCCTGATTGGCAGTGGGTGACGACCGGAAGAGACTGTCAGCGAGCACTCTCGGGAGCGAAATGTGCGATGTCCAGGATGGAACCCGCCCGCTCGCTGGCCCACACGGCCTGCACCCGACGCCCTTCTGGAAGCTGGTCTCGCACTTTCGCGGGATCGGACAGGTCGATTCCGCCCAGGAAATGCATCAGCATCGTGCTGGCGCAGTCGATGCGGATAGCGGCCACAGCGTACGGAGGCTTCGGGCCGCCACGAAAACCTTGCTGTACCACAGTGAAGGTCTCGACTTCGCCAACTGGGTCCAATTCGAGCCACTCATCGGTGCGTTCGAAGCACGCCTCGCAGAACGACTGCGGCGGGACGAAAGTCCGTTGGCACGAAGGGCATCGATTGGCCAGCAAGCGTTGCTCGCGCAGGCCGTCCATGAACCGGCCCCAGGTGGCGCCGAGATGGATGTCATAGTCAATTTCCCACCGCACGTGCTGCAGTGCTGGGTTTACCGCTGACTCAGGCATAGGGAGTCGTCCTCTCAAGGATGGCGAGGTTTTCAAATTGGAAGAAGGTGCCGCCGGTGCCGTGGGCAAGTCCCCGAACCGGTTGCTGGACCTGGATGTCGGCCGGGGCATCGCCCATCAGCTGCAGGGCCACATAGGCATACGGTGCAAGCTCTCCGGCAACACCGGCGTTCGTACACTTGGGCCCGCCCGACATGTTGGTCGGGATGTCGCCGCCGAAGGTGGTCGCGCCGGAGCGGACCAACTTCGCCCCATCGCCCGGGCCCGCGAACCCCAAGGCCTCCAACTGCATCGGGAGCATCGGAGCATACGGAGCGAACAGCTCGAGCACGTCCAGCTCAGCGCGCGGATCGCGAATATCGGCTTGTGCGTACACACGTCGGGCAAGGATGCCCAGGCCTTCCCATGCCGAAAACGAGCCCTTGCCACCTCCCAGATAGGGATCAGCAGAGCTTCCGAGCGCCCGAATCACCACTGTCGGCGTCCGCAATGATTGCGCGAGCCGCTCGCTGGTGACCAATACTGCGCAGGCGGCTGCAGTTGCCGGGCAGATCATGGCCATCACCATCGGGGTGCTGATCATGCGAGACGTCAGCACTTCCTCGACGGTCAACTCGTTGCGGAGCTGCGCGTAGGGGTTGCGCGCCGCGTGCGAATGCGCCTGGACGACGACATGAGCGAGATCCTCGTCGGTGACGCCATAGCGTTCCTGATACGCCGCCGGGAAGAACGCCCCCATGTGTACGGCACCCATTCCCAACGGTTGTTCGACGACCATGGGGGAGTTGGTGTTGATCACCGCTTGCAGATCTCGCGCACCGAAGAACGAAGCGGGTCCCAAACACAGGACGGCTTCGCGATCGCCTGAGGCGACCATTCGGGCCGCGACGTGAACCAGATTGCCACCGGTCGTTCCGCCGGTGTTGATCACCGTAACGGGGAGATCGCCGCCAACGCCCAAAATGCGTGTCAAGTGCTTGGCGCCCAACACGGTTCCCTCGAAACCGTCGATGTTGCCGACGACGAGTGCATCGAGGACCGAGGGGGTGATGCCCGCGTGATCCATCGCTGCCCATACCGCCTCCTGGCACAACTCCGCGTTGGACCTGTCTTGGCGGTGTGTGGCCATCGCGGCGGTCATTCCGATGCCGGCGATCGCAGCCCGGTAAGCCATTATTCAGCCTCCACTATCATCACCGTCGCGGTCTGTGAGCAGAGACCGGTCACGAGATCGTTGCTGTGCACAATGGCGCGACCGCCCTGGGGTTTGTCGCCAAGCCATTTCAGCGCGTCGCTGAGTCGTGAGATGCCGTTCACCAGGCCCGGGTAGTTGGCCCGGGCGCCACCGAATGGGCAAATTGTGGTCTGCCCCTCTGGCTCGACACCGAGTGCTTCGCAGATCGGATCAAGCAATGCTGGTGTGGCCGCGGTCAACTCGACGACGTCGAGGTCGGTGCGTTCACCTGAAAATCCTGCTGCTCGGTATGCATCTGACGCGGCCCGCGCGGTTGCGGACTCGGGCGCACGCAACCAGGCGTCGTCCCATGTCCAGTTCGATGTCGCCATACCGGTCCCGACGATGCAGCCGAGACTGCGTTTCGCACGGCGTGCGACTTGGGCGGAAGTGAGAACAACTGCGCCTGCGCCCGCCGTGTATGCAGGCAGCATCAGTTCGGTCAACGGCCACGCGATCGGGTTGGAAGCGAGGACGTCGTCGGGGCCGACCGGCTGGTTGCGCGTCGAGGAGGCACGGCCGGCCCCTCGCGTGATCTCCGAGGCGGCGATCGCAGCCAGGGTTGCGACATCGCCGTGTTCGTCCTCGAGCCACTTGCTTGCGTGCAGCGCCAGGCCGGCTGACGTGCACATCGCGACCGGACGGTTGAACTGCGGGTCGAATGCCAGATTGGAGACCTGGTCGAGAAACTCCACGTGGGCTTGGGCGGTGCGGCTGGTGATCTCGGGATGGTGAACGGCCGCTGCGATTGCGATGTCGACGTGACCGGCGCGAATGGCCTGCGCCGCGGCGATGATCGCCTGTGCCGCATCGCCTTCGATGCGGTAGCTGTCGGTGAGGTAACCGCCGGCCGCTGGGGTCGTCAATCCGGTGGAGATGCTGCGCCCGTCGTAGATGTCCATCGACGCAGTTACGACAAGTCCGACCTGCTGTTTGCGCAGCCCTGCCTGATGTAATGCCGCAGCGACACAATCGAATACGAGCTCGTCGAGCACCGCGTCGTGTTCGACTGCCCACCCAGTGGTGGCTAGTCCGCAGATATGCACCGGTTCGTAGGGTGGCGCACCGCGGTCCAGATCAGTGGCGGCGGGTGCCGTCAATCTAAGGGCCATGCGGCGGACTCTAACAAGCCTGCGCGCTACTGGCAAGAAGTCAGTAGCGGAACTTGTTCAGCGCCGTGGTCAAACTTCTTGGGAGGACGCGTGTTCGAAGGCGCTGCCGGCGCCCTGACTACCGTTGACGCGTCGGTTTCACGGGCTGGTGGAGCACCTCGGGCGAAACGTCGACCTTGATCGCGACCAGCGCCTTCGTGAGCAGGAGAAGCACGTCTTCGCGCGAGAGGCGATCGCGTCGCAGCCATTCATCGACGGCGGCTTCGGCCATCGATTGGAAGGTGCGTATCAGGGCGCGCGCCGGCCGGGTGGCACCGCCGGGAAGCTCGAGCAATTCGGCCATGCGGGCCGCATAAGCCTCGCGACTGTCTTCGAGGATCGACTCGATCTCGCGGTCATTGTTGATCGGACCAGCTTCAGTGATCGTCATGAACGTCCCGCGGTTCTCCCAGACGGTGTCAAGCCAGTGATCCAGGGTTGACCGCAGATGTTCTTCGAGGTTGGCATGTCGCCGTCGCGCGGTCGGCAGCGGTGGTAGGCGGCCGAAGTTGCGGATGACCTCCACGTAGAGGTCGCGCTTGGTGCCGAAGTGATAATGCAGATTCGCCCGGCCGATGCCGGCCGCCTCGGCGATATCGGCAGTGGACACTTCCGAGTAGGGGTATTGCGAGAACAACTGCTGTGCAACTTCGACGAGCTGGCGGCGGCGGTCGTCTGCACCCATGCGAACGCGGCGTTGGGGCGGTTGGTCACCGTTGGAAGAAGCTGTCGCCTTCGTCATCGGGCCGATGTTACTCGGGTATAGGCATATCGCCAGTAGATCCGGTTCCAGGGGCTGATGATGCTGGTATTGCCATCTACTCAACAATCATATTGTCAGTAGATTCTGGATGTGTAACGGCGCTCATCGACTCCGCCCATGTGCACCACGGCGGACGGCACTGAGTGGCCACCAGTCGAGTCATGGAGACGAGAAGCGTTGTCGTAGTTCAGTCTTGAGCACCTTCCCTGACGGGTTATGTGGCAGCTCGTGGACGAGATGGATTCGCTTGGGCCGACGAAAACCGGCGATCCTCGACTGAGACCATTCGAGGAGTGTGCGCTCGGTGATCTGGGAGTTGTCACGCGGCACGATAACTGCTGTCACAGCTTCGCCCCACGTGCGGTCGGGGACGCCGATAACGGCCACTTCGACGACATCGGGGTGCTCTACGAGCACCCGCTCGACTTCACTGGGATATACGTTTTCGCCGCCCGTGATGATCATGTCTTTGAGTCGGTCGGTGATGAAGAGGTAGCCGTCTTTGTCTACGTGGCCGACGTCTCCAGTACGGAGCCAACCATCGTCAGTCAGTAGAGCCGCCGTTTCAATGGGTCTGCGCCAGTAGCCCTCGCTGCACTGTCCCGACCGAATCCAGATCTCGCCGTCCTGGCCGGCGGCGGAAACGACCGAGCCGTTTGCGTCGCGAATCTGAAGTTCCACCCACGGGTAGGGGAGTCCTACTGACGCCAACCGACTTCCGTAGTGGTCAGTGGGCCCGAGTTGTACTACTGCGCCGCAGGTTTCGGTGAGGCCGTACACCTGCATCAACTCTGCGCCGAACACCTCTTGGGTACGCCTCAGCAGTGGTAGCGAGATGGGCGCCGAGCCGTAAACTATTGAGCGCACTGTGGAGTAATCCGCGCGCTCGACGTCAGCGACGTCGACCATCATTTGTAGCATCGTCGGGGCGACCAGTACGTTGGTGACGCCGTGGTCGGCCAGGTCGGCCACCAAAGACGACGCCTCGAATTCCGGGGCGAGAACACACTGTGCGCCACTGAGCAGCGCGACGAGGGCCCACGCCGATCCACCCATGTGGAACAGCGGCATGACCACGGACACTATCGATTCGGGTCCCAACCGCCAGTGCGGACCGGCCTGGAACAGATGCGCCAAGTTTCGGATGCTGATGATGACGCCCTTGGGAAGCCCAGTGGTGCCTGACGTGTAGAACTGGATGAACTCAGCAGACGGCGCGCTGTGGATTCCGGGATCGTCGGAACACTCGTGGTCGCGCCATTTTTCGTATCCATCGCTGATTGTGATCACGGTCGCGCTCGCGGGAGCGGCGGCGGAGAATTCACGATCGGTGATCGCAAGAGTGCTATCGGCATCGGCCATCAACTGTGCGATATCCGTTGGCGTCAAACGCCAATTCAGCGGTGCGAGCACCGCGCCGATCTTGGCGCATCCGAATAGCACCTCGAAGAATTCCGGCCAGTTGCGGCCGATGTAACAGACGCGGTCTCCCGCGCGTACGCCGCGGCGGAGGAGCGCGTTGGCGACCTGGCTGGACCGACGATCCAGCTCGAGGTAGGTCAGCGCAGCTTCGCCGCAGCGAAGTGCTATCTGATCCGGTCGTGTCTGAGCAAGACTGCGCACGGACGCAACGGGGTGAAAGTCGTTGGCCGGCATTGCTGATGGGATACTCGGCATGATCAATGCGCCGGTAGCACCACGGTCGCCGAGCCGACAATCGCTCGCTTCCCGTTTGTCTCTGCCCAGAGGGCGCAATTGACCAGGCGCCCGTTCTCGTCGCTGGTCACCGATGTCACCTCACCGCCGACAAGCACATCGTCTCCGGCGAACACGTTTGCACGGAACGCGCATGAGATCTCGCGCAGGGCTTGCCGCGAGCCGGCCCACTCGGTGAGTAGGTCGAGCACGTAGGCCATCGTCGCGCCTCCCTGATTGACCTCCCGGGAGCCGAGACCGGCTCTGCTGACGGCCTCGAGGTCGAAATGAATCGGATTCGAGTCCCGCAGGATCAGCGCCACCATCTTGATGTGGTCAGCGCTCACTTCGGTGATCCGGCGTTCGGGTAGTTGGGTCCCGACCACGATCTCACTGGCTTGCGTCATGCCGTACCGCCTCGCTTGAAGAGGTAGGTGCTCGTCACCGTCCCTGACACATCGCCTTCGTCGGTGACGATGTCCATCCGGATATCCAGATGATCCAGCCGGGCGTTGTCACGTGTTGTGCGTGAACCAGCGCCGGAAACGACGGGTTTGGCGTGGTAGCGGCCCCCGACGGTCAATGGCGATCTTTGGGTGATCGCGCAGTTGCCGAAGAGCAGAGTGTCGCTGTCGGTTTTGCCTGCCATGTCGCAGAGTTGATCGACACTAATCCCTAAGCAGCGCAACGAGATCACCACGAACCACAGCGGATGCGCGTCCGCTGCATGGGTTTGCGGCGACCGAACAGCGTGCTCCAGTATCGCGTTCTCGTAGGCTTCGATGACGAGATCGCCGCCTGGCAGCGGTGTTCCCTCAAGCTGTCGAAGCTCATCGACGGAGATGGACATCCTGGCCCCTAATACGACCTGGGCAGACCCAGCGTGTGCTGAGCAATGTGGTTGAGCACCATCTGCGTCGACACCGGTGCGATCTGCTGGAGTCGCACGATGCCCCACAGGTCAGCGAGGCCGTACTCATGAGCCATCCCGTTGCCGCCGTGCACCTGGATCGCCGTGTCGAGTGCCTTGAACCCGGCGCGTGATGCGAGGAACTTGGCCATGTTCGACGTCTCTCCAGCCGGTAGGCCGGCATCGATCTCGGCAGCGGCCCGCCAGGTCATGGCATTGGCGGCGGCAAGCTCGATCGCTGCTTCGGCAAGGGGATGCTGCACGCCTTGGTAGGTCCCGACCGGCACACCCCAAACGTTCCGTTCTTTGACGTAACGGACCGCTTTGTCCAAGGCATACCGTCCGACGCCAAGGCAGATCACCGCGCTGAGAACCCGCTCGGGATTCAAGCCGTCGAACAGCGGAGTCAGCCCCTTGCCGACTTCGCCGACGACAGAGTCGGCGGGCAGTCGCACGTCGTCGAAGAAGAGCGTGAACTGCCGTTCGGGTGCTTGCAGCGCGGTGGGGATGAGCTGGCGGCTCAACCCGGGGACGTTCGGATCATCGACGATGAAGAGGGTGAGCAGACCCCGCCCGGTGCGTTCGTCGGTTCCGGTGCGGGCGACCAGCAGGAAGTGATCGCAGTGGTCGATGCCTGAAATATAGTACTTGGTGCCTCGAACGACCCAGTCGTCGCCGTCGCGGGTAGCCCAGGTCGAGACGTTGTGGGAGTTCGATCCGGCGTCCGGCTCAGTGAGGGCAAAGACGAATTTCTCTTTGCCGCTGGCGATTCCGGGAAGGTAGCGGCGCTTCTGCTCCTCGGTGCCGTGCAGCGGGAGCGCGCTGCCGACGATTCCCTGCGACAGCACCATCGCCAGCTCGGGACATCCTCCTGCCGACAGTTCGTCAAGCACGATCGCGAGCTCGGTGAGCCCGCAGCCGCCTCCGCCGTATTCCTCGGGGATATTGATCCCGAGGAATCCGCCGTGACCAAGCTGCTCCCACAGCTCGGTCATCGGCTCGCCGGTAGCCGCGCACGACTGGTAATACTCATGGCCGAACTTGCCGACGATTCCGGCGACGGTGGACCGTAGTTCTTTGTGTTCATCGCTCTGCTGGAGCGGCATCGACAATGCGGGGGCGTTCATGATTGCGTCAGTTCCTTCCTCGTTCCGAGAGGCTCTTGGCTTCCAAAGCTCCAGGGCTGGAAGCGATTTGTGAGATTGAAAGCGTGCAACATTGGGTGGTCACAGACCGTACGTCTTGGCGATGATGTCGCGCTGGACTTCGGCGACCCCACCTCCGATCGATAGAGCCAGCGCGCTGCGAAACTGGCCTTCCATGCCGTACTCGACGGCGTAACCGGCGCCGCCCATCAGCTGAATTGCTTCCAAGGTCGTGCGCTTGGCGACTTCGGCGCCCTGCAGTTTGGCCATCGACGCCTCACGGGGGAAGGTTTTGCCGGGGTTGTCGTCGACGAGTCTGGCGATGCCGTAGACGAAGTGGCGGGTGCACTCGATCATCGTGGCGAGATCGGCAATCTGATGGCGGACCGACTGGAAACTGCCTATCGTGCGGCCGAACTGTTTGCGCTGCTTGATGTACCCGACGACGTCGTCCAACGCCCGTTGCGCGCGGCCGATGCCCTGGGCGGCGACGAGCAGGCGTTCGTGGTTCAGGCCCGCCATGAGTTGACGCCAGCCGTTGTTCTCTTCGCCCAGTAGGCGGTCGGCCGGCACCCGGACGTCGCTGAAGAAGACTTCGTTCACCTCACTGCCACCCATGGTGGCGATAGGGCGGATCGTCAAACCTTCGGTTCCCGTGGGCACGCTGATCATGCTGAGTCCCTCATGCTTGCTGCCGGACGGATCGGTACGGCACACCACCAGGAGGTGATCGGCGACGTGGGCGGCGGTGGTCCACATCTTCTGGCCGTTGATCACGTAGTCGTCGCCGGTGCGTACGGCGCGGGTGGTCAGGCTGGCAACATCGGAACCAGCGTCGGGTTCGGACATGGCGATGGCTTCGACGTGGCCCGCGCAGATTCCGCCGAGAATCTCGCGCTTCTGCTCTTCTGTGCCGAAACGCCCGTAGGGTCCGGCCACGATGAGGCTGACCCCGAGGCCGGCAATGGGGAGTAAGCCCCGTTCGATCCCTTCAATGAGAAGACAGAGTTCTACAGCGCCCCCGCCCCCGCCCCCGTAGGCCTCGGGGATGCTGACACCGACGTACCCGAGTTCCGCCAACTTCTGGTGGACATCCTGGTTGTGCCCGCGGTGACGTTCGTTGCGCAGCGCGACCAGTCGCTCACGATCGCCGGCCTCCCGATCGCAGAATTCTTGCAACGCGGTTGCGAACAGGCGCTGGTCTTCTGACAAGTGCACGGACAAGCGATACCTCCTGTATGAGCGTGGATTCAGACTACTGGCACCGTGTCAGTACGGCAAATATCGATGTCAATGGCATTTTTGGATGGTTTTCGGCACAGCCTATGCTCGTGCGGGCTTAGGCAGTTCGTGGGCGGCGGGGGCCCGATTGGCGACGTCTTTCCGCCGCTGCCAGCCCATTCGGGGCGAGGTCCAGGAGATTGGGTGCTTGTGATCCGGCTCGTGTTGTGCCTAGCATTACTGGCACCGAATCAGTTACTGATGTGCAGCCGCACCCACCCTGTCATTCATCGCGGGCTGCGCGAGCCGCCAATCGGACCCGATTGCGCTACCGCCAGGAGCGCACGCGCACCGCCGCCTACATACACACGAGTTACGTTTTGAAATAACATGATTGGAGAAAACCAATGACAATTGCCGACACTGCCGCCGCGCGGTTCCACCAGTTGCGCGCACAGGACGGCGACGTCTCACCGGCCGCACTCGACGACCTGTGGGCGCAACTGCCAGCGGTCAGGGCCGAGGACATCCTGGGCGCCTGGAAAGGCGGCGAGTTCCGCACCGGACATCCGTTGAACGGCATGCTGGCCACGTTCAAATGGTTTGGCAAGACAATGAACTCGTTGTCGGACGTGCAACCGAACATGTGTTATGACGAAAACGGCGAGCTGTACTCCAACGTTGAGATCGGCAACGGGGAGGCCAGCCTGTGGAATGTCGAGTTCCGCGGCGAGGTCACCGCGACCATGGTCTACGACGGGCGCCCGGTGTTCGACCACTTCAAACGCGTCGATGACAACACCTTGATGGGGATCATGAACGCGAAAGACATCAACGCGATTGGCGGGTACTTCTATTTTCTGCTGGAGCGTGCCTGATCCGGGTCGTTGCCGCGGCTACACGCGAGCCCACTGAACGATCGCATAGCCGAATCCCAAGCAATTGGGCGGACGTGAATAGTCCGAATTCGCACGATCGAGCTGCGAGTTGGGTAGTCCTTCCCACAAGACGATTAGGAAACCGTGAATGACAAAATCCAAGGCGGCAGTCGTCTTCGATGTTCCCGGCAAGTGGCAGGTCGTGGACGTCGATGTCGATGAGCCGCGGGCCAACGAAGTGCTGGTTCGATATGTCACCGCAGGCCTGTGCCACACCGACGATCACGTCACCAAGGGTGACTTGCCGTTTGGACATTTTCCTAGTTGCGGAGGTCACGAGGGCGCGGGAGTCGTCGAGGCGGTTGGGCCCGGTGTTCGTGGGCTCGAAGTCGGCGATCATATTGTCGCAGCGTGGATTCCCGGATGCGGTCGTTGCAAGTGGTGTGCGGCGGGAATGCAGAACCTCTGCGACAACGGCGCCCTGATGATGGCCGGGACCCAAATGGACGGCACGTACCGTATGCATCACCACGGCCAGGACGTCGCCCAGATGTCCATGGTGTCTACATTCTCGCAGTACAGCGTCATCCCAGAGGCAGCTGCGGTGAAGATCGACCGCGACATTCCACTGGAGGTTGCTGCCGTTGTCGGTTGCGGCGTGGCAACAGGCTGGGGCTCGGCAGTCAACGCTGCCCAGGTGCGGCCAGGTGATGTCACGATCGTGATGGGTGTCGGCGGGATCGGTATCAACGCGGTACAGGGCGCCAGACACGCCGGCGCGGCACGCGTCATCGCTGTTGACCCAGTGCCGTTCAAACGACAGAAAGCTCACGAGTTCGGTGCCACCGACGCTGTCAGCGACATGGCCGAGGCGGCTGAACTTGCCCGTGAATCGACCAACGGTCAAGGCGCAGATTCGGCAATCATCTGCGTGGGCCTGGTGACACCTCGGGATGTCGGAACAGCCCTTTCTGCTATTCGTAAGGCGGGCACGGTGGTAGTCACCAGCATGGCCAGATTCGACGCGAACCACATCTCAGCGAATCTCATGGAGCTGACGTTCTTTCAGAAGCGAATTCAAGGAGCTTTGTTCGGGACGATGTCCCCATCCAGTGCGACGCCATTCCTACTGGGCCTGTACCAGCGCGGTCAGCTGAAGCTCGACGAATTGGTGACACGTCGCTACACCCTGGACGAAATAAATCTGGGATACGAGGAGATGCATGCCGGGCTGAACGTACGGGGCGTCATTGACTTCTAGGATGTGCTGTCACGCTGAGGGCCGGGCATGCGGGCTCAGATCCCGTCGACGCCCGGATTCGAAGGCCGTCCCACCTATCTCGGAGTTGATGACCGGTCAGCAGAAGGAGATCGGCGCTTGAAGCGGCTCGGCGGATTCGAAGCGATGCTGCTCTACAGCGAGACTCGCAACCTGATGCAGCACACGATGAAGATCGGCGTACTCGATGCAAGCGAGTGCGATGTCGCATTCACGCCAGACCTGTTCCGAGACAGATTGGCCCGGCGGCTGCACCTGCTGGATCCGTTCCGCTACCAGCTCGTCGACATCCCGTTCAGGATCCACCGCCCAATGTGGGTCGAGAATGTCGACGTCGATCTCGACTACCACGTGCGTCGGTACTCGATCAATCCGCCCGGCGGCCCACGTGAACTCGACGCCGCGATCGCCGACATCGCCAGTACGCCACTTGACCGGCAACGGCCGCTGTGGGAGTTCCACCTGGTGGAGGGCCTGGCCGACAACAAAGTCGCCATCGTCGGCAAGATTCACCACGTACTTGCCGACGGGGTCGCATCAGCCAATCTCCTTGCGCTGGCTCTCGATGAGCAGGCGATGATTGAAGGTGAGGCCAACCTCGTACCGGTGAATCCGCCACCATCCGGGCCGGAGCTGGTCAAAGCGGCCGTTCGCGACCATGCTCGACAGCTGGTCGGCGTGCCAGATCTGTTGCGCTACACCGCCGATGGCATCAGAAGCGTGCGCCGCAACAGGCGCATCGTTCCCGGTTTGGCCCGCACCTTCGGTGCCCCCGTCACATTCCTCAACCACACAGTGGCACCCACCCGCAGCTTCGCCAGTGCCACACTGCCGTTGGCTGATGTGAAGTTGACCAGCAAGGTACTCGGCGGCACCATCAACGACCTGGTCCTGGCGATCGCCACGGGCGCCCTGCGCGCGCTACTCATCAAATACGACGGCAGCGCAACCGAGCCGCTGCTGGCTCTGGTACCGCGCAGCCTGAACAATTCACCGGAGCGAATATTCGGCAACGATTTCGCCACGATGATCGTGTCACTGCCGGTCCACGTCGGCGACCCCGTAGAGCGAATGCGACTGGCGCGCGCCGGAGCCGCAATCGCCAAGTCCAATCACGAGGCGCTCGGCCCCGACATCGTCAACCGGTGGGCCGACTATATTCCGGCCTTCCTGGCCAGGCCGGTGCTACAGCGTCTATCGACGCGCGAGTCGCATAACCGAATGGCGAACGTGTCGATCTCCAATGTTCCGGGCCCACGGGAGCGTGGGACGGTGATCGGCGCCCCGTTGGAGCAGATCTATTCGGTGGGGCCGCTGACCCCGGGTAGCGGCATCAACATCACCGTTTGGAGCTACGTCGACCAGCTGAGTATCTCGGTGATCGAGGACGGCGTCACAGTCGAGGATCCCCACGTGATCACCGATGCGATGCTGCACGAGTTTCGGGTGCTTCGCCGCGCCGCCGGGCTAGAGGACAGTTGATGGCATCGCGTCGGCCCGATGGGGCTCCATACGCCGATGATCTTGCCCAATTCAATGCGCCCCCGTCTCGCGAAACACGCGGCGCTAGACTAGGCCGTGCGTACGGTCTAGAAGCGGGAGGCATGAGTGCCAAGAGCCGTCGGAAGGCGGGACGACATCCTGGCAGTATTCATCCGGAATGTCTCCGAACGTGGTTACGAGCGAACGAATCTCGGCGACATAGCCGAAGAGCTCGGCATGTCGAAAGGCACGATCGTCCACCACTTCGGGACGAAGGCTCAGATGCTGCGCGAACTCGAAGAGTGTTATATGCGCCGTCAGCTTGACGCGGTTCACTCGATCTGGGATCACTTGGACAAGCCCCAGGAACGTATCGCTGCGGTGATCTACGCATCAGCCCTGTTGCACGTTGTGGCGCGCGACGCCACGGTCGCCAGCCAGCGAGAAGTTGTGCAGCTCGCCGATGACCCGGCCATGCAGGAAGTCCGCAAGTTGCGCGGCGAGCTGCAACAGTTGACTCTCGGTGAAGTCATCCGCGGCATCGAACTCGGCGTGTTCCGTGCAGTCGATGCCGAGATCGCGAACCTCCAGATGTGGGGATCGATGCAGTGGCTGTGGGTGTGGTTCGACCCCGACGGCTCGTGGTCGGCACAACGGGTCGGCGCCGGATTCGTTGATGTCTGCGTGGGCGGGCTACTCACCGACCGTCTATGTTTGGCGGCACTCGCGGATCCGAATGGCGAGATTGCGAAACTCGTCGAGGATTGCCTTACCAATGTCGGCGATCGATAGCAGCTTCGGCGCTGGCGGGTTACCCGATGTCGCTGTAGGGACAAACTGCCGAACTTGATTGGCGCGGACCGCAATAGCGCGTCAGATGCCCAACGACTCCTCGGCTTCGTCAAGTGCGTCCATGAGATAGACCGACAGTCGCTGGGGGTGCGGGATGGTGTCCGGGCAGGCTGTGAAGGTGAAGCACAGCTGATCGACCCAGCTGGTCACGGCGACGATCAGCGCCTGGCCGTTGCTGATGACCGTAGTCGCGTGCAGCGCTTCGGCCAGCGCGCCGTTCCAATACACCGGCACGTTGATACCGGGGACGTTGGACAGGGCGACGTTGAACATCGGCAGCAAGTTGCCGGTTCCCGTCACGGTGGTCAGCAACGAGGGTGTGAGCATCAGGATGCTGTAGTTCATCGCGTCCGATTTCAGGCCCAGCAGGTGGTCTTTGCCGGCGCGGGTGGACGCGACGACCCGCCGCGCACGTTCACCGATGTCGTCGACATCGGTAGCGAGGTCGGAAAAGATGAAGCTGATGACGTTACCGGCGGTGTCCGCCTTCGTCGGGTCCACGGTGGCGCGCAACGATGCGAGCACGCCCGCGACGAGCGACCGGTCCGGCAGGGCATCCAGTTCGGTGAGGTAACGCTTGAGCGCTCCGCTGAAAACCGTTGCGATGGCATCGTTTAGCGTGCCGTCGATGCGCTTGGCGATCGCCTTCATGCGCGCCAGTTCGACACGTTGAGTGGAGATGCGCCGGCGCTGGGTGATCTTGCCATTCAAGATCGTCCGAGGGGGATTGTAGGGCGCGACGAGCCCATCGCCGGTACCGGTTGCGGCGGCGATTGTGGTGCGCGTGGCGCGGCCGATCGCCATGGCCGATTCGGCGGCGCGGCCGATTGCCCCCGGAAAATTCGACGGAGTGAGCCCGGATTTGCCGAGCGTGGTGGGCGTGGAATTCGACTCGTCAGCGCCGTTCGCGGCCGCGGATGGCCGCGGCTTCTCTTCGGCCTCCATCGCCCACATTGGTGGTGTGCCGGCCTCGGTGGGATCGTCTGACAGCCAGTTTCGAATCATCTTTACCGCGCTCATTCCGTCGATGAGCGAATGGTGCATCTTCATGAACATCGCGAAGCGACCGTGCTCCAGCCCCTCGATGAGGTGGACTTCCCACGGCGGGCGATCGAATTCGGTCGGGTGGGTCGCCAGCCGGGAGACGACAAGCGCGAGTTCCAGCTCACCGCCCGGCTGCGGTAACGCCGAATGTCGGAAGTGGTAGTCGAGCTCGATGTCCTCGGGTGGCAGCACTTCCCACGCCGGGGCGACCTTGTCTACCAGCGACTTTGACAGTCGCCAGTTGAAAGGGTCCGCGGTGACGGGGAAGCTGCGTAGGTGCGTGGCGAGGCGCTGCATGTAGTCGGGCGGCGATCCGTCGGGGATGCGGAAGATGACCAGGGCCGTGCCATGTTGCGGCGACTCATGCCGCTCCATCCAGATGAAGCCCGAGTCGAGCAAGGTCATCCGCTTCTTCATGGACATCTCCTCAAATCGTCATTCAAGCGAGGCGCCGTTGTGAGGGCACGTTGCGGCGCAGCTGACCGACCAGATCGCACAGCCCGCTGTCAAAAGCCGATCCGCTGGTGGCGCAGCAAACTTCGGGACTCGCTGGGTGGGAAGCATGCAGAAAGGCCGCTCCCCGCCTGCGGCCCTCTGCTCGCTCGGTCCTGAGGCCAGTGCGTTGCGAAGTTGCAAGTCAACGCTGTGACTTGGTCGTCCTCTTGCGCTTGATGTGGTGATCATCGCACAATGGGCAGTGTGACTGTACGTGCGGTCGGTGTCAATGTGCAGGTCTCGCAAATCAACCGGCCTCCCATCGCAGGGCGGAACCGTATGGCCTCGAGTGGTGACGCCCGAATCTCCCGAGAAGGGAACTCATGACAGTCGACGGTTCCGTCGCTCCTGCCAAAGTGATTGATCAGCTTGAAGTTTCGAGCTTGTGCGAGGCATTCCAGCGGTCTGCCGGCGCCGATCCCGACGCGGTTGCCCTACGCACAGCGGGTGGGGAGGTCGAGATCACCTGGCGGGAATACGCGGCGCGGGTTGAGAGCCTGGCGCGCGGACTGGCCGCGTTGGGTGTGGGGCGCGGCGACACCGTCGCCTTGCTCATGACCAACCGCCCGGAATTTCATATCGTGGATGTCGCAGCAATGCATCTGGGTGCGACCGTATTTTCGATCTACAACACGCTGACCGCAGACCAGATCAGGCACCTGTATACGAATGCTGGCAATCGCGTCGTCATTTGCGAAGCGCAATACGTCGACGTAGTTCGTGCAGCCGCCGACGGAACCGGGGTGGAGCACGTCATCTGCATCGATGGCGCACCGGAAGGCGCGGCGTCGATCGAGGACATCGAGGCGACCGGCGATGCCGACCTCGACTTCGAGGCCAGCTGGCGGTCAGTGGAACCCGGCGATGTGTTGACGTTGATCTACACGTCAGGAACCACCGGTCCGCCCAAGGGCGTCGAACTCACCCACGGCAACATCCTCGCCTGCATGCGGTCGGCGCGGGCGATGGGGGTCACGCCGGGCGCACGGCTGATCTCTTACCTCCCGTCCGCCCACGCGGCGGACCGCTTTTACGGGCATTACCTCGGCCTCGTGTACGGATCGCAAATCACGTCGGTTGCCGACGCGCGCACGGTTGCGGCCGCGCTGGCCGAGACCCATCCCACCGCGTGGGTGGCGGTGCCGCGAATCTGGGAAAAGCTGGAAGTGGCGTTGCGAGCCAAGATCGCCGCCGAGTCCGATCCAGCGCACAAGCAGGCCATGGACTGGGCGCTCGATGTCGGTATGAAGAAGGTCCGGGCCGAACAGATTTCGTTCCGCGGCGAGGGCCCGGGCCCCGACGACACATTGCTGGCCGAGTACGCCAAGGCGAAGGAATCGGTGCTCACACCGCTGCGGGCGGCCATGGGTCTCGATCAGGTGAGTTGGTGTATGTCTGGTGCAGCGCCCATCGCGCCGGAGTCGCTGGAATTCTTCCTGGCGATCGGCGTCCCGATCTGCGAATTTTGGGGGATGTCCGAAATGCTCGGCGGCACGCTGAACCCGCCGGGCCGACCCAGACTGGGCACCATTGGACCACCAATGCCCGGTGTGGAGCTGAAGCTTGCTGAGGACGGAGAGATCCTCATCCGCAGTGACATGGTCATGAAGGGGTACCGCGGGGAGCCGGAGAAGACCGCCGCGACCTACGACGCCCACGGTTGGCTACTCACCGGTGATATCGGCGCGATCGACGATGACGGTTACGTCCGCATCATCGACCGCAAAAAGGATCTCATCATCAATGCGGGTGGCAAGAACATGTCGCCGGCCAACATTGAGAACGCGATCAAGGGCTCGTGCCGCTTGATCGACCAAGCCGTTGCCATTGGTGACCGGCGCCCGTACAACATCGCGCTGCTGACACTGGCCGCGGATGCGTTGGGAGGCCGTCCGGTTGATGATCCGGACGTGGTCGCGGACGTACGGGCCGGCATTGACCGGGCGAACGACAGGCTCGCGAGGGTAGAGCAGATCAAGCGTTTCCGAATCTTGCCAGGCGAATGGGAACCGGGTGGCGATGAGTTGACGCTCACCGCGAAGCTCAAGCGCAAACCGATCGCCGAGAAGTATGCCGATCTCATCGAGGAGATCTATGAGGAGGCGCGATGAGAGTCGTCGGGCCTTCAGCGGCCAATAGCGAGGCCGGCGCCGTTCCCGGCGGGATCGGCGCGTTCGCGAAGGCGTATCGGTCGTCAACGCCCGCGGAGCGGGCAGGCCGGGATGGCACCGAAGGCGTGGCGAGGGGCGTGTGCGTTGTGACGGGCTCGCGCGAGGCGGCGATCGAGCAGTTGTTCGCCGACGAGGTGGCTCTGGCTGAGCGAATCGCGGGCTTGGTGCTGTCGCACATCGATGGGTATCGACCCCTCGATGTGAACGTCGTCATGGCGGCGGGGGCACTGGTATTACACAGCATACTTTCGGCGCTGCGGGATCAGCGGCGTCTGAGTGCGCGCGAGCGGGCAATTCTGCGCGCCCACGGTGAGTCCCGAGCTCGGCAAGGTGTGACGCTCGACGATATACATAGCGCGTCGCGGCTGACCACCCGTGAATTGGTGGATCAGGTGGTCGCGGCGTGCGACGACGACGGACTCGCTATCGGGCTCGTCCAGGAGATGCTGGATCTGGTCGATGAAGCCACTCTGGCTTACAGTTGCGGACATCGGGACGCGGAACGCGCCGGCGCCCGCGGGGACGATCAACGGCGCGGGGCCTACGTCCGTGGCCTGCTCTCTGGTGGCCTGGATCCCGGCGATATTCGACTGGGTGCCGAACGTTACGGACTTGACGTAGAGGCACGGTATGTCGCATTCCGTGCGGACGCTGCCGGCGGGGCCGCTGTCGATCAGCTGGAAAGTGCGCTGCGCCGTGACTCCCGGGTGCACCGTGTGTTGGTGACTGAGCTCGACGGAGATCTGGTCGGTGTGCTGTCCCGCGCGCCGCGTGTTCAGGTTGAATTTGCGATCGGATTCGGCCCGCTGGAGCGGCTGTCCGACCTTGAGCGGTCCTACCGGCTGGCCACCCGGGTGATGACAACGGCGAGGTGCTTGCAGTTGACGGGCGGGCATGACCTCGACACGCTTGGATTGTCGGTTGCGGTCACCGCCGACCCCGACATCGGCGAGCACTTCCGTCACCGATTCGTCGATCCGCTAGGTCAAGGCGAGTCTGCGCGGGTGATTGTCGATACGGTGTGGCGGTATATCGAAGTTGGGATGCGCATTGACGTCACCGCTGAAGCCCTTGTGGTGCACCCGAATACCGTCCGATACCGGATCGCCCGGTTCGAGGAGTTGACGGGCGTTGATCTTCGCAAGCCGCACTGCGCGTTCCAGGTCTGGTGGGCGATCCAATACGCGCACATTCTGGCATCGCCTGCGGCGGTGGTGTAGAGGATTCTTGCGGCTTGCCAAGCGTTCGGCGCGCCGCTGTTGAGTAGTTCCTTTCCCGGACAGGTGATTCCGGGTTCGCCCAAGTGGCGCATCTGCGTTCGCCCGCGGGCGGCTACACCATCGAAAATGACGTTAGGAACCAACGGTTTTCGGGCACTCGGTGTCTGGCTCGGTGCATCTTCACAGGTCAGTCGCTCGGCGCCAACGACTTTGGATTCATACCCAACATGGTTGCCGATTTCTTGTCTCTGGCCACATTGTTCCCCTGCGGCCGGGGCATCACACTTGGCCGGATACTTGCCGGAAGTGCGTCAGGCGTGAGTGCTGTGCAAGGACGGAGGACGTTGCGTCAGTGGTGTTTTGGTCGAGAACGACTGTGCGGTTGATCAGCCGACGTTGGCAAGAAAGAGAAGGAACGCGGTGGCAACCCCAAGTGTGATGACCAAACCGCTCGGCGCGGTCGGCGAGTTCTTTGCCATGTCCTTGGACACGTTGGTGGCGATGTTCCAGCCGCCGTTCGCTTGGCGGGAATACGTCCTTCAGACGTGGTTTGTGGCACGGGTTTCCGTACTGCCCGCGCTGCTACTGACGATGCCGTACTCGGTATTGCTGACATTCACCTTCAACATCTTGCTGAACGAAGTCGGTGCCGCGGATTTCTCGGGTACGGGCGCCGCGATCGGGACGGTGAACCAGATCGGCCCGATCGTCACGGTGCTGGTGGTCTCCGGCGCCGGCGCCACCGCGATGTGCGCCGACCTCGGCGCCCGCACCATCCGCGACGAACTGGACGCACTACGCGTCATGGGAGTCAATCCCATTCAGGCGCTTGTTGTTCCGCGCGTCCTGGCCGCTACGACCGTCGCCTTGGCGCTGTCGGCGACCGTCACCATCGTCGGCCTGACCGGTGCGTTCCTCTTTTGCGTCCAGGTACAACATGTCTCGCCAGGTGCATTCGTCGCCGGTCTGCCACTGCTGACCGGGATGGCGGACATTGTCGTTTCGCTGGCGAAGGCGACGTTGTTCGGTCTGGCCGCTGGCCTGATCGCCTGCTACAAGGGAATCTCAGTGGGTGGTGGTCCGGCCGGTGTGGGAAACGCTGTCAACGAGACGGTGGTGTTCACGTTCATGGTGCTGTTCGCGATCAACATCGTCGTGACGGCCGTCGGTATCCAATACACGGTCTCGTGAGGTGGCGTGATGACCGTTAACACTCCCAGCCGGCAATTCGAGCGGCTGCGTAGATCGGGCGAGAATATCGTCCGCGGGTGGAACCGCGTCGGTGAAGAGGGCGAGTTCTACTACAAGGCCGTCATGGCAATCCCGGAAGCGGTGATTCGCTACCGCGCCGAGTTACTGCGACTCATCGCCGCAATGGGATTGGGCACCGGCGCTCTCGCGATCGTCGGCGGAACCCTCGTGATTGTCGGCTTCCTCACCATGACCACCGGTGCTTTGGTCGCGGTCCAGGGGTACAACCAGTTCGCTTCGGTCGGCTTCGAGGCACTCACGGGGTTCGCCTCGGCGTTTTTCAATGTCCGGCTCATCGTGCCCGGCACCACTGCGGTCGCATTGTCGGCAACTATCGGAGCCGGTGCCACTGCTCAGATCGGCGCGATGCGGATCAACGAGGAGATCGACGCGCTCGAAGTGCTCGGCATTCGCAGCATCACCTACCTGGCATCGACCCGGGTACTCGCTGCCATGGTCGTGGTGATCCCGCTGTACTGCGTGGCGATCATGATGGCGTTCCTGGCATCTCGACTAGGCACGACGGTGATCTACGGTCAGGGATCCGGTGTATACGACCACTACTTCAATACTTTCCTCAACCCCACCGACCTCATCTGGTCCTTCGTCCAGTGCGTGGCGATCACCGTGGTGATCATGTTGGTACACACCTACTTCGGTTACACCGCGTCGGGCGGCCCGGCCGGTGTGGGCGAGGCCGTGGGCCGGGCGGTTCGGTTGTCCATGGTCATCGCCGCGACAGAAATCGCGTTCATTTCGCTGGCCATCTACGGCCAGTCCGGCAACTTCAATTTGGCAGGTTGACGCGATGCAGCGAATGCCGGGAGATCGAAGCCTTCCCCATTGGGTCTGGGCCACGCTCATGTTGTCGGTGGCCGTTGTGTTCGTGTGCACGACGTCGGCCATCTTCGCAGGCACCTTCAAATCATCGGTGCCGGTAACTGTGACCGCGGACCGCGCGGGTCTGGTGCTCGAGAACAACGCCAGGGTCAAGCTGCGCGGTGTGGAGGTTGGCAGGGTCAGCTCCATCGACACCGGAAAAGGCGGGGCGCGTTTGCAATTGGAGCTCGAACCCGGCCAGGTCCGCTACATCCCGGCGAACGTAGAGCCGCAGATCAACGTCACCACGGCATTCGGTGCCAAATTCGTCGACCTTGTCATTCCTCGGAATCCGAGCCGTGCCCGGCTGTCTGCCGGCGCCGTCCTGCGGTCGACAAACACGACACCTGAAATCAACACCGTTTTCGAGAATGTCGTCAAGCTGCTCGACATGGTCGACCCGGCGAAGCTGAACTCGGTGCTCACCGCGGTGGCGGATGGTGTCCGGGGTCAGGGCGAACGGATGGGGCAGGCGACCACCGACCTGAACCAGGTCCTCAAGGCGCTCAACGCCCGCAGCGACACCATCCGTGAGGACTGGCGTGCCTTCAAGCGCTTCAACGACACCTATGCCGCAGCGGCTGACGACATCGTCGCCATTCTCAACGCGGCCAGCACCACCAGCAAGACAATCACCGATAACTCGACGGCACTGGACAGCCTGCTGCTCAACGCAGTCGGCTTCGCCGACGCGGGAACCAATCTGCTTGGCACCAGTAAAGACAGCCTGGTGCAGACGGTGAACACACTCGAACCGACGACCAGCCTGCTGCTGAAATACAGCCCCAGCTACACCTGCTGGCTGCAAGGGGCGAAATGGTTCCTTGACAACGGCACATCGGTCTTCGGCGGCGCCGACGGCCGGTCGCTGATTCTCGACGTTGCGCTGCTCGGTGCCAACGACCCGTACGTTTACCCCGACAACTTGCCCATCGTCGCTGCCAAGGGCGGGCCAGGCGGCAAGCCAGGCTGCGGCTCGCTGCCGGATGCGACCAAGAATTTCCCAGTGCGACAACTGATCTCAAACACCGGCTGGGGAACCGGGCTGGACATTCGGCCCAACCCTGGTCTGGCACACCCGTGTTGGGCGGACTACTTCCCGCAGACGCGGGCGGTGCCGGAACGGCCTACCATCCGCCAATGCCTGCCGGGACCTGCCATCGGCCCGATCCCATACCCGGGGGCACCACCGTACGGAGCGCCGCTCTACGGGCCCGGGGGAGTACCGCTCTGGCCGGGAGTGCCGCCCGCTCCGCCCAATCCGGCAGATGCGCTGAAGGCGCCGGCACCTGCCGACGCCGGATCTCCGCCGCCCGCCGAACCCGGCCCACTGCTGCCTGCCGAGGCCGGGGCACCGACACCATGACCGTCGCACGAAAGGGCCGGAGGGCACAGCGTGGGTAACGTCAAGGGTGCCGCGGTACGACTGGCCGTATTTCTTGCCGTATGTCTGCTGGGCGCATTCGCGCTGGTGACCGTCTTCGGTGATTTCCGATTCGCGGACGGCAGAACCTATTTCGCGCAATTCACCAACGTGTCGAATATGCGCAGCAACAGCACGGTGCGAATCGCGGGCGTCGAGGTCGGCAAGGTCAAGAGCATCACCGTCAACCGGAATGCCATCGTGACGGTCGAATTCACCGCCGACAGTTCGGTTGTCCTCACCGAAGGCAGCCGAGCGGTGATCCGCTATGACAACCTGGTCGGTGACCGGTTCCTCGCGCTCGAGGAGGGCCCCGGCGGCGTCAAGAAGCTTGATGACGGTGCAACGATTCCGATCGATCGCACCCAACCGGCATTGGACCTGGACGCCGTGATCGGCGGGTTCAAACCGCTGTTCCGTGCGCTGAGTCCCAAGCAGGTCAACGACCTCAGCGGGCAGTTGATTCAGGCATTCCAGGGTCAGGGGCCCACTATCGGGTCGTTTCTGACGCAGGCCGCTGCGGTGACGAACACCCTTGCCGACCGCGACCAGTTGATCGGTGAGGTGGTGAACAACCTCAATACGGTGCTCGCCACGTTCGGGGGTAAATCCGACCAGTTGGACAAAGCCGTGACATCGCTGTCCGAGCTGACGAGCCGACTTGCTGAACGCAAGAAGGACATCTCCGACGCCGTCGCGTACACCAACGCAGCCTCGGGTACGTTCGCCGACCTGCTTGCCCAGACGCGGCAACCGATCCAGAAGGTCGTGCACGAGACCGACCGGGCAGCCGCGATCGTGGTGGCCGATCACGACTACTTCGACAACCTTCTGAACACCCTGCCCGACAAGTACAAAGCCCTAGGGCGGCAAGGGATTTACGGCGACTACTTCAGCTTCTACCTCTGTGACGCGGTGTTGAAACTCAACGGCAAAGGGGGCCAGCCGGTGTACGTCAAGGTCGCCGGGCAGAGCACGGGACGGTGTACACCACGATGAAGACGTTCGCAGAACGCAACCCGGTCACCATCGGAGCTATCGGTGTCACGAGCGTTGTCCTGATCGCGGCAGGTGCGCTGGGTTTCCAGAAGCTGCCGGCCTTGACCAGTTCCAAGACCTATGCGGCCCACTTTGCCGAAGTCGGTGGCCTGCGTACCGGTGCCGGCGTGGATGTCTCCGGCTATCCCGTGGGCAAGGTCTCGACCATCGAACTGGACGAGAAGGGCGTGCTCATCACGTTCACCGTTGACCGGAGCATCCATTTGGGCGACCGCACCGAGGCCGCGATCAAGACCAAGGCATTGCTGGGCAGCAAGATAATGGACATCACCCCACGCGGTGACGGCGAACTCACCGGCACCATCCCGCTGGAGCGGACCGTGTCGCCCTACCAACTGTCGGACGCACTCGGAGACGTGACCGCCGCGGTAAGCGATCTGGACACAAACCAGCTGTCGGACTCGTTGTCCACCCTGGCGCAGACGTTCTCGGGCACCGCACCAGATCTCCGGAAAGCGGTCCAGGGCGCAGCACGATTCTCCGAGACACTCAACAAGCGCGATGGCCAGCTGCGCAGCCTACTCGACAACGCTGCCAAGGCAACGGGCGTGCTGGCCAAACGCAGCGACCAGGTGGTGAGTTTGGTCAAGAGCACAAACACCCTGCTGGCGCAGCTCAGGACGCAGAGTGCGGCTCTGGATCAGTTGTGGGCCAACATCTCTGCGGTATCACAGCAACTGAAAGGCTTCATCGAGGAAAACCGGACCCAGCTCAAACCGGCGCTGGACAAGCTCAACGGGGTGTTGACGATCGTCGACAACCGTCGGGAGCGCGTGCAACAGGCCATCAAGGGGCTCAACGCATATGCGATATCACTCGGCGAATCAGTCAGTTCCGGGCCCTTCTTCAAGGCGTACTTGGCCAACCTGCTGCCCGGTCAGTTCGTCCAGCCATTCGTCGACGCTGCCTTCTCCGACCTCGGGCTCGACCCCGCCACCAAGCTGCCGTCGCAGTTGACCGAACCGCCGGTCGGTCAGCCCGGCACCCCGCCGCTCCCGGTGCCGTTCCCGCGGACCGGCCAAGGCGGCGAACCCCGCTTGACTGTGCCCGACGCGATCACCGGAAACCTCGATCCCAACATGCCGGCGCAGTTCCCTGGCCGGTACCCGTACCGCGAACCATTGCCGGCCCCGGCGCCAGGCGGTCCGCCGCCTGGACCCCCGGCCCCGCCGCCGCCAGGACTGGAGTACCCATCGAAGCCGACTCACGAACCGGTTTACGTACCCGCTCCCGGTGAGGTGCCCGCCTTGCCGAGCACAGGAGGTAACCCGTGACGAAATTGCCGAAAGGCCGCGTGATTCTGGCCGCTGCCGTGGTGTTGGTACTCGCGGTGGGTGCTGTGGTCGCCATCAAGGTGACCGACCAACTATCCCGGAACATGGTGGTTGCCTACTTCGACAACAGCAACCAGGTGTTCCGCGGTGACGATGTGATGATCCGTGGTGTCCCGGTCGGCAAGATTGCCGAGATCGAGCCGCAACCAGATCGGGTCAAGATCACGTTCTGGTTCGACAGGAAGTACAAGGTCCCTGCCGACGTCAAGGCTGTGATCATTTCGCCGCAGCTGGTGACGGGCCGTGCGGTGCAGCTGATACCGCCCTACGGCGGCGGGCCGACTCTGGGCGACGGAGCTGTCATTCCGCAGAGCCGCACCGCTGTGCCGATCGAATGGGATCAGGTCAGGGAGCAGCTGCAGCGCCTGGCCGAACTGCTCAAGCCGGCCAGCCCGGGCGGCGTCAGTACCCTTGGGCAATTCGTCAGCACCGCTGCTGACAATCTGCGCGGGCAGGGCGCAACCATCCGTGACGCAGTGATCAAGCTGTCGCAGGCCGTGGCCACCCTCGGTGACCACAGCGGCGATCTGTTCTCCACCATCAAGAACTTGTCGATCGTGGTGTCCGCCCTGAAGGGCAGTGCCGGTTTGCTCGAATCGCTCAACACCAATCTGGCTGAGGTGTCGGCATTGCTGGTCGACGATCCGAACAAGGTCGGGCAGGCGGCACGTGACCTCAACTCGGTGGTCGGTGACGTGAAGACCTTCGTGGCTGACAACCGCGAATCGATCGGCGTCGCTTCGGACAAGCTCAGCTCGATCTCCAACGCGGTAGTTGCCAGTCTCGACGATCTCAAGCAGACATTGCACATCGCGCCGACAACCGTCGCCAACTTCAACGCAATCTACGAACCGGCGAACGGATCCCTTACCGGCGCAATGGCTGCCAGCAACTTCGCCGATCCCATCGGATTCCTGTGCGGCTCGATCCAGGCCGCATCGCGCCTGAATGCAGAGCAGGCGGCGAAGCTCTGCGTTCAGTATTTGGCGCCGATCGTCAAGAACCGTCAGTACAACTATCTGCCTCTCGGACAGAACCTGTTGGTCGGCGCACAGGCCCGGCCGAACGAGGTGACCTACAGCGAGGACTGGATGCGACCGGACTACGTCCCCCCGGCCGTCTCGCCCGCTGCGCCCGTGGCGGTCCAGTCAGCGACGGTTCCGGGCTCGGCCGAACCGGTGACCTCGGATCCTGCAGCCGGCCTGCAGGGCCTGATGGTGCCCCAGCCAGGAGGTGGCTCATGAAGTCCCGATGGCTACGGCACGCCGGTTCGGCGGCAATCTTGATCGCCGTCGTGGCGGGTACAGGCGGCTGCACGGAATGGCGCGGTCTGAACTCGCTGCCGCTGCCGGGCACCGAAGGCGGTGGTCCCGGTTCGTTCGAGGTGCAGGCACAGCTGCCCGATGTCAACAACCTGCAGCCGAATGCCCGGGTGCGGGTCGCCGACGTCACGGTAGGCAGCGTGACGAAGATCGAGCGCCAGGGCTGGCATGCGCTCGTCACCATGCGCATGAGCGGCGACGTGGATGTCCCCGCCAACTCGACCATCAAGCTGGGCCTGACCAGCCTGCTGGGCACCGTGCACCTAGAACTCGGGCCGCCCTCCGACGGTAGACCGATGGGCAAGCTGCATGCTGGTTCGCTCATCCCGCTGGCGAGCGCGGGCAGCTTCCCGACGGTCGAGCAGACCCTTGCGGCACTGTCGATGGTGCTCAACGGTGGTGGTGTCGGGCAGATCCAGGACATCACCGAAGCCTTGAGTACCGCATTTCGTGGCCGGGAGCAGGACCTGCGCAGCCTGATCGGGCAGCTCGATGAATTCACCGGCCATGTCAACGAACAGACACCGGAGATCATTGCGGCGAACGAGAGCCTCAATCAGGTGGTCGGGCGGATCGCCGCCGACCAGAAGACCCTGGACCGAGCGATCGACACCATCCCGAAAGCACTGGCGGTGCTCAATAGCGAGCGCAACACCATTGTCGACGCGGCGAACGCGATGGCCAAATTCAGCGCGCTTGCGACCGACACCATCAATCAGTCCAAGGAAAACCTGGTCAAGGAGCTGAAAGAGCTCGGGCCGACGCTCGAGTCGCTGGCCAATGCCGGGCCGGCTCTGACCCGCTCCCTCAGCCTGATCCTGACGTTGCCGTTTCCGAACGAGACCATCGAGAAGTGGCAGCGCGGCGACTACGCCAACCTGACGGCGATCTTCGATCTGACGCTGAGTCGCATCGACGCAGGGTTCTTCACGGGCACGCGCTGGGAGTGCGACCTGACCGAGCTGGAGCTGCAGTGGGGCCGCACCATCGGTCAGTTCCCGAGCCCGTGTACCGCAGGCGGGCCGAACAACCCGGGCAATCCGCTGACCATTCCGTATCGCTGGGATCAGGGGCCGTAAATGCATTTGGACAAACGCGTGAAGATTCAGCTGATCGTCTTTGCGGTGATCGCGCTGACCGCAGTGTCAATCATGGCCCTGCACTTCATGAACCTTCCTGCCAAGCTGTTCGGCATCGGCCGTTACACGGTCACGCTGCAGCTGCCGGAGGCCGCCGGCCTGTACGCAACCGGAAACGTCACCTACCGCGGGACCGAGGTGGGCCGAGTGCAGGATGTGCACCTGACCGACGACGGTGTAGACGCGGTGCTGTCGCTGAAATCAGACATTCCGATACCGTCCGATCTCATCGCCGAGGTGCACAGTCAAACTGCCATCGGCGAACAGTTCGTCGCATTGACGCCGCGCAACGGAAAATCGGCGCCGCTCAAGAATGGCGACGTCATCAAACGCGATGCCGCCTCTGTGCCGCCGAACATCAACGGTGTTCTCGAGGCCGTCAACACGGGGCTGGAGGCCATTCCACGGGAGAACCTCAAGACCGTCGTCGACGAGTCCTACACTGCCGTAGGCGGTTTGGGCCCGGATCTCGCCCGCCTCATCAGGGGCGGCTCCGATCTGGCGATCGACGCACGCAAGAACCTCGACCCGTTGCTCACCTTGATCGACCAGTCCCAACCGGTGCTCAATTCGCAGACCGACACCTCCGGGGCGATCGCCGCATGGGCAGCCCATGTCGCGACACTCACGGGGGAGTTGCAGACACATGACGCCGATGTCGCCGGCGTCATCAAGAACGCAGGCCCTGCTCTGGCCGAGGGGCGCCAATTGTTCGAACGCCTGCAGCCGACACTGCCGGTGCTGCTGGCCAACCTCGTCAGCGTCAACAAAGTCGCGTTGGCATACCAGCCGAACATAGAACAATTGCTCGTCCTGCTGCCCCGGATGATCGAAGCGGGACAGGCCTCGATACTGGCCAACCTGAACACCAAGCAGGACTACAAGGGTGCTTACCTGAGCTTCAACCTGAACCTCAACCTGCCGCCACCATGCAACACCGGATTCCTGCCGGCCCGGCAGATGCTGAACCCCACCGTCGAGGACTACCCGAACCGACCGTCCGGCGACCTGTACTGCCGCACACCACAGGACTCGATGTTCAACGTCCGTGGTGCCAAGAACATCCCGTGTGCGACGGTGCCGGGCAAACGCGCGCCGACGGTCAAGATGTGCGAGAGCGACGAGCAGTATGTGCCGCTCAACGACGGCTACAACTGGAAGGGCGATCCCAACGCGACATGGACGGGCCAAGACATTCCACAGCTGCCGCCTGGACCTCGTCCGGCCGGCGCGGCACCGCCGCCGATCGCGGTCGCCCAGTATGACCCGGCCACCGGCACGTACATCGGCCCGGACGGAAAGTCCTACACCCAGGCTGATTTGGCAAACACACGGAAGGAGACCCCGACATGGCAGTCGATGCTGACGCCGCCGGGGAGTTGATGTCGAGTACCGAAACAGCAGTCGCGGATCCGCCGGAAACGGAACCGGCAGTTGGGGACTCGTCGGAAACTGACACTGCCGACGCAGATACTGCGGAATCCCAGGACGCCTTCGAAAATGAGACGTCCTCGCCCACAGGCGATCCCGGTGCCGGACTGAAGGTGCCACTGATGTTCGGTGTGGTGATCGTCGTTGCGCTCGCCGTGCTGGTTGGTTGGCTGGGTGTGCAGGCCCACCGATCGCAACAGGAGCAGCAGGCGCGTGCTGAACTGCTACAGGCCGCCAGGCAGGGTGCGGTGAACCTGACGACGATCGACTGGCAGCGCGCCGACGCTGATGTGAAGCGCATACTCGATGGGGCGACCGGACAGTTCTATGACGACTTCGCCAAACGCTCGAAACCATTTGTCGACGTGGTGAAGCAGACCAAGTCCGTGTCGGTCGGCACCATCACCGAAGCCGGGCTGGAGTCGGTGACCGCTGACGGTGCCCAGGTCCTGGTCGCGGTTGCCGTGAAGACGTCGAATGCCGGTACCCCGGATCAACAACCGCGAGCCTGGAGGATGCGGGTGTACGTCCAGAAGGTCGGCGCCGGCGCGAAGGTGTCGAATGTGGAGTTCGTGCCATGAGGCGGGCAATCGTCTATGTAGTGCTGCCTGTGGTGGCACTGTTGCTCGCACTGGGCGCTGGTTTCCTGAAATGGCAGGATGGCTCGGCTCGCACCGCGCAGGCCGCCGGAATCGAAGCCGTTCGGGCCGCCACCGAGGGCACAGTCGCACTGCTGTCCTACAAACCCGAGACGGTAGTGCAGGATCTGGAATCCGCGAAAAGTCGTATGACCGGCACGTTCCTGGACTCGTACGCGAAGCTCACCCACGATGTGGTGATCCCAGGCGCCAAAGAGAAGCAGATCTCCGCGGTGGCTACCGTTCCGGCTGCGGCCGCCACGATGGCGACCGACCGCCACGCTGTCGTGCTGCTGTTCGTTGACCAGACGGTCACCATCGGCAACGGGGCTCCGACCAACACCGCCTCAAGCGTGCGGGTCATCGTCGACAAGGTCAACGGCCGGTGGCTCATCTCCCAATTTGATCCGGTGTGAAGGTCATGACCATGCGAAAAGCCTTGGTAGGAACGGCAATCATCGCGGCCGCCGCGGCTGTGGTGACCCCGCAGGCACACGCCGACGCGGTCGCATACCTGTTCAACGTGCAGGTGCGACCGGGATACAACTTCCCCAACGCCGACGCGGCGCTGAACTACGGCAACGGCATCTGCGACAAGGTGATGTCCGGTCGACTGTTCGCGCAGGTAATGGGTGACGTGCGAACCGATTTCGACACCACTGACGACTATCAGGCGTCGTATCTGATCTCCCAGGCGGTCAACGAGCTGTGTCCGGCGCAGATCTGGCAGTTGCGCACCTCGGCCGCCCACTACACCTCACCGCCCGGCGTCACCCCCTGACTGGTTGGAGTAGATATGCCGAAACATTCACTGGCACTGCCTGTTTTGACCGTTGCCGCGGCGAGCGCGGTATTGGGCACCCCGACCGCACACGCCGACAACAAGCGCCTCAACGACGGTGTGGTGTCCAACGTGTACACCGTCCAGCATCAAGCGGGGTGTACCAACGATGTGCATATCAACCCGCAACTGCAGCAGGCGGCTGAATGGCATGCAAAAGATGTGCTGAACAATCGCAGCCTTGACGGAGATACCGGATCCGACGGGTCCACGGCGGCCTCCCGAGCCAAGGCTGCCGGCTTCGGTGGCCCGGTTGCCGAGACGGTCGCCATCAACCCTGCCCTGGCGATCAGCGGTATCGAACTGATCAATCAGTGGTACTACAACCCGGACTACCACTCGATCATGGCCAATTGCGCCAACAACCAGATAGGAGTCTGGTCGGAGAACAGCCTGGATCGTACGGTGGTCGTCGCTGTATACGGACAGGCACCCGAACCGCCGCCGCTACCCGTGACTGAAGGTGGTCAGACCGGCGGCTTTGACCCCAATCCTGATTACGACGGCAGCGATGAACTCGAGCATGGTCTCAATTGGCTGCCATGGATCCTGCGCGGCGTATACCCGCCGCCGGCCTATCCGCCGAACTGACGAACCGCTTGGTTGACGGTGGCCAGGCCGCAGTCGGCCCCAGTGATGTCATGCACTGGGCCCCGATGGCTGGACGCCGGACCTTTGCCCAACCTACCTACTGCGGCGACGATCGATTCCAGTATTCATCGCGCCTATCGCTACGTTAGGCGGCCATATTCGCGCAGTTCTTTGATCACCTTATCTGGCAATTGCATGCGTTCCGCTTCGTCTTCGGTGAGCGAAGGAGGGATGCTGGCCGGGAACTGAAATGTATTGTCAGGGTCGTATCGGTGTTTGATCGCGACCAATCGCGCAAAGCTATCCAAATACCGGGGGTACAGGGCATCGTCAATATTGAAATCATTATAGTTCAGGTAGGTTCCGCTCCTGTACAGGGCCAATTCCTGATCAATTGCAGAGAGCCAGTCGAAATAGACGTGATCCAAATCTGGGTCCGACCAGTCGATCCGGATGTCGAAACTCATCAGGGCATCCAGGTGCGGAAAAGAGACCGGATCGTTCTCCGCCATCTTTGTGAATACTTGTGAGCCGGCCCCACAGACTATTGTGATGGTATTTCCGGTTGCCTCGGCGTGCATCCTGCGGAGAGCTTCGATGCCCGCCGCATCGAGCGGTTGCCTGAAGTACGGTTGCAGAGCCCCAAATCGTGTCCGCGTATAGACTTGCGGCTCGATTAGTCCATCTTCGTTCCCTACCCGCTCAATGTAAGGGATCACTGCATATTTTGTTTCGCGCGGAGCTGGAACTACATCCAATAGGGACTGCAGCAGAGGCTCAAGCTCTTCTGTCGTGGTTGTTGTGCAAAGAACGGAAAGTGCAATCTTGCCGTAGTGCTGTGCGGGCAGAAAGAGCAACGTGTTCAATCGCGAATCCGATGTCGGCAACCAACGTTGGTAGGCGTCGAATACTTCCGCGAAATGGTCCCACGACCACACGAGCCTACAGGTGGCAACATCGGAAATGGGTACGGTCTTCAGTGTGACTGCGGTCATGATCCCGAATATCCCGCCGCCACCACCGCGGCATGCCCAAAACAGATCTGCGTGCTCGTCCTTGCTAGCCGTGAGAATCCGGCCATCAGCGGCGACGATCTCGAAAGATAGCGCACGTTGTGCCAACATTCCGTACGTGCGGCTGAGGTATCCATAGCCACCGCCGAGCACCAGGCCGCCTACGGCTACGCGTGGACAGGTGCCCCCTGGGACAGTAACTCCATTCGCGAACAAGTCTGAGTAGACATCTCCGAGGCGCGCCCCGGGGCCGAGGGTTACTTCGGTGGTGTCGTCGTTGAGCACCAGCGAATTCATGCCCGACAGGTCGATCACGGCACCATCATTCAACGCCGAGTAGCCTTCAAGCGAGTGCCCGCCGGAACGCACTCGGAAAGGTAGCTGTTGCTCCGTGCAGCGCTTCAGGGCCGAAGCGACTTCATCGGCATTGCAGCAGAATATGATTTCGGTCGGGTGAGACTGGTAGACGTCATTCCACCCTTTGCGGGCTTCGTCATACTCGGGGTCGGATGGCGATATGGTGCGACCGGTCTGACTCATGCGGAGAACCTTCCTTTTACGGACTGGACATTCCGTGCCGGTCTCATACCTGGAGGTATTACCCGGCAGCTTCGTCGTGTGCCCTGCTCCGTCGACCGCCGGTTCCGCTGGCCTCGTCAGTCGCGCCACGCGCTGGGATCAGTTGGCCGGAATTCAGCCGCCTGTCCAACCTGCCAACCGCGGCGACAAGCGATTCCGCATACCGCTCGGGATGTGTGATGGGAAGGTCGTGGTCGGCGTCGAGTGTGGTGACGTGGGCACCGAGCAGCTCCGCGAGCTCCCGCTGCAGCTGGGGGTGGCAGACGTGGTCGCGCGCGAGCACAAGGAATTCACAAGGGCGCTCCACCCCATGTGCAAGACGGGGTCGCAAATCGAAGGCCGGCATGTGCTCGCTGACTGACAGCACATCGGAAAGCGTTGTGCGCGAGTACTCCCGGAACAACCACCGCGCGCGTTGTGCTCCCAGGGCGCTTGTTCCGCGAGCCAGCATGGCCATCAGCAGCCCCGGCGGTGGATTGATTCCGATTGCTACCAATGGACGAAGAGCGTTGAGGCCCGCAAAGATCATCCGGTCCCGCAAGCGCGTCGTATAGCATGCCGCGGTCCCGGCAATCACAGTGCCGGCCACGCGATCTGGGTATCGCTCAACCACATCGGCGGCGATGCCGCCCCCCATGGAGAACCCGCAGAGGATTGCGCGGTCGATATCGAGCGTGTCGAGCAACGCAATGACGTCGTCGGCGGCGTCGGTCAGCGTGAATCCACCTCCGCGTGGGCCTCGTCCGTGCATCCTGACGTCCGGTGCAACGACCCTGTGTGCCGCTGATAGCGGCGCATAAACGTCAATGTAATTGAGGTCGGCGGTCATGGCCCAGCCGTGTAGTAGCACTACGGGAATTGAGTCGGGTGGGCCTGGAACTTCGCGCACGAACGTTTCGCCGCGTTCACCGAGTCGGACGATTCCGCCGTTCGGAAGGAGCGGTTTTGCCGATGGGCTGCCGAAGCTCAGACACGTGCTGATCAACCGTACTAGATGTGCCTGGCTAGGCATGATGATCACCTCGTCGTGGTCACTGGCGCGATCCGGTCAGCATAACTGACTGTACGCACAGTCGATGTTTGGCGATGCAGATCGGCCGATGTGGTTAAGTACGTCTGGTTTGCCGGGTGATCGGGGTCCGCGCGGTTGCTGGATGCTCGATATCGAGTTCGTCGGTGTCGGTTCGAATGTCCCGGCGCGCCGCGATGTTCCCTGTTCGGCCAGCTGTCCTGGACTGAACCTGCGGGGGCCTGCGTTGCGCGACGCGAGATTTGGCCTAGCTTGGCTGTACGGACGGTCGCTATGTCACCCTAGGGTCGTGCTGAAGAATCTTGATCCGACGGCCTGTCTGACCGCAAGCCTGCTCAATGAGGCGCTCGCGGGCGTTCGCGGCGATGCAGAGGTCGTTGGACTGTCGAGCATGGCAGTCGGTACCGGTCAAGTGGCTGTGAGTGCGCGACTCGCCATCGAATACGACCGGCCAACGGCGGCACCTCGGCGCCTGATCGCGAAGTTCGCCGATCCAGATCCGGAACGCCGGCGACAGGTTCGGCGGGAGGGTGCATACGAACGAGAGGTGCGCTTCTACCGTGAGCTCGCACCGCGGGTTACGGTCTGCACACCGACCGTGTACGCGGCCGAGTTCTCTTCCGAGACAGGTGATTTCCTGTTGTTGCTCGAAGATCTGGCACCCGCGTTGCAGGGTGACCAGCTGGCAGGCTGCACGGTCGATGTGGCTGCCACGGCGATGGACCAGATCGCCGGTCTGCACGCTCCGTGCTGGGGCGAGGATCGATGGCGAGAGCTGCAGTGGCTACGCCGGGATCGCCCCGGTATCGCCGCGGTGACCCCGCGACTGTGGGCGAGCTTTCAAGACCGGTACTCGGGGCTGATCAGTGATGAGATCCGCTGTGCCGGGGAACTTTTCGTCAAGAACCTCGATGCCTGGTTGTCTCGGGAGACCCGCCACCGAACCGTGGTGCATCGTGACTTCAGATTGGACAACGTCCTGATCGGAGAGCAGGGCTCGATGGCGGTCGTCGACTGGCAGACGTGCGCCATCGGGTCCGGTCCCGAAGACGTGGCCTACTTTCTCGGTAGCGGTCTGCGCGCCGAGCTGCGGCACAAGCTCGAGGAAGGCCTGGTCAGGCGCTACCACGACTGCATTGTCGAGCTCGGTGTCCACGGCTACTCCTGGTCCGAGTGCTGGCTGGACTACCGCCGTGGTGCGTGGCACGGAATGTTGATGTCGATCAATGCCGCCATGCTCGCCCGGCGCACGGATCGTGGAGATCAGATGTTTCTCACCATGGCGCAGCGGTACGCGCGCCAAGTGCTTGAGCTGAACTCGGCGGGGGCGCTGTCGTGAATCGCGAACTGGGCTGCTACCTGCTCGCCGGCCCGAGCGACGATCCGCGCAAGATCATCGACGAAGTCCGGGCCGCGGAGGAGCTGAACCTCGGCACGGCCTTCCTGTCCGAACGGTTCGATGTCAAGGAAGCCGCTACGTTGTCGGGGGCCGCCGGTGCCGCATCCGAGCGCATCCGGATCGCCACGGCCGCAACCAATCACAACACGCGCCATCCGATGGTGACGGCCGCATATGCGACCACGATGCACCGACTGACCCGAGGACGCTTCATGCTCGGACTCGGGCGCGGCGGCGCACAGGCATTCGCCGCATGGAACCTGCCCGCGGTCACGACCGCGCAACTGGAGGATTTCGCCGGACTCATGCGGAGACTGTGGCGCGGCGAGACCATCCGCGATCATGACGGCCCGGCAGGTCGCTACACCCGCCTGCGGCTCGATCCGCGCTTCGACGAGACGATTCCTCTCGGCTTGGTGGCCTTGGGTCCGCAAACTCTCGCGCTCGGCGGCCGGGCGTTCGACGAGGTCGTGCTGCACACGTACTTCACCGACGAGACGTTGGCGCGTTCAGTGCGCATTGTGAAGGAGGCTGCCGAACGTACGGGCCGAGATCCGGCGTCGGTGCGGGTGTGGTCCTGCTACGCAACCATCGGTGACCACATTCCGGAGCCCCGTCGTCTGCGTGCGACCGCCGGTAGGTTGGCGACCTACCTCCAGATCTACGGTGACCTGCTGGTCTCCACTAATCGCTGGGATCCCGCTGTCCTTGCCAGATTTCGGGCCGACCCGGTGGTTGCCAATGTCCGTGGGGCTATCGATGCAGTCGCAACTGACGACCAAGTCGAGCACATCTCGGGCTTGCTACCGGCAGAATGGCTGAGCGCCGCGGCGCAGGGGAGTGCGCAGCAGTGTGCAGCGAGCGTTCGAGCGCAGTTGCGGGTGGGCGCGGACGCTGTGATCATGCACGGCGCCACGCCAACGGAACTGGCACCCGTGGTCTCCGCCTACCGGGAGTCCATGCCTTCTCCCCAATATTGACCGTACGTACAGTTGCCCATAATGTCGTCACGTGACCGCGCTCACGTCAAGCGCGGCAAGTCTGATGGCTCTGTACAAGGGAGTGCGGCATGCCGATTTTCAAGAAGACCTCCCCGGATGCCGGGCTGACCGGAATGTTGGCGCATCCGGAACCGCGGGCGACTCGGACGGTGCATTCTGTGGACGGAACTGCTCTGCATGTTCGCGAGTACGGAGACCCGACGCTGGATCCGATTGTGTTGGTCCACGGGTGGTCCGTTGCCCTCGAATTCTGGAATCCGCAGATCAATGCGCTCGTACGCGGAAACCGGGTGATCGCCTACGATCAGCGCGGCCACGGTCGCAGCGATGCAGGTGTACGTCCGTTCAGTGACCGCGTGCTCGCGGAGGATTTTTCGGCCGTGTTGGCGGCGACGATTTCGCCCGCAGCCCCTGCCACAGTGGTGGGTCACAGCATGGGTGGCGTGACGGTGCTCTCGTGGGCGAAGTATTTCCCTGACGACGTTGCGCGTTACGTCCACTCCGCCCTTCTTGCGAACACCGCGACAGGGCTGTCGGATGGCCCCGAGAGTATGCACAGGCACCAGGATTGGTTGTCGCGGTGGCTGACCGCCATGGCGATGGCGCCGTTGCCTTCGCCACCGCGCCGGTTGACCAGGTCCATGTTCCGCAAGCTTTCGCTGACCCCGGAAGCGCCGATGTACATGGCCGACTTTGTTCAGCGGTTGGGCGCGACCTGCCCTCCGCGAGTCCGATCACAGTGGGCCAAGGTGGTGCAACGCATCGATGCTTCGGCCGGGGTGGAGGCGCTGCGGGTGCCGACGACTGTGCTGTACGGCGCCCGCGACGGACTGCTACCGCCGGGTGAATCGGCTCGCACCGCCGAAATGTTCCGGGCCGCTAGGCATCTGGAACGTGAAATCGTGCTCGCCGACAGCGGGCACGCCAGCAATGTTCAGTACGCTGAAGAGTTCAACGCCGAGATCGTCCGCCTGCGAGGATTGTCGTCGCAGCCGATAGGCCTCACTTGTTCCTGACCGCCATTGACCAGCACCGAGCCTCCTGATCCGGAAGGGCCCATGCTCTCACTCGTCAGTCCATCGTTCGAGCGCACCTCCCAGCGTTTCACCCGTCTCGCACTCGGCGGCATCATGACGTTCGCCGGCGCCTCGCATCTGACCTTCGCGCGCAGCGATTTCCAAGCGCAGGTGCCTCGCTGGTTCCCCGTGGACGCCGACCTCACCGTGCTCGCTTCCGGCGTCGCCGAGGTTGGTTTGGGTCTCGCATTGTTGGGCCTGCCGCGTAAGCGGCGGATCATCGGGCTCACCCTCGCCGCATTCTTCGTCGCGATTTTCCCGGGCAACATCGCCCAATACGTTGAGGGCACCAGTGCGTTCGGCCTCGACACGGACACCAAACGCCTGCTCCGTTTGTTTGGTCAGCCGGTGCTGATCGCCGCGGCACTGTGGGCGGCCGGGCTGCCCGAGCGCAACCAGAATGACTGACGAGTCGAGTCGTCGAGCGCGGGCGCTGCGTGACGCGATCGAGCCGTTCGCCGGGCAGGTGTACTTCGCACCGGAGTGCCACACCGCCTACGAACGTCTCGGTTTCGCGCCGGGTGGAGCCCTGGGCAATGTCCGAACGCCTGACGCGGCAGCGTATTTCACGAGTCGCGGCGCGGCGATGGGGCAAGTCGCCGGCTCCGTCGTGGCCGCGGCCTTCGCCGTATTCGAGCCGGGTGTCGTCATGGCCGGTGTCGAGCACGGTTGGGGACTCACCGATGCGGCAACGATATCCGAGGCACGCACAGCCGGCGCAACTGAGCAACTCGAACGCGTGCTGGGACCGTGTCCTGCCGGGATCGAGCGCGTCACCGCCCTGCTGACGCGTGCGGTGGAATCGCTGCGGCCCGAGGGACGTCCGCTCTTCGCCGGCATGCGTTCGCTCGGCCTGCCCGACAGCCCGCTCGGGCGGGCCTGGCGGCTGGCCGATTGCATCCGGGAGTATCGCGGCGACTCACATACAGCGGCCTGGAACGCGGCCGGATACGATGCCGCCGAGATCGGTCTGGTCGGTGAGCTGATGCGCGGGCTGCCCCCGCGCACCTATGTCCGATCCCGCGGATGGACGTCAGAGCAGCTCGACGCGGCACACGAGCGACTGGTGGCCCGCGGCTACGTCGACGATGCGGGACTCACCGAGACGGGCGCGCGGGCTCGTGTAGCTGTCGAGGTCGCCACGGACCGGCAAATGCGTTGCGCGACAGAGGCACTGGGCGACGACCTCGACGAGCTCGTCGGTCTGCTCGGAACCTGGAGCGCGGCCTTGATCGTCAGCAGCTATCCCGATCTCAGCAGTGCGGACCGGCTCGAGTCGGCCCGGATCGTCAGTTACGGGACGGGGGCGAGCCGATGCTCAGCGATGCCGAAGTGAGTGCCCGTGCACGAGCCTTGTGGGCCGCGATCGAGCCGTTCGCCGGACACGTGTATTTCTCTCCCGAAGCGAATGCCGAGTACACGGCGCTCGGATTCGGTACGGGCCGCGGGTCGCTTCCGAGCGGGGTACAGACCTCGAATCGCGATGCCTACAACACCAGTCGCGGCTCGGCACTCGGACATGCGTCCGGCGAGGTCGTCGCAGCCGCGTTCGCAGTGTTCGAACCAGAGATGGTCGCGGCAGCGGTCGAGCGCGGTTGGGCGCTCGCCGATCCCGACACGATTGCCGCCGCTCGTCGGCGCGGTGCTACGAACTCGTTGCGTCGGATGATCGGCGAGAAGCCCGACGGCCTCGGGCGCGTGATCGAATTGCTCAATCGTGCAAGCGAACCCTTGCAGATGGCGGGCCGGCCGCTATTTGCGGGACTGTGTGCGCGGGACCTCCCAGCGGACCCGCTCGGCCGCGCTTGGGCCCTGGCCGACCGGCTTCGGGAGTACCGGGGTGACTCGCACACCGCAGCCTGGATCGCGGCGGGGTTCGACGCCGTCGAGATCGGACTGCTCAGTGAGCAGTGGTGGGACTTGCCGCCCCGTACCTACGTGTACACCAGGGCTTGGACTGACACACAGCTCGATGCCGCGACGCGTCGCCTGCAGGAGCGCGGCATGCTCGACGGCGAGCGGTTGTCTCCGGCCGGACGGCTGGCGCGCGAGCAGATCGAATTGGCAACCGACTACCAGATGCGACCAGCTGTCGAGGCGCTGAATGGGGACATCGACGAGCTGCTCGGTGCGGTTGGTCGCTGGAGCGCAGCGATTCAGGCCGCAGGCGGCTATCCCGATCTTTACGGCGCGCAGCTTGCGGCACGCGTGGCGGCCCAGCGTCAGCAGCCGTAGTGGCCTTACGGCAGTGCTCGCCGCGTACAGCAGTGGCTGGCCGTCCACGCCGACGAGGCGCTCGAGATGGTGCAATGCGGAGTCCCTTGCGCGGATCATCCAACAGAGCTGGATACACTTGCCCGGCACGATATTGCTGGGATCTGGTGTTACTAGATGATGGGCGTTGCCAGCATCGGCTCGACGATGTAGCCGGTTGCGTCGCCGACACACGTGGTGGACGGCATCAGTGATCGAGCACCGGGGAGTACGTCGCTGCCGCGTTGGGGAGTCAGGGACCACGTCATCTCCTGACTTCTCGTGCCGGCGCCGCCAGGGCATGGCGTCTCCATCGATTCGGACAGCCTCCAGGCCAGCCCGGCCCAATACAGCGTCACCGTGGGCCGGTCGAAGATGCCGTGATCGGTTGATGAGAGCTGCATTCCCGTTGCGACACATTGGCCGTCGCTGCAGTTCGTGGTGAACCGGTAGGTTGCGGAGGTGGCAACCGTCGGAGCGGGCGCGGTGGTGTATGCCTGGGCGGCGCCATGGAAGTCGATGCGATAGGTGCCGTCGAGGTATTCGTCGGCGGCATGAGCGGGTGCCATCGACGAACCGATCATGGCCAGGGCCGCTGCTGCGGTTGCCGCCATGGTCCTCGTGGGTTTGCGGTGTGGCATGTAGCGCACCATCCTTCTGTTCTCGGTTGTCACGCGCGGACGCTGTCGACCGCCGGCACGATGCTGGCCACTGGTGTGCCGCGCCACACCACCTGAATCGATTCGCCGCCTTGCACCCTGTCGAACAAACGTCCTGCGCACGTGCGAATTTCGTCAAGGTTGCACATCCCCACCCCAACCTTGGGCTGGATGGCATGCAGCTTCGAACCGCCCGGTATCGGCACGATCCGACCGACCACCGAGCCACGACGGACAATCTCGATTGTTTCTCCACGCGCAACTTGCTCGACAAATCTGCATGTGTCGCTGCGAAGTTGGCCTAAGCCGATGGGACTTCTCGCGTTCGTGGTTCGGGTCATCGGAATGGCACCACCGCAACTACCGCTGCCGCGAGACGGGCGCTAGCGCGGCCAACGGGACGTGGGCAATCACCGCGCCGCCGTCCATCGACCAAATCGACACGATCCTGGCCGCCGTCATCGCGCCAGCAGTTCCATGATTTGGACTTGGATTTCACCGACGAGGCCGCCGAGAACGGCGCCCACCGTAATCACAAGGGGTTCATCATCTTTGAACACCGGCCGGAGAATGGACTCGTATTCCTCGGCGGTGAGCAGACCCATCTTGTCGACTACGGTGCCCTCGAGGTCGATGACGCTCACGGCGTAGTCCTGCGCGTCATGCAGGGTGGTGGGCATCCGCTCGACGACGAGGCTGATCACTCGTTCCTTGAGCGCTCGGTAGCGGGTAGTGCCGACGGCAAACACGGCGATGGGTTTGGCGAAGCCGGTTTGAGCGTCGATCGCGCCGTCGACTTCTTTCGAAACGAGTGCGAACAGTTTGTCTGCACCTGGGCCGTTGAGGACGCCGTCGAGGAGGATTTCGGGTGAGAATAGGTCTTCGGCCAGGATTTTGGCATAGCCACGGGTGATCTTGTCGCGTTGGGCGTGCAGCAGCCCCTGGAATGGGATGAAGCCGAGGTACTTCTTCGGGTAGATGGGTCTGAAAAGCATGTTGAGTGCGACGTAGTCACTGATGAAACCGACCGCGAACCCGAACATCGGCATGATCCAGGGGTTGTGGAACACGCCCCAGGCGACCATCTGTATCAGACCGATACCGAGACCGAAGATCACGCCGGCTCGGCGCATGAACTTCATCGCATCGTCGGCCACCGAGCGCATCAACTTCACCAGTTTGGCTTTGTTGCGGACCAACGTGGTGACGGCCAGGAACTGGATGTCGACGTAGCGGCCCATGTCCGCCCTCATCTCGGCGAGCATCTTCTCCACGATGGCGGGTGACTGGGCGGTGACCCGGGCTTGGATCGCGTTTCGCCCCGCTTCCGGCAGCGAATCCCATAGACCTGGCCGTATTTCCTCGGCCAGGTCGCGGGCGATTTCGTCGACCGCCCGCGTCAGCGGTTCGCGTAATGCATCCACCGCCTGACGCGCGTCGACCCGGTCGAGCAATTCTTCAGGCTTGAGCAGGTTGGCGGTGAGCAGTTGGATGGTCTTGGACCCGACCTTGCCGGCCCGTCGCGGAATGATGCCCTGCCACCCGATCGGCCCGATGCCCTTGAACTCCAATGGCTTGTACATCATTTCCATTGCCAGGATCTTCGTGCTCCACCCGACAAAGGCGGCCACGAGTGGCATCGACAGATAGATCAGCCAGTTGAGGCTGACGTCGTGCCTGATTTCATCCCAGCTACGCAGCGCCAGTACGGCGGAGGCGCTCACCGCCGGTCACCCTGGGTCGTGGCTGCCCAGAACGACTGCCCCAGGCTGGACAACTTCAGGGTCAGCTTCTCCACTCGCGCAGCCAGTGGTCCGCGCGAGCCGTGCTTGATGGCATCGAGCACCATCGTTTCAGCCATCAGCACCTCATAGTCGGATTTCATCGCAGGATCCTCTGGGCCGATTTCCACCAGGCCGAGGGCCAGCAGGTGACTGACGTATTGCGGGCATGTCTGCGGCAGTGCGATATTGGCGGTCCGTCCGATGAGCGAGGCGTTTGTCAACATGCTGTGGTCCGAACCGTGTGTCTTGGTCCATGTGTTCACATTCACCAGTGGGGAGGCCGAGCCGTCCGACAGGGCGCCGATGATGCGCGCTTCGTCGGCCACCAGCTGATCGAGAAGACGGTGATAGAGCTCCAACTCGCTGGCGCGTGTGCCCTGCTCGAGCGCCCGGTCCTGCAACAGTCGCATTTTTGCGTTCAACGACACGGGGACAGGATCGGCCCCCGAATCGTATGGCTGTGGACGCGGCTCCAACGCTGCGAGCTTGTCGCGCAGCACCGTCAGCGCCTGGCGTTCACACCATGCGACGAGACGAAAGCCCGTCCGCGCCGCGCCAAGTGTCCGGCCTGCCACGCCGAACGGATCGAGGAGATCTGTCATCGTTTCTCGATTCAGATCGCACGCATGACCGGCGCGAGGGCTGCGAGAGGAACATGGACGGTGACCGCGCCGCCGTCCATCGACCAGACGAATCGATCACGGGGGAAAGGGGTCTCGTGTGTCATCGGAGCATCGGGCAGATACAGGATCAGTTCGTCGGCGGTCAGGGCGAACGCTCGGTAGTTGGCTGCGTAGCCTGAGCCGTCGGGTTGCGGTTCGAACCTGTCAGCGGTGAATGGGTAGGTGCCTGGATCATGTGGTGGCGCAGCCTGATCCAAAGCGGGGACGAGATAGGGCCGTACGAGTGGTGGCAACGCGGTCAGCGGATCGATCCCCGCCTTGAAGAGGTCGGCGAGCTTGAGTTGGCGCCCTTGCGCGAGGTCGAAGGTGAACGTCCGGTACGCGTCATTGGGCGGGCTGCCGAAGGTCTGCCAGAACTCATGAAACACCACCGAGGTCAAGGCATTGTGAGTGAACAGTTCGGCGTCGACATGGTAGTCGCTGTCGCGGACCATCGTCGCACCGGTTCTGCGCCAGCCGTCGACCAACGGGCGCAGATAACCGGTGATGGCCTGTCCCGCAGAGGGATTGGCCATGACGTTACCCGGAAGTTGTACCGCGATGGTCATGGTGGCCAGTCGGGGCGACGCTACGGTCGCGACGCACGTGCCGGCTTGGTCGGCCCAGTCGCCACCGAGGACTCCGGCGCATCCAGAACTCGGTGTCGCGATACCGGTCGCGGCCGACGCGAACGCAGAAGCCGTAACTATCAACAGGGCGGCCGCGCGCCTCATCAGTGGGCCCATGTTCTTACTTGATGTCGACTTTGGCTGCCAGCCAACGCCCATCAATGCGTTGCATGGTCATCGAGATACGGCTGCGATCGATTCGCGGCTGCGGAACGATGCTGTTGGTGATCGATTGGTCGACGAAGACCAGTACATCCACCGTGTCCTTGGTGGCGGACTTGATCGCCGTGTCGACCACGGAGCCATGACTGACCGCCTTGTTGTCGATAAGCAGCTGACGGAGCTGCGCGGACGACTGGCTGTACATGTTTTTGAACTCACCGGTGGCGCCATCGAGCACCTGGCCGAAATTTTGGTCGATCTTCTGATAGTCGACGGTGGTCAACGTCGTTGCATACGCGGTCGCCGCAGCGGATGCGGCCTTTCCGGCTGCCGCAATATTGTTCTGCTGGATGACTTCCCATCCGAGCGCGCCGGCGGCCGTGGCGGCGGCGAGGAACAACAAGGCCGCGAGACCCGCACCAATTCGTGTCAACCAGCGCTTGCGCCGCGGCGTCGCCGATTCGATTGAATCTGGCGCTGGATCATCCCCGGATTCGCCGAGATCGTTCAGATCATCGTTGGATGTGTCAGCGCTGCCGGCCTCGTCGATCTCTCGAACGATTTGGACGAACACGTCTTCTCTGGTCGATTGCTTCAACATGGCTTCTCCTGCAGACGATTCCGATGGGATTAGTTCGGTGGTGCATAGGGCAATGGGGGCCCGCCGTATGGCAACGGGATGGTGAGCGGGCCGGACGGTGTCGGGTCAGTGGTGGCCAACGGGTTGTAGCCGGGCGGTGGGCCGGCGGTATCGTCGCCGGGCGGTCGGGGTGCGTTGCGGGCGCCGCGGATCAAGACGGACGGATCGGGGTTACCGCAGTACGTGTAGAGGTACGGTTCGGGATAGTCGGCCTGCGACGGTGAGTGTCGGGGCAGGTTGTAGTCGCACGAATACCGGGGATACGGGTCGCCGATTGCCCATGCGCCACCGTCATGTATTGCGGTGCTGAGATTGGCGAGCATGGAGTCTCGGGTGGTCGGGAACAGCGCCTGCAGCGCGGGGACTCGTAGGTAAGACAGTTGGGCGACGGTGGTCAGATTGCCGAGCAGCGCGACCATGGTGTCGGAGTTATCGGAGATGAGTCCGTCAAGTTGGCTAAGGGGCTTGGTTCCGGTGTCGACGAATCGGCGGAATCCATTGTCCATCCGGTTGACACCGCCAAGAATCTGTTTGAGGTCCTCTGCGGTGTCGCGCAGTCCGGCGCGAGTATCGGCGACGGTGGTCAGCACCGCTCGGGTGTTCTTGATGAGACTGACGGTCTGGGGCAGAACGGAATCCAGCGTGGTGATGAGGAAGGTGCCCCCGTCCACGATGGCGGTCAGCTTCCTCGGCCCATCGGGCCCAACGCGCAGTTCCTTCATGATGGCTGAAACTTTTTCGGGCTCAACCTGATTGAGCGCACCTTCGGCATGGTCGAGCAGCTGTGCGAATGATACGGGGACGGCGGTTCTCTCCCTGCCGATCGTCGCACCGTCGGCAAGGTAGGGGCCGTGGTCGCTAGTCGGACGAAAGTCGAGGTACTGCTCACCGGCGGCGGTCAGAGCCGACACCCGCGCGGTGGTGTCTTGTGGGATCTTGACGTCGGCGTTGATCTTGGCCAGCGCGGTCACGTCTTTGCCGGTGATTGCTACTGATTCCACCCGGCCGATCGGCACGCCTCGCAGGGTGACGTCCTGATTGGCCAGCAAGCCACCAGATTGTGGTAGAACCACTCGGACGGTGATGTGCTCTTGCGCTGGATTTACACGAAGTCCGACGATGATGACGTAGGCGAGTCCGATTACCAGGGTCAGGATCAGGCCACAGAAAGCGACGAGATTGCGGCGTTGGGAAAGCGCCCGGACTGTGTTGATGACGGTTCTCGCCGGCCATTCGACAATGCTGCTTGCGGGAGTCATGGGCGCGGCCCATAGATCTTGCCCAGCAACAGGTTCCATTCGTAGCGCAGGCTGCCCACCATGGCGTGCCAATCCGTTCCGTCGGGGCCGTGGAACATCGGGTCGCCCGGGTAGTTCTTGTCGGGCAGGGCACCGAGTGCGAGCTTCACAACCTCTGCGGTACCCCGTATCGCAGTTGAGCCGAACGACTTTAGGATGATGGGTAGCAGTTGGTTCAGGGGCATCAGCGACAGGTTCGGGTCGGTGGCGATGTCGTTGAACGCGGCGGACAGCTTGTTGAGATCGGCGATGAGGCTACGGGTGTCGGTACCTTGAAGCGACGGGAACCTCGACAGTTGGCCAGTGATCCTGCCGACTGTGTCAGTGATGTCGGCGATCTGTGAAATGTTCTCGGCGACAACGCTTGTCGCGGGAGCAGCGGCGGCGAGCGCGGTGTTGATCGTGGTCTGACGGGCCGAGAGTGCGTCGGCCAGGTCTGCGGTCTTCTGCATGGCGGTTCTGATCCCGGCCGACCGGGTGGCCAGGCGCGAAATCAGGACGTTGGACTGGTCGAGCAGGCTGCGGACGTTGGTGCCGCGCCCACCGACGGCGGCGCCCGCACCGTTCAACAGCGTGGTCATGTTCTTGATGACGCCGCCGTTGACCAGCAGCGCTGCCGAGCTGAGGACTTCCTCGACGGTAGCGCCACCGTCGGTGGACCCGACGGGTATCACGTCGCCGTCCTTCAGCAGGGGAGTGCCGGGGGTTTGTTTGGGGTCTGGTTTCACGGCGACGAAGAGGTCACCCAAGGGGGTGGCAGAACGCAACTCGATGGTGATGGTCCGCGGTAGCCGCACATCCGAGCGAATCGACATGGTGACGTCGGCGCTGAAGTCGTGGGCGCTGATGGTGTCGACCTGGCCGATGTCGGCTCCGTTCAGCCGGACTTTTGCCTTGGCGGGCAGATTGAGTGCATTGGCAAAGATCGCCTTGACTGTGTAGCTGTCCGTGGCGGCGCCCGGTCCGGTCAATGGGAGTGACTCCAGGCTGAGACCGCAGCCTGCGGATGTCGATGTGACCAATCCGATTGCGGTGCAGGCGATCATGCGTCGAGGAGCGAATATCATGGGCGTTCGCCTGCCATGAGCTTGAACATGCCGTCGAGGCCGAAGTCAGGCCCATAGTCGGCGGCGGTGCCGGTGGCGCAGCCGAGTTGCTTCTTGTTGATCAAGTTGCATATTTCCTTGCCGAGTTGGCTGTCGAACAGCGCCTTATCGGCGAGTGCATGCGCCCGCACTGCACCTGCGACGGGGTCGATGGCGTTGTAGGCGTTGTCGATAGCCAACGGAGCCACGTCGAAGAATTCGCTGAGTTCGCGTCGGTAGTCCACCATCGCCTTGGTGATCGCGGTGAAGTCGGTCGTTGTCGCTTGCAATCCGCCACGGTTCTTCTCCAGAAGCGAGGCGGCCTGTTCGAGAATTTGGTTGACCTTGGCACCTGTGTTGCCGGTTCCGAGATTCTGGGCCGCGATGACATCGCTGAGTTGGTGGAGATTGGAGCCGAATTCTCTGATCGAAGTGTCATTGTCGGCTGCTGACTGAGTCAGTTCAGACAAGCTGGTGATTATCGCCTGGATGTCTTTTTTGCTTTGGGCACCGTTGTCGGAACCCAGCCGCAGTGCTTGAGACAACTGATCGAGGGTGGTCTTCAATTCGGGGCCGCTGCGAGTGGCCAATTGGTCACCGAGCTTGAGCAGGTCGGCGACTGGGCCGTTGCCTTTGCCGTCTCCTTCGAGAGCGCTGGACAGCTTGTCGACCATCGCTAGGGTGCGGTCGAATTCGACCGGCGTCCGGGTACGGCCCAGCCCGACCACATCACCGTTCTTCAGCTTCGGACCGGACCGATAGGCAGGGGTGAGTTCGATGTGTCGGTCTGTGAGGATCGAGGTCGACACCGTTACTGCTTGTACATCCGCCGGCACATCGACGCCGTGGTTGATGTCGAGCTTGACCTCGACGTAAGTGCCTTTCGGCACAATGCTGGTCACCCTGCCCACGGACATTCCCAGGATCGACACAGCATTGCCTTCGTAGAGGCCGACGCTGTCCTCGAACTGTGCGGTGACGGTGATCGGGCGATCGGTTACCTGCGGCGAGACGAGAATGGCTGCGCCGACCAAGCAGGCCGCGAGGACCGCGGCGGTGGCGAGCATGGCTTTTCGGCTCATTGGCAGTCCTTGAAGTACTCGACAAGGTGGAACTGTGTTGCGCGGCCACTGATGGCGCACATCCACGAGTCGACCATGATCCCGGCAGGCAGCGTGACGTCGCCGGCGGTGCCACTGCCGAAGGCGTTCGCGATGTTTCGGAAGGGTAGGGGCAGGGCCTGCAGGAGATTGCGTAGCTGCGCGTCATGGCTGGCGATCATGTGGGAGAAGTCCTTCAGGCTATTCAGCAGACCGTTCAGGCCCGGCTGATCGCCCAACACCCGATTCAACGTCGCCACCAGTTTGGTGGCGCTGGTAAACAGTCGCTCGACCGCGGTGCGTCGGGAAGCCAGGTCCCCCAATAGGTTTCGCCCCTGCACAATCAGCGAGCCGAGATTGGATTTCTGGTCTCGAATCAGCGCGGTAACGCGGTCGGTGGCCGTGAGCAGTGACTTGAGTTGGTCGCGTCGGTCCGCAATGACAGCGGACAGTGAGCGCAGGTTGTTCAGTGCCTCTGGCAGCGCATCGGGAACACCGTCCAGACTCCGCGACATGGTGGTCAGTGACGATGCGACACGATCCGCGTCGATCGCGTCGAAGGTGGTGGTGGAATCGGCGAGGGCATCCTGCAGGTTGTACGGTGCCGCTGTGTTGGGCAGCTTGATGGTGCTGCGGTCGAGTGAGCCCGTACCAGCCGGCGACAATTCCATATAGCGGCTGCCGAGCAGGGTGGTCAGTTTTATCGCGGCGTGCGTATCGCGGCCGAGGTGAACGTCATTGCGTAGCTTGAATGTCACGAGGACGCGGTCTCCAGCCAGCGACAGGCCCTCCACGTTTCCGACTGAAACTCCCGCGACTGTCACCAAGTCGCCGGAGCGCAGATCCGCGGCCTGAGCGAACTCTGCGTGGTAGCGGGTGCGCCCCAGATCGAGCTTGCCGATGAGCAGTGCCACGCCGGTGATCGTGATAACGAGGCCCAAAGCAATTGACCCGAGCCAGATCTTGTTGTAGCTGGTGACCGGGCGCTGTAGCAGAGCGTGTAGTCGTTTCATCCTTGCCTTCTACCTGCAGACCGCTGAGTGTTTGATCGTGTTTCCGGGTGTTGCGCCGCTGACATATGCCGGAATCAGCGTCGTGAGGAACTTGAACATGCTGGATGTCACGTCGCAGGCGTAGATGTCGGCGTAGGAGCCTTCCTGGGTGAATCTGGCCAACGCCTTCAGGCCCGCGGGGAGGTTGGCTCCCAGGAACCCAATGCGGTTGCGTGCATCACCGGTGAGCTGAGTGGTGAATCCGGGTTCGCGGGTGACGAGGCTGTGCAGATCGGGGTAGACGTTGTCGGCGATCGTTGCCAGACGGCCGACTGTCTTCGTGATGGATCCCACCGATGCCCGCAGTTCGTCGCGACGGTTACCGAGCCCTACCATGATGTCGCGGGTATGGGTGATCACCATCTGCAGATTGGCATTCTGGGATGCCAAGTTCGTCACCACGGTGTTGAGGTTGACGATGAGGTCGCCGAGGACCTGGTCGGGGCCGCCGAAGGTCTGGGCCAGGGCCGATGTTTGGGTGATGAGGGAGAGCACAGAGCCGTTGTTGCCCTGCAGGGCTTGGATGATGCCCTCGGTGAGATTGTCCACCTGTTTGGGGTCGAGCAGGGTGAACAGTGGTTCGAATCCGCGGAGCAGGTAGGTGATGTCGAACGATGGCTCGGTGTGCTCCAACGGGATTCGTCCGCCGGCGGCCAACGGGCGGCTCTCGCTACCCGTGCCAGATGACAGGCCGAGGTAGCGCTGGCCGATGATGTTCTGGTAAGTCACCGACGCGATCGTGTTGCTGTACAGCCGTTGATCCTTCTGTACTTGGAAGGTGACTTTCGCGTGTGTACCGTCGAGTTCGACGTCGTCGACGCGGCCGACGCGTACGCCGGCCACCCGTACATCGTCGCCTGCGTGTAGTCCAGAAACATCGGTGAAGGTGGCGGAATATGAGTTCGTCGTTCCCGATATGCCGCGGTCAAGGGTGCGATACACCATCCATGTGACCACGATGGCGAAGGCCAGGAACAGCGACAGGCCGATCAACGGTTTGCGGTAGCTCATCGGACCTCTCCGTCGGGTTGGGTCAGCTCGACATCGGCGCCGCGGACCACTGGACCCAACAACAGCTGGGTGGCCGGGTTCGCGTCTTTACCCATGATCTGGCTCAACTGATGGTGTTCTTGAAGGCTTCCTACCGGACCGACATTGCCGCCAATGACGAGCGATTGTGGTTGTGCGGCACCGGCTTCCGCCGGTAGCGGTGCGGCAGCGGGTGGTGTCGCTGGCGTCGAGACATCTGGTGCGGGGTCCGGTGGTGCGTCCGGCGGGGGTCCGGGCAGCGGACCTTGGCCGGGATCCTCGCCGGCGTGGGCAACGGAACCGCGTGGTGGAGCGTAGTTGGGGCGGTTCTCAGTGACTCCAGCGGGCGGTGGGAAACCCCTGGACTCAAGGGCCGGGTACAGGCTGGGGGCAGTCGGGACTTCCGGTGCAGTGTGGCAGCTTGGGCCTTCCAGCGCGCCGTAGCGTGGGCAGTCGGCGCGCACATATGTCCGAGTGGGGTTGATGCTGACAATGGCCTTGATCGTGAACTGCGTGGTGTCGGGGTCGTAGATGCTCAGTACGCGCTGAGCCACGTCCTGCAGACGGGTGGAGATCGGGTGAAATTGTTTGTCGTTGTCTGCGAGGACCCCCACCACTGGGGTCAGCTGGGTGGTGATGTTGATCAGGCGGTCAGTCTGGTGGTCGAACGAGTCGGCCACCGTACCAAAGGTTTTCAGCCCCGCTGACAGGAAGCTGGTCAGTCCGGTCTGCTTCTCGGCAAGCGTCCGCATAGGTTTGACAGCGCTGTCGAGTGCGTCGAACAGGTCTGGTGCAACGTTGTGGAGGGCATCGCTGGCATCCGCCAGTGCGGATAGCGTGGATGGGCCGGTGCCGTCGCTGACCACGTTGTTGAGTTCGGTCACAATCTTATTGAGATCGCCGCCCGCTCGCCGTAGTGAATCGCCGCGGCCGTGGGTGGCTTCGCTGATGGTCTCCAGTACACCGACACCCCGATCGGTGGACGGCCTGCTCAGTGCGGCGAATACCTTGCGGAACTTGTTGAGTGTGGTTTGGAACAACACGGTGGGCAGGCTTTGATCCTCACGGATCACCGTGCCGGCCCGCAGCCCGGTGGAACCGGGATTTCCGTTGTCGACCAGCTGCACCGACGACACCGCGAACACGTTGGAGGGCACGACGCGAGCAGTGACTGCGGCCGGAATGCTGCCGGCGTATTCCGGACTGAGGTTGATGTGCACCGTATTCGGCTGTCCCGCAGCGACGGCGGCTGTTACGTCGGCGACTTGACCGACCAGTACGCCTTGGTACTTGACGTCAGATTTCTCCGGCAATCCGTCACCGACGTTAACCAGTGCCGCTTCGACCTTCACCACACTGTCCAAATCACCTTTGGACTTGGCGACGGCCAGGCTGACACTGACCGCGGCGACTGCCACGAAACAGGTTCCGATGACGAACAGTCGCCGGTTGGACGGGCTGTGGCCGTTGGTATCAAAGGAATTGGGCATGCACTCAGCCTCCGAACCGTGCGCCGGATTGCACGCCCCAGAGCGCCATGGTGAGCAGCATGTTGAGGACGATCACAACCGTGATCGCAGATCGCATGGCCCGCCCTGCTGCGACGCCCACGCCGGCCGGTCCGCCCGCGGCAAAATACCCGTAGTAGCACTGCAGGGTTGCGGCAGTGAACACAAAGACCACTGCTTTGATCGTCGCGAAAATGACGTCGCGCCCGCTGACGAACAATGAGAAGTAGTGCAGGTAAGTACCACCCGACTGACCCGCCGAAATCCCGACGACGATCTGACTGGCGATGTAGGCGACAGTCAGGCACGCCAGGAACAATGGCACAACCGCGGTGATCGCGGCGGCGACCCGGGTGGTTACCAGGTACGACACGGAGTTGATGCCGAGGGTGTCCAGTGCGTCGATTTCGTCGTTGATGCGCATGGCGCCGAGTTGTGCGGTGAATCGGCAACCCGCCTGAGTGGTGAAGGCGAGTCCTACCATGATGGGTGCCAGCTCGCGGGTTCCCGCAAACGATGCGATCAATCCGGTTGCTGGGCCGAGTCCGAGCAGATTCAGGGCGTTGTATCCCTCAACGCCGATCAGGGTGCCGGCGGTCGCACCAAGGACGAGCGCGACGCCGATGGTTCCGCCGCCGACCACTATCGATCCGTTGCCCCAAGTGATATCGGCAAGGATGCGCATGAATTCGTGACGATATCGGCGCACTGTGGTGGGCATGGAAGTCAGAATCTGGCCGAAGAAGTTGACCATGTGGCCGACCTTGGCCACCGACATTGCGGCCTTCTCGGACCCGTCGATCAGGGGCTTGATGCCCGGTGGACGGTACGGTGCGGCCGTCACAGCGTTGTCCGCGGAAAGAGGAGGACATACAGCTGGGTCATAATGACATTGACTGTCATCAAGAGTAGAACCGCCTCTACTACTGCGGCGTTGACCGAGTTGGCCACGCCGGCCGGCCCTCCGCGAGTAGATAAACCCTTGTGGCACGCCACTATTGCCACGATGGCTCCAAAGACGATCGACTTGACCAACGCCAGAACCAGGTCATCGACGGTGGCGAAGGACGCGAACGTCGACACGAACGATCCAGGCGTGCCGTTCTGGAGATAGATGTTGAACGCATATCCCGCAAGGAATCCGATAAAACACGTGATTCCCGTCAAGAGTATGCCGACCACGAGGCAGGCCACGAAACGGGGCACTACCAGCCGCTGAATCGGCGATACGCCCATTACTTCCATGGCGTCGATCTCCTCGCGCATGGTGCGAGCGCCCAGATCGGCGCAGACCGCTGAACCGACGGCAGCGGCGAGCAAGACTGCCGCGACCAGGGGAGCGCCCTGACGAATAACGGCGAGGCCGGTCGCGGCGCCGGCAAGCGAGGTCGCGCCAACTTGGCCGGCCAGCAGGCTGAACTGAATCGACAACGACACACCCACTGGGATCGTCACGAAAATTGTTGGCACAAAGGCGGTTCCGGCCATGAAGGCAGCTTGATGGATGAACTCCCCGAATTGAAAGCTGCGCTTGGTGATGTCTTCGAACAGGTAGCGCATTGTTTGAAACGCCAATATGACCTGTCCACCGACGGTCTGAATCGACTCCAGCGGGTGCCGGCGAACGTAACCGCGGGCCCAGTTGACGATCTCGTTCACCGCAGACGGCGTGCGTGCGGTGCCAACTAGGGCCATGCGATTCTCCTGATTCACCAATATGCGACATGGGCGACCGACATGGCCGATTGCGGCAACCTGTCTGGCGTGTTGCTTGCAGGCCTGGTTGCCTGGTGCGCCTGTGTCTCCGTGCGGCGGACGCGCCAACCAGCAAACTGACCGCACACTCAGTCAAGTTACAACGGCACTAGCCTAAGTGCAATGCCCCAAGAATTTGCCAAAATCGAGGAAACGGGTGGGTGGCCACGGCACAGCCGAGCCGCGGTGGGCTCGCACGCCCAGTACGCCGTCGAATACGAGTTGATGGGCTAATCTCGACTGAACACACAGTCAAACGGGCCTGGGAGGTGCGGTGCGACGACCCTCGGGCAGGCGCCAAGAAATCCTTGACACGTTCATCCGGCACGTGGCTGAACGGGGATATCACGCGACAAACTTCGGCGACATCGCCTCAGAGCTGGGCATGTCACAGGGCACCATCGTCTATCACTTCGGCTCCAAGGCTCAGCTGCTGCGAGAGCTTGAAGAGAGTTGTACTGCACGGCATATCGCGCATTTCGAGGAAATGCGTGCGCGGCTGACTCGGGCTGAGGAACGCGTCGCGGCGGTGGTTTACTTTGCTGCGCTCCTGTTCACCACGGACCGGGATTTGACGGTCGCGAGCCAGCGCGAAGTGGCCCAGCTGGCATTCGATCCCGGATTCGACAAGGTGCGCGAAGGTCGCCGTGAGCTCGTGCGAATGACGGAGGATTTCATTCGTCAGGGAATCTCGGACGGTACTTTTCGGCAGGTCAACGTCGAACTGGCGGCCGTGCAGTTGTGGAGTGCCCTCCAACTGATGTGGGTTTGGTTCAACCCGGACGGTTTGCTGACGGCCCAACAGGTGGGTGCGGCATTCGTGGACACCTTCCTGGGAGGGCTCCTGGTGGATCGATACAATCTGGCGCAACTTGCTGATCCCGCGGGGCATGTCGCGGAGGTAACCGGTGAGGTTCTTGCCGGCCTCCACATTGACGCCCACGCCGCGAGCTGACCGTCGGGGGCTAGGGCCCCAACCGGATAGCGACGACCGTTAGAAGGCATCGACGGGCAGCGCCATCTCGTCGAGCCTTTGATTCTGGATCGCGACTGCCACAGCCGACAGCCGGGGCAGAATGTTCAGTGCGAAAAACGTTGCTGCCGTGACCTTTCCTTCGTAGAAGGCGTGGTCGTGGTCGGCGCGTCCGCGCTCGATCGCGCTGAGTGCGACTTCGGCCTGCCATAACAACAGCCAACCGATGACGAGGTCACCGACGGCGAGCAGGTATGGCACCGTCTGCAGTCCGATGCGGTAAGCGTCTTGCGGGCAGGTCTGCGACTGTTCGTGATAGCCGACAAGCGCCGACGTCATCGTCCGCACCGCCGTCAGAGCTCCACCGAGTTGTTGTACCGCTGGGTCAAGGTGCTCGTGGTGCGATCGATCGATGAAACGCTGCACCTGGTCGAGAACGTGATCGAGCGCGACGCACCCGTCGCGGATGATCTTGCGGAACACGAAATCTTGAGCCTGTATCGCCGTGGTTCCCTCGTAGAGGGAGTCGATCTTGGCATCGCGGAGATATTGTTCGATCGGGTAGTCCCGTAGATAACCCGATCCACCCATGGTCTGTAGTGATTCCGTGAGGCATTGGTAGGCACGCTCGGAGCCGACGCCCTTCACGATCGGTAGTAACAGGCTGCTGACCCGGCCCGCCAACTCGCTGTCTGCATCCGAGACCCATTGCGCCACCACTGCGTCCTGGTGCGCTGCGGTGTAGAAATACAGCGCGCGTAATCCTTCGCTGTACGACTTCTGAGTCAACAGTGAACGCCGCACGTCGGGATGGGCGATGATGGGCACCCGTGGGGCCGACGGGTCACCTGATCGAGCAAGATCTGTTCCCTGGATGCGAGTTTTCGCGTACTCGAGGGCGTTCAGATAGCCGGTGGACAAGGTTGCAATTGCTTTGATGCCCACCATCATCCGCGCGAATTCCATGATGTGGAACATCTGCGCGATGCCGTTGTGCTCATCGCCGACCAGCCAGCCGACCGCGGGCTCGTCCGCCAATCCGAAACTCAGCTCGCATGTCGCCGACGCGGTGAGACCCAACTTGTATTCCAGTCCGGTCACGAGCACACCGTTGCGGTCACCCGGTACCCCGGTCTCCGGGTCTGGCAGGTACTTCGGCACGAAGAACAGACTGAGGCCCTTGGTCCCTGGGCGCGCATCGACCGGTCTTGCCAGCACCAGATGTGCGATGTTCTCGAACAAGTCGTCGGAATCACCCGACGTGATGAACCGCTTGACCCCCTCGATGTGCCATGTTCCATCGCTCTGCGGAGTCGCCTTGGTACGTGCGGCACCCACGTCGGAACCGGCGTCGGCTTCGGTGAGCACCATGGTTGCTCCCCAGTCGCGCTCCACGCCCAATCGCGCCCAATGACGTTGCTGGGTATTGCCGACCCGGTAGAGCACGTCGAGCATCGGCGGGCCCACCAGATAGAAGAACGCGGCCGGCAGACCACCCACGAGGTGCTCGTTGACTGCCGTCGTCACTGCCGCGGGCGCGCGCACACCGCCGATGTCCTCGTGGATGCCGATCCTCGACCAGCCTGCGTCCATCCACGCGCGCACCGACGCCTTGAATGTCTCCGGCAACGTCACCGTGTGTGTGGCGATATCAAGTTCCGGTGCGTCCCGGTCCGACTCGGCAAATGATGCGGCGAGCGGTCCTTCGGCAAGACGCGCTGCTTCGACGATCATCGTTCGGACGGTCTCGCCGTCCAGTTCGCCGAATTCTCCTGCGGCCAAAATGCCTTCGAGATCTAGCATTTCGAAGAGATTGAACAACTGGTCCTGAACATTGGACCGGTAATGGGTCATGATTCTCCTGAAGATGCACCGTCGCGGTCAGTGCCCGTGACCAACACGGGTTTGACGACTGATCCGTCGATCGACGCCGCTTCGGCCGCGTTGATGTCAGCAAGATCGAAGGTCGTGATCAGGCGGTCGAACGGCAGTCGCCCGGCGAGTCGCAGCGCGACCAGCTTCGGTATGAACTCCTGCGGAGTTGCGTCGCCTTCGAACAGAAACGCTATCCGTTTGGTCGCCATGGCGCCGGTTGCAAAAGTCAATTTGGCAGAGGTACTGCCGACAATCCCCAACGTGCCCCGACTACGCAGTGTCGCCAGCGCAGTGTTCATCACCGCCGGTACACCCGTGGTATCCAGGGCATAGTCGCACCCGCCGGTGGCCGCAACGACCCGCTTGGCCAGATCGGGATCGGCGCCGTCAAATGCCTGCGTAGCTCCCAACTCGAGTGCCAGATCCCGGCGACTCTGATGCAGATCGACCGCGATCACCTGGCTCGCGCCGCAGGCACGTGCGGCCATCACTGCCGAAAGGCCAACGGCCCCAGCGCCAAATACCACCAGCGATTCGCCCAGCCGAAGGCCCAGCGTGTGCACGACAGCGCCGACTCCGGTCTGCACCCCACAGCCCAGCGGGGCCAACTCGCTGAAGGGGAGTTCGTCCCCGACCTTGACAACGCAGCGCTGCGCAACCACGGCGTGGGTGGCGAACGACGACTGTCCGAACCAGCGACCACCGATCTCCTCGCCGGCGCGGCGCAGTGGCGACGAGCCGCCGATGCCGCGGCCAGTCAGGTTGCGGCCGAAGAACTCTGAGCAATATCCGGGCTGGCCGGTGTGGCAATTGCCGCAGTTGCCGCACGAATCGTACGTCAACACGACACGATCACCTGGGCGGACTGCCGTAACCCCCGCGCCGACGGCCTCGACTGTTCCGGCACCTTCGTGGCCCAGTACGACCGGAAATGGCAGCGGTATCGGCGAATGCCTGGCTGTGATGTCGGTATGGCACATGCCGACCGCGCGGATGGAGACAAGGACCTCGCCAGGACCGGGCTCGCGTATCTCAACGTCGTGAATGACGAACTCGGTATCCGGACCGTCCAAGATTGCGGCCTGAGCCAGCATCATTGCCTCCTACATCGGAGATTCGACGCTATCTGCCCGTTGAGCACTGGGGCATTGCACCGAATGGCCATATCTACCGACCAAACGGCTAGGGACCAGCGATAGCACTGGTCCCGGGACCTCACCTTTGGTTCTACTGGCAGTCATGAAGATCACTGTCGATCGACAACGCTGTGCGAGCATCGGGCTCTGCGAATCCGTGGCGCCCGACCTTTTCCAGGTCGATGACGATGGCGTGCTGAGGCTCGTTCGCGAGGATGTCTCGGCCGACGAGCTGGCCCAAGTCCGCATCGCTGTCGACGATTGCCCCACCTGCGCCCTCAGCCTGCAGGAGTCGTGATGACCGATCGAGAGAAGCGCTACGACAAGCTGTTCATCGGTGGCGAGTGGGTCGTGCCATCGAGTGGCGCACGCATCATGGTGTCGTCGGCCAGTACCGAAGAGCCTCTGGGCGAAGTTGCTTCGGCCGAAGTTGCCGACGTGGATTGGGCCGTGGCAGCAGCACGTGAGGCGTTCGACGACCCCAAGGGCTGGGCGCATTGGGAGCCGGGGCAGCGCGCTGAGGTCCTCGAGCGGTTCGCCGACGAGTTGACCGCTCGCGCCGACGCCATTGCGTCGACCGTAAGCAGCCAGAATGGCATGCCGATTCGGATCTCGCGCCAAACCGAGGCCAAGGTGCCGGCGACGCTGCTGCGCTACTACGCCAACCTGGCGCGCTCCACCGATGCCGAGGAACGGCGGAAGTCACTGGTGGCGGGCAGCACCCTGGTACGCGGCGAACCGATCGGTGTGGTCGGTGCAGTGGTGCCCTGGAATTTCCCGCAGACACTGACCTTTTTCAAACTGGCGCCGGCGCTTGCCGCTGGTTGCACCGTGGTGCTGAAGCCGTCGTCGGAAACGGTGCTCGACGCCATGCTGATCGCAGAGGCCGCCGCGGCCGCCGATCTTCCACCAGGTGTGCTCAACATCGTCCCCGGCTCGGGACGTGGGGCCGGCGCCCACCTGGTCGCCCATCCCGGAGTGGACAAGGTGGCGTTCACCGGCTCCACCGGAGCCGGTCGCACCATCGCCGAGGCCTGCGCACGATTGCTGCGGCCAGTCACACTGGAGCTGGGAGGCAAGTCTGCCGGCATCATCCTCGATGATGTCGATCTGGGCGTCGCGATGAAGGGCATGTTCGCCAGCACCCTGTTGAATCAGGGGCAGAGCTGCTACATCAGCACGCGAATCCTCGCCCCTCGCAACCGCTATCGCGAGATTGTCGAGGCCTTCACCGCTTTGGCATCGTCTCTGTCGATCGGTGACGCACTCGACCCGGGAACTGCCATCGGGCCGTTGGCGACCGCTCGCCAACGTGAGGTGGTGGAGAGCTACATCGCCAAGGGCATAGCAGAGGGCGGCACCGTCACCACCGGCGGAAAGCGGCCGGCAGAGTTCGACAAGGGCTGGTTCGTCGAGCCGACCATCTTCGCAGACCTGGACAATGACGCGACCATTGCCCGTGAGGAGATCTTCGGACCAGTTCTGGTTGTCATTCCGTACGAAAACACCGACGACGCGGTCCGTATCGCCAACGACTCGGAATTCGGTTTGGGCGGAACGGTGTGGACCAGTGACCTCGACCGGGGGCTGGGAGTCGCCCGGCGGGTGCACACCGGGAGCATTGGTATCAACGGCTTCACGATGGACCATGGCTCACCGTTCGGGGGAGTGAAATCCAGTGGTATCGGCCGCGAGCTGGGGCCTGAGGGCTTGCGGGCCTACCAGCACAGCAAATCCATCTACCTACCCGGATGAGTGGCGCAGACGCACAATGGTGTGCCTGATGGGTGTCCCGCACAGCAGAATTCGACTGCGTAGCTTGTTGAGTCGGACATTGCGGTTGCTGCAGGACAATTCGTCGGTGCCAACCGGTTACCGGCTGACCGTTTTGCGGTGCTTCGCCGATGTTGTCGGACTCCTCGACAATCGGTTCCAGACTTCGGCCGAACTGGACGTGGTCGACGGAGTCCTGCGTGGCCGGTGGGTTATCGGCGCAGGCGCGTCGATCCAGCAAGGCGTGGTGTTGTACCTGCATGGCGGCGGATTCGTGTTCGGTTCGTCACGGTCGCATCTCGCTCTGGCGCAACGGCTTTCGGAAGCCAGCGGTTTGGCGGTGTTCCTGTTGGACTATCGGTTGGCGCCGGAGCACCCCTTTCCCGCGGCGGCCGACGATGCGATCGCCGCATACCGCTGTCTGCTTGACCGCGGATTTGAACCGTCACGAGTCGCGCTGGCGGCAGATTCTGCCGGTGGACATCTGCTCTGCTCGGTGCTCAACGACGCAACGCGGGACAACCTGCCGATGCCGGCCGCCGCGGTGCTGTTCTCGCCGTGCCTGGACCTCACTGGCTCGGGCGCCGCGCAACGCGATGCGGTTCGGCGTGACCCGGTGATTTCCCCGGTCCTCGGCGCCAAAATGATTCGTTCCTACGTGCACGGCGCGACTATGGAGCACTCACGCCTCGCCGTGCTGAGCGCCGACATGCGGAGGTGGCCGCCGGTGCTGATCCAAGTTGGAGATACCGAGTGCTTGCTGACCGATTCGGAGCGACTAGCCGAGTCGCTGGCGCGGGCAGCAGTGCCCAGCCTGCTGCAGGTATGGCCGGATCAAGTTCATGTGTTCCAGGCACTAGCGCGGGTTTCGCTGGATGCGCGAGACGCGCTCCGCGAAGCGGGTTGGTTTCTCGCGTCGAATATCGGCCGCCAAAACACCGTAGAGCGGGTCGGGACGTGAGGCGTGGACCCGAACCGTACGACTACACCGAACGGAAATTCCCTCCGCTGATCTATCCGGTGAGTTCGAGGCGAAGCCTTACAGCCGTCTCTTGACTACGACACCGAATTGACGAAGGACCACGAAATGCCACAACCTCAGACCTGGCCGGAAGCCTTTCAACAGACCGTCGCCGCACGTGGCGATGCCGTCGCGCTACGCACGGCAGACGGGGCACTGACCTTCACCTGGCGTCAGTACGCCGATGAGGTGCGACGGATCGCGGGCGGGCTGGCGGCCCTCGGCCTGCAGCGTGGTGACACATTCGCGGCATTACTCACCAACCGGCCGGAATTCAACCTCACTGAAACCGCAGCTTGCCACCTCGGGGTGGCCACTTACTCGATCTACAACACCTGCTCCGTCGAGCAGATCGAATACCTGCTCGGCGACGCGGAAACCCGCGTGGTCGTGACCGAGCGCCAATACGTCGAGAAACTGAGGTCGGCTCGGACACCTATCGAGCACATCCTCGTTATCGAGGATGGCGACGTGGATCGACTGCAGCCCGCGCACGATTTTGATTTCGACACCGCCTGGCAGTCAGTGCAACGCGACGATGTGTTGTGCCTGATCTATACCTCGGGTACCACCGGTCCGCCGAAGGGGGTCGAACATACCCACCGGAGTGCTTTGTCGATGGCCGCGGCCGTGAATGCGTTCTATCCGTACGCATCCGCCGACACATTCATCTCGTACCTTCCCGCCGCGCATGCCGCTGACCGGTTCTTCACGCACTATTTCGGCGTATTGGCCGGGATCGAGGTGGTCACGCTGGCCGATGCCAAGCTGCTGTCCACCGTCTTGCCGCAGGTACGCCCGTCGCTGTTCATCGCGGTCCCCCGCGTATGGGAAAAGCTCAAATCCGGTGTTCAGCTGCAGCTTCAGTCTGACGACCGCCTCAGCGCCGCGTTTGATGCCGGCGCTCCCCAAGTGATCGACGCGATCAGGGCGAAGCTCGGGCTGGACCGGGTCAAATGGGCATTGTCGGGCGCCGCGGCGATCGCACCGGATGACTTCGCCTTCATACAGAAATTGGGTATCCCGGTCAGCGAGATGTGGGGCATGTCCGAGTGCGGTCTCGGCACGGGCGCCCCGCCTTCGATGGCTAGACAGGGCACAGTCGGGATGGCTCCGCCGGGAGCTGAGCTGCGGATCGCCGAGGACGGCGAACTGCTGTTGCGCGCGCCGTCGTTGATGAAGGGTTACCGCAACGATCCCGCGAAGACCGCGGAGGCGATCGACGCCGACGGATGGCTGCATTCGGGAGACATCGCTGAGATCGACGATGAGGGCTATGTGCGGATCGTCGACCGCAAGAAGGAACTCATCATCAACGCGGCCGGTAAGAACATGTCGCCGGCCAATATCGAAGGTGCCATCGCGTCGTCGTCGCCACTGCTGGGCCCGGTGGTCGCCATTGGGGACGGCCGACCGTACAACGTGGCTCTCATTACCCTCGACGCGGATGCGGCCGCGGCGTTCGCCGCGGAGCGGGACATCAGCCCGGATCCTGCAGTGCTTGCCGAGGACCCGGTGATCCGTGCCGCAGTCGAGAAGGCGGTCGAAGCCGGAAACATGAAGCTTGCGCGCGTCGAGCAGATCAAGCGGTTCACCATCCTGCCGACCTACTTTGTCCCCGGCAGCGATGAGCTGACGCCGACATCGAAGCTCAAGCGCAAACCGATTGCTGTGAAGTACGCCGTCCAGATCGAGGAGCTCTACACATGACCGCTGACGCGCCTCCCGCCCTGTTGAACAGGGTTGGCCACGTGGCCGTCATCACGCTGAACCGTCCGCACGCCATGAACGCGATCACCGCGGAGATGTCGCTGGCCGTTCAAGACGCGATTGATGAACTGCTGACCGACCCGGACCTGCGCGTTGGCATCCTGACCGGCGCCGGTGATCGTGCTTTCAGTGCTGGGGCAGACCTCAAGGAGGTGGCTGCCGGCCGGCCACTTGTCGACCGATCGCAACGGGAGCGCGGTTTCGGCGGATTCCTCAAGTCGGGCCTCGGCAAACCATTGATCGCAGCGGTTAATGGCTATGCGCTCGGCGGGGGCACCGAGCTCCTCCTTGCCTGCGACTTGGCGGTGATGAGCGAAACTGCAACTCTGGGTTTGCCGGAAGTCACGCGGGGCATCATCGCCGCCGGCGGCGGCTTATTGCGGCTGTCCAAACGGATCCCGCTGTCGATCGCGTTGGAGATGTCCCTGACCGGAGCGCCGATGTCCGCATCCGAGGCCCTGCGCTGGGGCTTGGTCAATCGCGTTGTCCCACAAGAGCAGGTTCTTGATGCGGCATTGGAACTAGCAGGCGTCATTGCCGCGAATGCTCCGCTGGCCGTCCAGGCGAGCAAGCGGGTGACCTACGCTTCGCGCGACGCCGGATCGGATTTCGAAGCGGATGCCTGGGCGCTGTCCGATGCGGAGGCCAAGACAGTGATGCGCACCGCTGACGCCAAGGAAGGGCCACGAGCTTTCGTCGAAAAGCGCGCACCGGTCTGGAGCGGGTCGTGACCGCCGCCATTGCCGGACTCGGACTGACCGAAGTCGGTAAAGTGTACGGGCGCAGCGCCACTGACCTGGCGGCCGAAGCGGTCCGGCTGGCCGTGGCCGACTCCGGGTTGGATTTGTCCGATGTGGATGGCCTGCTGGTCACTCCAGGTACGCAGGGCGCACCGAAACTGTCCTTGCAGAAGGTCCTCGGGCTCCGTGACCTGACCTTGCTCGCCGAAATTTCGGTGCTCGGTGCGAGCCCCGCGGTGATGATCGCCTATGCCGCAGCCGCGGTCGCGGCCGGAGAGGCGTCGACGGTGGCGTGCGTCTTCGCTGATGCGCCACTCAAGCCGAAAGGCTCTGGCCGGGATGCGTTCGGGTCGGCGCGTTCGGGAAACTTCAAGGGCCCCAGCGGTTTCGCCGGATACCATGCGGGCATCGGCATGGTGACCCCGAACCTGTTCTATGCACTGGCTGCCCAACGCCATTTTTCCGCTTTCGGCACCACGAGCGAGCAACTCGGCTCCATCGCGGTTGCGCAACGCTCCTGGGCCGCATTGAATCCGAACGCCCAACATCGCGACCTGATATCGCTTGGGCAACATCAGGATTCGCCAATGATTGCCGAGCCACTGCATCTACTGGATATCTGCCTGGTATCCAACGGGGCCGCGGCCGTCATCGTGACCAGTGCAGAGCGTGCCCGTGACCTCGCACAGCCTGCCGTCGACATTCTCGGGTGGAGTCAAGCACACCCCGGTCGAATCATGGAGCGCAACAGCGATTTTGGGATACGCACCGGCGCTGCTGTAGCCGGGCCGGCTGCCCTGCGCATGGCGGGGCTCACCACCAAGGATGTCGATATGTTGCAGTTGTACGACTGCTATACCTTCACAGTCCTGGTGACGCTGGAGGATTACGGGTTCTGCGGAAAGGGCGAGGGAGGCGCATTCGTGGCCGATGGAGCACTTGGGCCTGCTGGCACGTTGCCGTGTAACACCGGTGGCGGCCAGCTGTCAGCCTTCTATCTCTCGGGATTCACACCAGTGGTCGAAGCGGTGGCACAGGGCCGCGGAACCGCCGGCGCTCGTCAAGTGAGCAAACGTGACGTCATCATGGTCAGTGGTAACGGTGGGGTACTGGAACATCATGCGACGCTGATTCTGGGCGGGGCACAGTGATGACTGATTGGCCGTCCATTGTGGGTGACGCGAAGAGCGGCGAGTTCTTCGCTGCCGCCTCCGACGACCGTCTACTGCTGAAGACCTGTGTGGCCTGCGCGCACGCGCTCGCCCCTGAGGCCCAGTTGTGCACGGCATGCGGTGGCACAGAACTGTCGTGGGCTCCCGCCTCCGGAACAGGTGTTCTGGTGTCGTGGACCGTCGTGCACCGGGCGCCCAGTCGGGCCTACTCTGACGTGGTGCCCTACACCGCAGGCATCGTCGAACTGGACGAGGGCCCTTGGTTGTACGCCCGAATCGTCACCAACGCACCCCGCACAGGCATGAAACTGCATACGGAGTTCGTTCACCCGGAGGACGGCGAAAGCTATCCCGTGTTTGTCGAGGCGGTAACACAATGAGTGAATTGGATCTAGGGAATCCCGCCACGTACGAGCACGGCTATCCACACGAGCTCTTCAGCCGGTTGCGGCGAGAGGATCCCGTGGCGTGGTCGGCAGAACCGGCCGACGGCGCCTTCCCCGGCGGGCCTGGCTTCTGGGTGGTTACCCGTCACGCGGATGTCGTTACGGCGGGTAAACGGCCCGATGTGTTCAGTTCGTATGAGGGTGGCACATTCATCCGCGATAGTCCGCCGCACCTGCTGCGAGAAGCGCGCAAGGCGATGCTGAACCAGGACCCACCCGAACACGCGACGATGCGGCGGATCGTGGGCAAGGCGTTCACTCCCAGGGTGGTGCGCGACATGGCCGCGTCGATGGAGACACACGCCCGGAATATCGTGGAGTCGCTTGAGCCCGACCGCGAGTTCGATCTCGTCGACCGGTTCTCGGCCGAGATGCCGATCTTGGTACTGGCCGATTTACTCGGTGTGCCGTCCAGTGATCGCCGGCTGCTGTACGAGTGGACAAACCAGATGGTCGGCGGCGGTGACCCGGCAGCGATCACCAATCCGGCGTCGTACGCCAAAGCGTTTGTTGAACTGTTCGCCTACGCGGAGGAGTTGACTGCACAGAAACGCGCCAATCCTGGCGAGGACCTGTGGAGCACTGTGGTCAACGCGGAGGTCGACGGTGAACGCCTCGATGATGAGTCACTGCGCAGGTTCTTCCAGCTGCTCGTGATCGCCGGCAACGAGACGACACGGAATCTGCTGACGGGTTTTGTCCTGCTCATGGCCCAGCACCCCGATCAACTTCGGTTGCTGCGGGAGGATAAAGAGCTGTGGCCCAACGCAATTGAAGAAGTGTTGCGGTACCACTCACCGGTGACACAATTCCGCCGTACGGCCATTGCCGATTTCGAGCTCAGCGGCCGGCAGATCAAGGCCGGTGACAAAGTCGTTCTGAGCTTCGCCTCGGCGAACCGTGACGAGGACGTCTTTGAGGACGCGCAAAAGTTCGATATCACCCGTGCCGATAATCCGCATCTGGCATTCGGTGCGGGCCAACATTTCTGTCTTGGCAATGCGGTCGCGCGTGCTGAAGCGAGGACGATCTTGCCGGTGCTGTACCAGCGCTTCGGACAGATTCAGATCACGGGCGAGCCCGTACTACAGCGTTCCAGCTTCATCAACGGCATCGAGGCTTTGCCTGTACAGGTTTCGGTCAATGCAGAGGTATCTGCATAGCGCCCTGGACCACCGCAGAGCGATGCCGCACATCGCCGCCGCCGGAGAATCGGAGCGGATCGAACGCCAGATCAGCTCCGCCCGTGCAGCATTCGGGTGTACTGGGATACTGCTTCGGCTCGGTTGGCGGCTTTGAGCTTTCGCAAGACCTGGCGTACATGAGCTTTGACGGTGCCTTCGGAAACGATGAGGCGATCAGCGATCTGCTTGTTTGTGTCCCCGTGTGCCATCAGTTCGATGATCTCGATTTCGCGGCGAGTGAGCAGCTCGTGGATCGCTGAGAGTGGTGCGGCGAAAGTGGCCACTCGGGGTACCCGGGCAGTCGATAGTTCGCCGCCGTAAGCGCTGATGATCTGCAGGTCCGCCTCGCGCAACTGTTCGAGGACGGCGTCAGTGGAGCGCATGAGCTCGCGCATTCGCTCGCCATGTTCGTAGAGACGTTCCACCAGGATGGTACGTTCCAGCGCGTACCCGTAGCCCTCGGCAAAGGCCCACAGAATGTCACGGTCGACGATGTCCACGGTGGATCCATGTGAGGCGTGCAGAAACCCGATGACCCTGCCTTCGGGCATGATCGGTGCTGCGACATACGAGGGAGCACCGGCCATCCGCAAGTGCTCGCTGGTGACCCGTGGGTCGTTGTACGCGTCGTGCACGATCAATGCCGAGCGGCGCCGCACCATCTCGGTCTCGATGAGTGACGCGTCCAGGTGCACGGGCATGCTGTTGAGCATGATGTCTTTGAATGTTTGTTCCCAGTCCGGTTTTTCGGCGTGGAAGCCACTTACCGGCAGAACTCTGCCGCCTTCGTCGACTCTCATCAGCGTGGCGATCTTGAAGCCGCATTGTTCGCAAAGCGTGCGAGGTGCGCGTGCCATCATCTCGTCTGTCGACCGCACCGCACGCAACTTGCCGAGTGCGAGTTGGACATTGCTCAGTCCGTTGAGTCGGCGGTCAAGGGTTCCGGTGACCATTTCCTGGCGGATCTCGGAAAGCTCGAAGGCTCGCAGCGCGAGTCCGCCGACGTCGTCGGAGGGCTGCCGCTCGGCCAGTGCATCCCGCAGCAGGTTCAGGGTGTCATCGACAAGCTGCTCGACAACGGCGTCGTCCAACTCTCCGTTGGGCAGCTCGACTGCTGCATCCAGCTCGCGGTGGGCGGCTGTGATTGCAGTGATCGCCCTGCCTGTGATGGTTCTGGCTCTCTGGTGCTGAGCATTCACTGCGGTGCCTTTCATGGTCGCCACGCCTCATTGAGCGATCCGTGCCCGGTGCTTGCAGAAGCAGGATGCAACAAAAGGGGATCGAGCGTGTCCGATATGTCTAATCGCCTCTGTCGTTCGGCCAATCATGGCGCTGGCGACCTTGGCTGGGTGAGGGTTGTCGTCGCACACTTGGGAGCGTGAACGTCGGCTGGTCTCACGTCATGGGCAACGATTCCATATCTCGTTCGCGCAAGGCAATTTCTGGTCTGGTGCAATGCGATTGAGTTGCCTTACATGAGTAGACGACCCGCGCATGCCGGCAAGGTTTCTGACATCGGATCCTGGACGTGGCGGATCATTGGTTGGCGCAACACCGCGATGAAGTTTGGAATCGGAATCCGTTGTGCGACTCACGATATGTTGGCGGCGACCGGTGTCAAGGAGCTGGAGACCGAGGTATGGCCCATTGCGAGCCTGCGGGAATTCGTCGGGAGACTCGGTCGGCCTGACCACGTGCGCGAGATTCCAGCCCGGGTGAGCTTGGATCTCGAGGCAAATCTCCCGGTCAAACGTGGCTGTCTACCTGCGGCCGGGTGTCGGGGCGGTCCCCGCAGTTGGGCCGCAGGCCTGCTCGGAACCTGTGTGGGTCCGGGGCCGAACAACACACGACGTCACACTTGATACGAAACGAAAGGGCGCTATGGACGCCGATGAAGTTCTTGTAGAACATCCTTGTGACGGCGTGGCCGTCATCAAGTTCAACCGTCCCGAACGATTGAACGCTGTTCGCCCGTCGACGGTTTCGGCTTTTGCTGAGACCGTGGCTCGCATCGCTGCCGATACGTCGATCCGAGCGGTGATTCTCACAGGTGCCGGACGTGGATTCTGTTCGGGCGTGGACTTGTCCGCCACGGCGGAATTCCCACCGCAGGATGTTCTTGTCGCGACGGAATGGATGCGGGAGCTGTTTGCCGGCGCGCTCGCTTGGAGCCGCCTACCGCAGCCCACAATCGCCGTGGTCAACGGTCCCGCGATCGGCGGCGGCTTCGGCTTCGCCATGGCCTGTGACATCCGTATCGCGTCGCCGCAGGCGCGATTCGCCGCGACCTTCGTCAATATCGCGATGGGCGCTGATGCCGGCTTGTCGCATACTCTGCCGCTCATCGTCGGTCACGCCACAGCGCTGGAGCTCTTGCTCACCGCTCAAACGGTGGACGCCGACGAAGCGCTACAGCTGGGCATGGTGTCCCAGGTTACTGACGATCCGATGACCATGGCGATCGCGTTGGCGCAGCGCTTCGCCGCTGTGCCGGGACACCTGAGCCGCGGAATAAAGGCCACACTTCAGCGATCGGCAGAGGTGGACCTGCCTACTGCGATTTCCGACGTTGAAGTGCGCGCGCAGGCCGAATTCTTCTGTCACCCTGACTTTTTCGCCAATGCAGCACGCTGGCTCAACGCCCACGCCTAGGAGGCACGTTACCGTTTGAATCATGGGGCGACGGCGTTGATCACGCTATCGCGCCCGCGGCTGGCGCGCCGGGTGCCGCGTTCAACGACGTTGCGGCCCTTGCCTGGCAGCCCAAACGAGTCCCTCAAACCGGCGACCAGACCGCCTTAGCTTGGATCGCTCTCGCGTACCGCCGTCGCGGCAGCCCAACGATAGTCGGGTTTGCCGTTGGCGTGCCGACGCACAGCGTCGACCTCGATGAACTGCTTGGGCACCTTGTAGCCGGCCAGGCTCACTCGGCACAGCGCCTTCAGGTCTGCAGACTCGACGTTGTCGGCCGTCTGCACGAGTGCGACGACTTCTTGCCCCCAGACGTCGCTGTGCCGACCGACAACCAGGGCGTCGAGCACTCCTGGTAACGAGCGGACGACGGCTTCGACTTCGTCGGCGTAGACCTTTTCGCCGCCGGTATTGATCGTCGTGGCGTCACGACCCAGAAACTCGATGTCACCGTCGGGTAGGAGTCGAGCCCGGTCTCCAGGAACCGAGTAGCGCTTACCGTCCACGGTGACAAAGGTGCCTGCGGTCTTTTCTGCGTCATCGAGATACCCCAGGGGAATCGCACCGCCCGATGCCAGCCAGCCGATCTCATCGTTTCCGGGCGCCAACAGATGGGTCCGATCTTCCGACAACACGACCGCTCCGCGACCCGAACCGATTCGAGTGCCTGTGTCGCCGCCTTTGCTGCCAACCATGCCTTCGGAGGACGCCACCAGATCAGTGACGCGCACCTGAGGCACCAGCTCGCGTAGCCGGTCTTTGAGCTGTGGACGAAGTGCGGCACCGGCGCTCACGATCAGCTGCAAATCCGGCAGGTTGACGCCACGTTCTTCGAGATCGGCGACGATCGGAGCAGCGAACGCGTCGCCGACGATGCACAGCGACGTTACGCGTTGGCACGCAAGGGTATCCACCAATACGCGGGCATTGAACCGTTCCGGCTCAGGCTGAATGACCACAGTCGCTCCGCCTAGCCAGCCTCCCATAGCCACTGCCATGCCGGCACCGTGCATCAGGGGCGGCGCGGGAAGGACTCGACCGCGAAGCGTCTTGGCCCTCGCGACCGCGTCAGCCAGATTCAGCGGACGTCCGTCTTTGGCTCGAACGCCGAACGGTCCGCTCACCATGTCGCCGCTGCGCCAGATCACGCCTTTGGGCTTGCCGGTGGTCCCACCTGTGTAGAGCAGGTTCCGATCATCCGGTGACGGGGCGAATACTTCCGGTTCCGTGGTTTCGATCGCCGCCGTGTAATCGAGAGCGCCATCGAGCAGTTTGCCGCCGACTTGCACCAACAGCGGTCGGTGAGAAAGCGAAGGCAGGACCTCCGCGACGATCGGGGCGAAGTCAGCTCCATATATGAGTGCCTTCGGGTTCGCGTCGCGGAGCAGGTAGGTCAATTCGTCTGCTGTGTACCGGTAGTTGATATTGAACGGCACTGCCGATGCCTTGAACGCGCCGAGAAGTGACTCCAGATACTCAGTGCTGTTGTACAGGAGGATCCCGACGTGGTCCTGCCCCGTTTGCCATGGCGGACAGGGCGACGAGGCGCGCGGCCCTCCAATGCCGTTGTTGCGCAATACAGCAGCTAAACGGCGGGTGCGATCGGTCGTTTGTTCCCAGGTCCAAGTGCGGTCGGCGATGATGCACGGAGCGTCGGCGAACTCGGCAGCGAGGCCTTCGTGCAGCGTGGCGATGTCCAGTTGTATCGTCATGCCGCGCCATCGAGTGGGTAGCGGCGGTCAGATTCGAGCGCACCGACCGGACAATCGTGGTGAGCTGCCCGGTTGTCATCGACGTTGTCGCCGGTGTGCGTACCGGTCGCGCTTGCGTTCATCAGGTCTAGCTGAACAAGGTCGCCTCCCGAGATCAATGTTCAAGAGCGACCGATGGCCAAACGGCCTAGATGATGTGGCAGGTCGGACATCACCAACAAGGCGATGGTAGTCACGCCGCCGAGGGTATCGATCTCCTTCGGGGAGCCGCCATTTTCATGCCGATTGCACGGATGTCGGCGCCGTCGACCGCCCTAGGCGGCACAGGCCCGGTCTGGACAGCCGGCAGCCACAAGTCGAAGACTATGGATATCGGCACAAGGCGCAACAATCGACCAGGGAGTGATGATGACGAGATACACCAGCGCATCCAGAACTTGGGATGGCGGTTGCGCCGAAGCTGAACGTGCGGGCGATCGGATGGGACCGGCCGTTTCTGCGTTTCCCGATAGCGACCTGGACGTACCGGTTCCGGCCAATCGATGAGGCGACGACCGCGGTCAGTGAGACCTGGGCGGTTGGCCCCCGGCCACGACCGGTAGTCGATGCAGTCAATCACTGGTCGGCGAACGGCCTGACGGGAGCTGAGATTCAGAGCAGGAACTTGGCCATCACATTGCGGAATCTGAAACAGCGACTCGAAGCCGACGACTAGATCTCGTTGTCCGGTTAGCCTGACGCCATGACCGTCAACTCGAAGGTTTCGCGCTCCTGGCAGCTCGTCAATCCGTCCCGCGAGCCCGATCTCGGGGCGCTCCTGTCGACGACGAAATCCGACGAGGTGATCCTCGATCTCGAGGACGCCGTCGCGCCCGACGAGAAAGAAGCGGCCCGGGACCGGGTCGTCGAATTCCTGAACTCCGGTGCCCAGACGTGGGTCCGGGTCAATGACGCGTCGAGTGATTTCTGGTCTGCCGACTGCCGCGCCCTGGCAGAGTGCCGCGGGCTCAAGGGCGTCGTGCTGGCCAAGACCGAGGGCGGAAATCACATGTGGGATACCGCGAACCGGCTCGGTGGCGAATCGCCGGTTATCGCGTTGATCGAAACCGCGCGCGGGCTGGCGCGTGTGCATGACATCGCCGCGGCGCGCCCGTGCTTCCGCATCGCGTTCGGCGTCAATGACTACACGCTGGACATCGGCGTCGAGCAGGACCCGTTGGCTCTGGCCTACAGCCGTTCCCAGCTGGTCGTCGCGTCGCGCGCAGCGCACATCCCGGGTCCGATCGACGGGCCCACCCGCGACCCGGATCAGCTCGCCGAGGGCGTTGCGCTCACCCGGCAGATGGGTATGACGGGCAAGCTCGCGCTGCGTTCGTCCGACGCCGACGTCATCAATTCCGGGCTGAGCCCGTCCGAATCGGACATCAGCTGGGCACGCGAGTTCGTCGAGCAGTTCAACGCCCGGGGCGGAAAACCCAAGGACGGCAGCGACTTACCCCGATTGAACCGCGCCAGGATCATCCTCGAGAGGGCACGCCAACTGCGGCTGATACCGAGCTGAACGTCAGGTCAGTGGTACCCATCCCCGCGGGTCGACGTCCGTGGGAACGGCACGGACGTAGAAGCAGTTGCTGAACCCGAGCGCACCTTCGCAATGGTTGAAGATGCCGTTGCCGTCGGCTTGCCCGTCGCAGTATCCACCCCAGGGGGTGTTGAAGCACTGTCCTGGTGTGGCGTTGGCTGCGCCGATGGGGCTGAGTGCGAGCGCCGCGGCGGCGACTGCGAATGCGAGTGCGATTTTCATCAGCCCATCCCTCCTTCTGCCATGAGGTTTGATCTGTCGCGAGGCGCTGGTCCGTTGCCGTCACCAGGCCCATATAGATTCCGATGGTAGGCCGACTTCCGGAGCGCTGGCACCGTTATGTGTGCAGGCGAACAGCCATCCCCAGCGGACTTCCGAGACGGGTGTGACACGTGAGGTCTATGGGGATTTTGTGAGTGCGCCAGCGAGCAATTGTTGGCGGCACCAACAGGTTTCGATGCGGCGGCATCTGCCGCACCATCCGCGGAGAGCTTGGGTCACGTCGCCCGCCAAGACCTACGCGGAACCCGTTCCGACGGGGTCGCGTACGTTCTTAGCGAAGAAGAATCCGTCAGCATTCAACGAAAGTGATCATGTCCGAGGACCAGAACACAGACGTTCCACCGAATCACCTCTCGATCGACCCGCGCAGCCCCTACTTCAACGAAGAGGCGCTCCTGCGCGACGTGGGTATCCGCTTCAATGGCGTCGAGCGAACCAACGTCGTCGAATACAACGTGGCCGAGGGCTGGGTGCGTGTGGAAGTTCCCACCGCCAAGGACCGCCGCGGAAACCCGATGGTCGTCAAGCAGAGCGGCACGGTTGAACCGTATTTCCGCATAGCGAAGTAGCGGACGCCCGTGGACACCACCGGCGCGCCCACGATCACCGCAGCGGTGCCGGGGTCCTTCGAGTGGGATGTGTTCCATGAGCGCCATCCGAAACTGATTCGGCAGGTACTGGACACCACGCCCTACACCTCGGCCGAGGAGGCGATGCTGCAGCGGCTCCTCGTCGAGAGCACCACCGGCGTCCTGGAGCCGTTGCCCGAGCATGCTCATGACCGCGACGATTGGCTCGCCTGGGGCGAGCACCTCTACGGACGGCCCTGGGGTGAAGTGCCGTTCCTCTGGAGCGAAAGCTACTTCTACCGCCGGCTGCTCGAGGCCGTCGGCTACTTCGGGGTCGGTGCCTGGCGCGGAGTCGACCCGTTCGCTCCGGTCAAGAACGCCGAGCTGACGGGGCCGGAGGTCGACGAAGAACTGAGCGCGTTCGCCGACCTGGCGGACGCGTTAGAGGAGCAGCAGCGCAAGGCGCTGCTGGTCGCCGCAGTTTGGGGCAACCGCGCCGATCTCAGCTTCCAGCTCCAAAAGAGCGCGGGCGCCGCGGACATGGGCTCGGAGGGCATCCTCGTCGACGACAGCGCCATGCTGTGGTCCGCGCTCCGATCGCAGGACAATCCGACCGTCTGCCTCGTCGCCGACAATGCCGGACGCGAGTTGCTGGCGGATCTTGTCCTGGCCGACAGCCTGCTCACCCAGCACCTCGCGGCCGAGATCGTGCTGTACGTCAAGCCGTATCCCTACTACGTGTCGGATGCGACGACGGTCGACGTCCTGGCCGTCATCCGACGCTTGCGGACCGACACCCGTCCGGAGATCGGGAAGATCGGTGACCGGCTTTGGGACGCGGTGCGCGGCGGCCGGCTCGCGGTCCGCACCCACCGGTTCTTCTGTGCCCCGCTGTCGTTCCATGACATGCCCGACGATCTCGCGGCCGAATTCGCCACCGCCACAATGACTGTGATGAAGGGCGACCTCAACTACCGGCGCTTGGTCGGCGACCGGTACTGGCCCGCCACAACACCGTTCGACCAGACCGTCGACTACTTTCCGTCTTCGGTCACGGCACTGCGGACCCTCAAATCGGAAGTTGTCGTCGGCCTGACGTCCGAGCAGCTTGCCGAACTCGATGCCACTGGACGGCGATGGCGGACCAGCGGTGGGTACGCGGTGATCCAAGCCCGGGTGGAGTAAGGGATTCAGACGACCACCGGACTGGGCTGAGGAGCCAGTACGGATCCGCTGATGAGTCGGTCCCGCATCCACCGCGTGCCGCCCTCGAGCTCGAACGGCGCATAGTGCGGGTTCGGGTTACTGGCCAGGAACACCGCGCCGCTGATCATCGCCTCGATAACGGCGAACGCCTCGCTGAAGGGCGCATGGAGCGTGAACGCGATCTGCCCCGCGAGCGAGAACGGGTTGCTGATCCAGTCGTTCATCACCGCCTCGTAAACGGCGGCTTTGACCGCGCTCGCCTGGTCGTCGCTGTTCTCGGCGAAAATGTCGCCTTCGCGGTAGACGTCCATCCAGTTGTCGGGCTTGGCGGGGAAACCGGGTAGCCCGAACCGCCGAATCGGGTCCAGGCCATGGGTGCCGGTCGCTGTCACCCGGGGTGTGGCCCACGGCGCGATGGAATCGGTCTGCCGGCACGGGTTGGCATATGCCAGAACGCCTTTGAGGTCAGGTGTGCGCCAGGCCAGTGGTTGCCCGGGCTGCAGGTACCGGAAGTAGAAGTACGAACCCACGATCGCGCCCTGCGAGTAGATGCCGAGCGACCATGGCGTGCCCTCCGGGAACGGCACGCCGTTGTCCATCTGAGTGGCGCCGAGCAGACGGGCGAGCTCGTTGATCCCGCTCTCGTTGTCGAACGGGAGTGCTCCGTTGTTGTAGCCGACGGGCTGGTGGTGGCAAAGGCCTGCGTTCTCAAGGATTGTTGCCGTGTCTGCCGCCGGTCCGCGGAACATGTCCGACAGGTGGCCCTCGACCGTGAACATGATGGGGCGCAGGTTCCGTGGCGGCGGCACGTAGTGGGCCGCCTGGGCGGTCACGTCGTCGAAGATGCCGGTCTGCGGCAGCCCGAGGCGCCGTTGCATCTCGGTGACGGCGGCGACGTCACTGTCGCCGTAAACCCGGTCTTTTGCGGGCGCGTACGCGCGGTACACGCGCTGGAACCAGGCTTGCCAGTATTCGATTTCTGTTCAGTGGGCTCCGGGCCCGTATGGTAGTGGCATTGGTGTGCTCCCTCCAGAAGCTTGACGGCTCGTTTGCCATGAAAATGGTTGACAGACAACGTGATTCAGAAGGCGCGAGATACGCCCTGTGATCATCTCGACAACGGACGGCTCGCGGACCGCGCCCTTAGAGCCCGTGGTGTGGCGAGCGATACGTGGAAGCGCCGAACCGATTCCGGTGCAGGACACGCGTCATCGTTGCGCGTGAGCGGGTCGGCGACACGGGCGAGTGACGGTCTGCTGGAGTGCTGCCACATTCCCAGAGCAATGAGATATGCGCCTGTCCCGCCGGCGACTAACAGACCCAACAGTCCCACGAGGATCGAGCCCTGCAGCGCGGTTGCCGCGCTGACAATGAGAAGTATTGCGCCGAGAGTGAGAAGCGATGCGCCGAGAATGATGATCCGGTGCGCGTCGCCTTTGGCCCACCATACGGCGCGATACGCACCCACGGTCATCATCCGTGTGACGTTCAGTGGTGGCTTGAGAACGCCTGGTAGCTGTTCGACGGAACCGGCCGCCGCGGTCACGGTGGCCACGGCTTTGGCGATGGTGCACGACATGAGTGGGGAGCCACCATCAGTGGCGAATGTCTCCGCGGCAATGGGATTTTCGGGCAGCAATCCGTATTTGGTAGATGCCGAGGCGGCCCGGACCGATTCGGCCCAGCCGAGAGTCGTTTCGGGGCTCCAGTCCGGGGGTTCTCCCGCTCGCGGGTCGAGTACGGCATCAGCGAGCGCATCCAGTTCCTCGTCGAGGACACTTCTCTGCCACGACTGCGCCAGCCACATGGATGTGTGGGGAAGGCTGGTCGGCATCGGCTGGTCTGGGTTGTCGAGGAATCGGAGTTCTGTGAGGACCGCGGCAGGCGCCGAGTTCGCGCTCGGAATGTCGGGCGCCCCGATCGCTCCGAGCTTGTCCACGAACCACTGCGCCCGGCTGACTGCCCCGTTGGCTTCGGGTGTTGGAACGATCCACTGCACGCGTCGTGGGTCGAGAAGGGCGTGTACCAGCCATCCCGCGCCGTCGAGCCGACCCCACATCCAGTCGTTGGCACGCCATGACCGTTTGTAGAAGGCGCCGAAGTGGTGGAACTGCATGCCGGTGAGTTTCTCGGTGGCCGTCTGAAAATCGGGCGCGAGTTGACAGCGGGTATCGGCGCTGACCTGGATCAGTTCCAGCGACTGCTCGACGTCCGCGTCGGTGGGGAGCATCGCCCGCTGGGTCGCGGCGAGGTTGAACAGCTTGGTGGCCACGGTTCCCGATGTGGATTCCTCCCCAAGATAGGTGAGATAGGTCTTCAGCTGGTTGAGGTGCTGACTATCAGGCGGGCGGACGGCGTCGGCTGCCCGCCTGATAGTCAGTGACTGCTTGGCAATGTCGTCCAGAGTGTTCCGTCCGTCAGCGATGGCGGAACCCATTTGCGCCCAGGCTGTTTCGTCGATTTCGAGGTGTTCGAGATAGGCCTTGGCGATTTCCTTGGCTGCCTCGTCCAGTGATCGGTTCCGGGTCTGTGTGTTGGTGCAGACCCTGGTGATGAGGTCGCCGAGGTCGAACGGTTCGGGCGGCGGGCACGCGTTGGAGATGCCGGCGGCGATTGTTGAGATGGCGGCCATTTCCTCTGGGGTCGTCGCGAGCTGGTAGGCGGCCCGGACGATGACGATGGCGCACGCCTTGGCAAGGTCGAAGGCCGGCCGCCCGTACCGTGCGAGTTCGGCTGTGCTGGTCGGAAGCGATCCGCCAGGGGACAACCAATGAGCCTTGATGGACTCGGTGATCGTTGTGCGGCAGAGGTTTTCGGCGTCGCCCCCGATCTTCAGATTTGCTTCCCAGCTCATGGGGATGCTCTGCGGTGAGCCGTTCGCCGCGGGCCACGTGCTGAGCTGGCGAAGCAGGGCGGCGGTGACGGCCTGCGCGTGTCGGGTGGCTTCTTGCTGCGCGTAGTCCGTCAGCAGCCGCGGGGTCAGCAGCGGCCTGTCGGACCCCAGATTGATGGCGAGCTGTGCGAGATGCAGTCTTGTGTTGGCGCGCGCGTGCATCCGGTCTTGGTGGGTGCGGATGGCACGGAGGTCGACGGAGATCGATTGCGACGTCATTGCGGTGAGGTCTTTGAGGAGCGCGTCGACGAGTCCGAGAGGTTCGTCGAGTCGATCTTGCGGAGCTTCCTCCACGGTTGGTGTCGGTCCCGAGGACGGCACGACGAACAGGAGGACCCGGCGGACCGGTCGTTGGGCGGGCCGATCGAAGATTCGTTGCAGCACAACGTCAATGGGCTGGTTGTCCAGCAATCCACCATCGGCGACCCAGTGCGGCCGGGTGAAGTTGGTGAAGCGTGCCATCGGCGGTCGGGCGGGCACGTCTCCCGACCTGACGGTTCCTTCTGTGAAGGGGATGAAGGAGGGCTCGAACGCGGCGGGGAACGAGGCGCTGCTGCGCGCGGCCAACGCGAGTGCAGACGCGGCATTGCCATTCGTGAGGTTCTGCTCGGTGAAGGTAAAGACGCCGCGCCGGTCGACGTCTTGGACCTGAGTACCGAAGGAGTCGGTGAACCTGCTGGTCTCGCCGTTGAGCAGTGTCGTCGTGATGTAGAGCGTCGTAGACGGCAGATCACCACTGCTTTGGGTCTGGAACGGCCCGTGCGTGAATGTCGGAATCTCGGCGTCGAGGCTCTTGAACATGCGTTCGTCGCCGTAGAGGAGCGACGGCGTGCTGGCATCTGTGGGATCGCGTAAAAGGTCGGTCAGCGCACCCAGGTCGAGCCAGAGTTCGCGGAGATTGCCCAGGTCGGCGCCTTTGACTCGGGACCAGGCGAGGAATGCTGCATTGATGCCGCCGGCGCTGGTTCCCGACAGAATGTCGACGTCGGCAACGACGTCGAGCAGATCGATCAGCTCGGCGTAGAGCTTGAGGGATGTTTCCGCCGCCGTGGTCAGCGTCGAGGCGGGAAGGTCACCGCCCCTCAGTCGCCACTCCGACGCCTGGGCAAGCAGATTGATCTCACGTGTCACCCCGGCCATCCAGATCGCGAGGCTGACACCGCCGGTCATCGTCGTCGCGAGGCGTAGTTCCTGGGTGGACTCCGACGCCTTGGACGGACTCTGAAACGCCATCGCGCACCTCCCTTTTGCTGGATTCGAAGCTAATGACGGTGGCGGGTGGCTGTATCGAGTAGTCGACTACTCGAATATGCGAATTCAGATGTCAGGGCTCGGAATTCGCTACCGGGACGGCGGCATTACCCGTGCCCAGGAACGGTGTGAGGATCGTCATCATCAGTGCTCCGCCGACGGCAAGCGTGCCGGACAGCATCGTGAACGCGCCGTCGGGCACACTGTATTGCAGTGGTGACCCGGGCACTGTCAATCCGTATACGGCCATCGACAACATGGCTGCCGCGATCGGCAGGTACGGCGGGCGCATGACGCATAGCGCGCTCACACCGTCCCCGTGCTGCAACGTGTAATTCCGCTTGGCGCAATAGGTCGCGAGGATGATGGCACCGCAGGCGATCACCGAAAAGCCGTAGAGCACCCACCGGCCGGTGTTGTATGTAGGGCCTGAGTCGACGAACAATGCCAACAACGTCGTGTAGGCGACGAGTGCCTCGGCCGGGATCTGGGCGGCCAGCAACTGCGCAAATCCGGCAGCTGTATCGATCAGCGGTGCCGGCGGGGTCACTTGGGCGATATCAGTTGGCCGACGCAACGTCGCCGTCGGTCCGGGGGCCGGCATCTCCGGCTGCGCGTCCGGCACTCCGCCCGACGGCGCCGGTGACGGTGAAACCCCCTGTCCGGCGCCAATTGTCACGCTGTTCAGCGGCTGACCGACCGGTGCGAGGTCGCGCGCGACCGCGACCGACGCCATGGCAACCAGGCTCATGATGACCTCCTCGGTGCTGGCAAGGACCACCGAGTCGCCGTGTCAGCTTGCGATCCGGTTCGCCTATGCCCCAACGATGTTGCGCCGCCGGCGGCTCGAACACGCGCGTAGCCCGCTACTCGACCATTGCGGCGTCACCGCAATATCGGGTGCGCCGATGCGGAGCGATTCGAGTAGTGGGCTACTGGTGCGGCCCTGCATCTCTCGTCGCGACACTGGGTTCCCATCACTTCATCAAAGGAGGCACTGATGACCGTCACTCGAGGCGACGTGGAGTTCGCCAAACGCATATTCTTCGACCGGCTCGGCGACGACTACGTCTACGGCGGCACCTGGGATCCGAACGATCGCGGCGTGGGTTGTGACTGTTCGGGCCTGGTGACCGACGTACTCTCGGCGGTGTTCAACGGCGACCAGATGGTCTGGGGCAGGCAAGGTCTGTCCACCGAGTCGTATCGGTACCTGCCGTTCGGCGAGCAACACGTCGGACCATTCGATCTGATGCACGTCGCATCGTTGAGCGACGTGCCCGGCGACGCGCCGGTGGTGATCAACCTGCACCATGAAGGCGACGGCGGTCCCCACTCGCACATGAACTGTGTCGTCGACGGCGTCGCGATGGAATCGTCGGGCTCCTGGGGGTGCTGCACCACGCCCAAGGCCCTCCCTTCCGACAGCAACTACTGGAACGACCACTGGTACGTGGCCGGCCCGATCGTCGAGGACGGCACACCCCCGACTCAGGCTCACGTCGACAGCTTCTTCGCCGACGTGTCCGAATTCCAGGTGCCGGTCAGTGATTCCTACCCGTACAAGATTCTGTCCATCCGCGTATGCGACGGCACGCATCGGGATTCCAACTTCGCGCAGAACTATGCGTGGATGCGCAATGCGCTGGACACCGGCCGGCTGGATTGCGGCATCGTCTACACCTACGTGCGCCCGAACTGGCAGGACAACGCCAACACGGTGCGGCAGATGATCGACGCCAACGGGGGACTGCACCCCAGGGTCGTCCTGATGCTGGACGTCGAAAGCGGCGGGAACCCTGGCGGCGACGGATCCGCCTGGATCAACGCCCTGTACGACAACCTCGCCGAATACGCCGGCAATCCGGCGCGCATCATCGGTTATGCCAACCAGGGCGACTTCAACACCATGTGGGTATCGCGGCCCAAAGGACTTCGGGTGATCGCTGCGTCGTACGGCTCCAACCCACTGCTGCCCGGCCAGATCGCGCATCAGTACACAGACGGAGCATATGGCGCGAATCAAGGCCTGCCGATGGGCTGCAACCCGTTCGGCAATTGCGACATGAACGTCGCAGACGGCTTGTCGCCCAACGATTTTGCCGCCGCCTGTGGCATCGGAACTGCGGCCGGCGCAGGATCGGTAGCTGCCCGAGCGACAGGAGTGATCACGATGGCTCAGCCGCAGGACATCATGAACATGCTGAACGGCACCAACACCGACGGCTCGCCGCTGATCGGCCCCGACGGCGCGGACTACCGGGTGGTCGACCTGCTGGCCCCGGACACCGAGCCGCTCGACGAAAAGCAGAACACCACTCGCTCGGTCTTCGACCAAATTACGACATTGGCGAAAGTCCTTACCAGGACCCACAACAACAAGACGCTATTCGACATGGTGTCCGATCTGCATGACAAGATGTAACGCCCGTATTTCGGGCCGGACGTTAGCTACCGGCCCGAAAAGCGGACCGATATTTCACGGTCATAACGCCTTCAACAGCGAAAACCGGCCGGTAGAATTGTGCGCCGTGGCCCAGAACTGGCCGGTCGTTCACCGCGACAGTGAATTCTCGGTGATTCGCGGAGCATTGCTCGGGGAATCCGGCGATTGCGGCATCGTCCTGGTCGGTGATGCGGGCGTAGGCAAAACGACACTCGCCCGGCTGGTCACCCAGTCGTTGCCGGTGCGCGCGCACTGGGTTGCGGCGACCGAGTCGGCGCGCGGCATCCCGCTCGGCGTGTTCGCCCACCTTGTGCGCAGTGCGACGTCGCGTGATCCGGTGGCATTCCTGTCCGCGGCGCGCGAAACGATTCTGGCCGAAGGTCATTCGGTGATCGGTGTCGACGACGCGCATCTGTTGGACCAGCTGTCGGCGACGCTGCTGCACCAGCTGGCATTGGACGGGTCGGTGCGCATCGTGGCCACGGTCCGGGCCGGCGCGCCGGTCCCCGACGCGATCACGTCGCTGTGGAAGGACCGGTATCTGCAGCGGTTGCATCTGATGCCGTTCAGCCAGCAGCAGTGCGTCGGCCTCATCGAAGAGGCGTTGGGCGGACAGGTGGAGGGTCTGTCCGCCGAGCTGATGTGGCAGGCCTCGGGCGGAAATGCACTGTTCGTCCGCCACCTCGTGGAAGGCGCCATCGAGGCGGGAACTCTGCGGCAGGTTCGGGGCGTGTGGCAGCTGCGGGGCCGCGCCGCGGTCACCTCGGAGCTGGCGTCCTTGCTGGACTCCAGGGTCGACCAGTTGCCCGACCAGGTGCTGCACGCGCTGCGGTTGTTGACCTTCTGTGAGCCCCTCGACCTGGACACCTTGACCGCCATCGTCGGTGCGGAGGTCGTCGAAGAGGCGGAAAGCCGCGGTCTGGTGCGGGTCGGTGAGGAACCGGGTGGCATCGACGTGCGCTTCACCCACCCCTTGTTCGGTGAGGTGATCCGCCGCCGGCTGGGGATGGCCGCGGCCCGCCGACTTCGCGGCGAGCTCGTTCGTGCGATGCGGGACCGGCCGCTGAACAGTTCGGCGCACCGGATCCGGCTGGCGGAGCTGACGCTGGACAGCGACGAGGTCCCCGAACTGGACCTGCTCGTCACGGCGGCGAGGGAGGCGATCGCCCTCACGAACGTGACGTTGGGTGAGCGGCTGGCGCGCGCGGCGACCAACCGGGGCGGTGGTCTCGAGGCCGGCGAACTGCTGGCGCGTTCGCTGCTGTGGCAGGGCAAGGCGACCGAGGCCGAGGAGACGCTCAGCTCGTTCGACCCCGAGCAGATGACCGAACTTGAGTTGCTGCGGTGGGGATGGGCCCGCATCGCCAACCTGCACTGGGCAATGGGTGACGCCGAGGGCTCCGATGAAGTGCTCGCCCTGCTCCGCGAGCGCATCACGAGCCCCGAGCTGGTACCGATCATCGACGGCACGGCGTCGGCAACACTGGCTTTCGAGAACCGGCTGACCGAGGCCGTGGCGATGGCCAATCGAGTGCTGGCCGAGCCCATCGCGCATCCGGTCGCGTTGCAGTGGGCGGCCTTCGGTGGTGCGCTCGCACTGGCACTGATGGGACGCAGCGAAGAGGTGGCGGTATTGGCGCGCCGGGGCCGCATGGCCAGCGCGAAGGCGGACGGGTTGCTCCGTTATCTCACCGCGTTCGGGGAGGTGCGGGCGTTGGTGCTCGCCGGCGAATTCGACGCGGCGAGCAGCCGATCTGCCGTCATGATGCAGATCACCTCGTCGGGCCAGTATCTGGCGTGGGGGATGGCCAACGTGTTGGTCGGCACCATCGGTTTGGCCCGCGGCGATTTCGTCGAGACGGTGTCGCGGATGGAGCAGACGGTGGCGGCACTGACGGCAGAGTCGGCGGCTTCATGGAGCTTCCCGGCCCGGCTGCTGCTGGCGCAGTCGTACTGCGCATTGGGCCACGTGCAGCCTGGGGCCAAGATGGTCGCCGAGCTGAAAGTCCGCTCCGGCCGGCACGTCGCGGTGTTCGGCCCACAGCTCAGGATCGCCGAATCGTGGCTCGCGGCGGCAGAGGGAAACGTCAGCGCCGCAATCGAACTGGCATTGGATGCGGCCCGGTTGGCCGACAGTTCCGGCCAGTGTGCGGTGACCATGCTGGCGTTGCATGACGCAGTGCGATTCGGGGACCACAGCGCCGCGGACCGGCTGATCGAGGTCGCGTCCGGAGTCGGCGGCCGCATGGCGGCGGTGATCACGGCACATGCCCGGGCCGTCAGCGAGCGCGACGGTGCCGGATTATTCACTGCCGCAGAGCAATTCGAGCAGCTCGGCGCGCTGCTGTCCGCTCTCGACGCAGCCGCGCAGGCATCGGCGACATTCGCGGCGGCGGACGACCGGCGACGCAGCGCCGAGGCCGCCGCCGTCGCCAACCGTTTGGCCGCGCAGTGCGGGGGAGTGCGCACTCCCGCACTGGAATTGGCGGCGCACCCCCTGCCGTTGACGGTGCGCGAACGTGAGATTGCCAACCTGGTTGCCGCCGGGCTGAGCAATCGCGAGATCGCCGACCGACTGACGGTATCGGTCCGCACGGTCGAGGGCCACCTGTATCGGGCCTGTATCAAGCTCGACATCTCCGACCGTGAGGATCTCGCCAAGTTGATCCGCACCGGTGCGGCGGCCAGCTGAAACTCAGGTGAGCACCGGCTTCCCATACGCTGGCCGACGTGAACGAGAACGACAACCTGGACGACGACGGCGACCTCCAGATCAGCGGCCCGGTGCAACTTCGTCGCGACCGATGCGCTGCCACCACCGCTGATCAGCGCCTGCTGGATAGTCACCGTGACACCCAGTGGCTACACACGGACCCCTGGCGCGTGCTGCGGATCCAGGGCGAGTTCGTCGACGGTTTCGATGCCCTGTCGGAAATGCCCAGGGCAGTCACGGTTTTCGGCTCCGCCCGCACGGAACCACATTCGCTCGAATACCGGTTGGGTGAGGAGTTGGGCGCCGCGCTGGTACACGCGGGCTACGCCGTGATCACCGGAGGCGGTCCGGGAGCGATGGAGGCGGTCAACCGTGGGGCCAGCGAGTCCGGCGGCTATTCGGTCGGTCTGGGCATCGAGCTGCCGTTCGAACAGCGCCTCAACCACTGGGTCGATCTCGGGATCAACTTCCGCTACTTCTTCGTGCGCAAGACCATGTTCGTCAAATACGCGCAGGCGTTCGTGTGCCTGCCCGGCGGATTCGGCACCCTCGACGAGCTGTTCGAAGCCCTGACCCTGGTACAGACCCGCAAGGTCACCGCGTTTCCGATCATCATGCTGGGCGTCGACTACTGGTCGGGCCTCATCGGATGGATCCGCAACACGATGCTGGCCGAAGGAAAGATTTCCGAATCCGACCTTGACCTGATCCACTGCACCGACAGCGTGGCCGAGGCCGTGGACATCATCGTCGCGTCAGCGCGTTAGCCGGGCCGCCCTCAGTCGCGCTGCGCCTCGTACCGCAGCAGGACGGTGCCGCAGGGAAACGTGCGGTTCTCCAACAGTCGCAACGAGATCCATGACGGCAGCGTCGGGAAGAACGGGGTGCCGCCGCCGACTGCGATGGGCACGAGCACGATCCGGTACTCGTCCACCAGCCCGGCCTGCACGACGGGCGCGGCCAGTGTCGCGCCGGCTATCTCCAGATTGCCGTCGGTCTCGGCTTTGAGCTTCGACACCACCGCAACCGGGTCGGCGCGTTCCAGGCGGGAGTTCCAGTCGACGGAATCCAGCGTGCGCGAGAACACGACCTTCGGCATGTTCCGCCAGATGCGGGCGAAGTCCACGATCAGCGGGGTGGCATCCGGTTCCTGGTCGGCGGTCGGCCAGTACGCGGCCATCAGCTCGTAGAGCCGCCGGCCGTAGAACGACAGGGCCGTTTCCCACTCGAAGTCGTTCCAGTACTGATGCAGTTCGTCGCTCGGTTCGGACCAGTCGATGCTGCCCTGTGCGTCGGCGATGTATCCGTCCACCGACACGTTGAAGCCATAGATGAGTCTGCCCATGTAGATCAGACTGCACCCGACGGCGAAATTCATCGGTCGAGGGCCGCGTCTCGGCCGCGCCGCTCCGTCGGCGCGGCGCTCGCCTACCGGAGGGACTCGGCGCGCTTCTTGACGCCGTCGGTCATGCCACCGAAGCCCTTTTTCAGGGCGCGGCCCAGCAGGCCGGCGACGATCGGGGACACCGGGCCGAACAGCTGGAAGTGCGAGTCGTAGCGGGTGCGACCGTCGGGCAGCGGGGTCAGCCGGTGCGAGCGCTCGCTGCGCAGCAGTCCCAGCGGGGCGGGCTTCATGTTGTAGCTGAACTCGACGCCCGGGGTGAAGGTGTTGATGTATTCGCGCTGCTTCTTGGGCGGGCCGATCAGCACCACCTTCATGTCGATCGGGCTACCGGGCTCGAACGTCGACGAGCACTCGATGCAGAACGGATTCCACTCGCCGTAGCTGGCCCCGTCGGTGAGCACCTGCCAGACCACCTCGGCCGGTGCGTCGATCTCTACTGACCTGTCAATCGCGAAACTCACAGACACACCGTACGGGAGAGGGTGTACAGCTGCCGACAACTGTCCACTCATCGGCGACAGCTCCGCTTCCGCGATGCGAACCACTGAGGTTCAGGCCATCCGCGGGCGCGTCGGCTCCGAATCACGTTCGACGGAGTAGTCGAAACGGGAAGGCGTGCGATGTGCTGAGCCAGATGCGAACGTTCACGACGCAGTTGTTGGTACCGGTCACGTCGACGGTCGGGATCCGCGGCGGCGTCGAGGAGCCGCCGTACGATGCGGAGCCGTTGGCCGGCGCAGTGCAGATTCGCAGGTACGGACGACGAATCGCCGCTCAGATCACGGTGCACGGAGATGAGGAAGACGCACGTGGCGAGGGATTCCGGAGCTTGGCCGCCTACATTTTCGGGGGCAACCGGCAGGGCGATCGAATCGCGATGACGGCGCCGGTCGGGCAGCAGGGCAGCCATGACCGGGGTTGGGTTGTCCGGTTCTTCATGCCGGCGGGATCGACGCTGGAGGCGTTGCCCGTACCTGAGGACGCGCGCGTCGAGCTGGTTCAGATTCCGGCGGAAACCGTTGCGGTACTGCGCTTCAGCGGTGATCGTGGCGCGGACAGCATTGCCCGGCGCACCGCTGACCTGCGCGACACGCTCCGCGACTATGGATTCACCGCCATCGGCGACCCGTCGGCCTGGTTCTACGACCCGCCATGGACGCTGCCGTGCCGACGTCGCAACGAGATCGCGATTCCCGTTGAAACGTGACCGCTTTGCAGCCCGCCCGATCGACCACGTCCCCAATTCACCACAGGAGTACCGCACCATGAAGCTGAAAACGATCGGCGCCACGGCCGCCGCTGTAGCTGCCACTGCCATTGTGGGAGGGACGGCAACGGGCCCAGCAGTTGCCTCACCGTGGTACGCGCGTCTGCGCAAGCCGAACTATCAGCCGCCCCGGCAGGTGTTCCCCATCGTCTGGCCGCTGCTGTATGCGGACATCGCTGTCGTGTCCGCCGATACGGTCGACCGCCTAGTCGACGCAGGCGAAGTCCGCGCCGCCCGTCGCTTCGGTACGGCACTCGCGATCAATCTGGGGCTCAACGCCAGCTGGTCGTGGGTCTTCTTCAATCGTCACCGGCTCGGTGCTGCGGCACTGACCGCTGCCGCGCTGACTGTCAGCAGCGCCGACCTGACGCGACGCGCCCTCGAGGTACGACAACTACGTGCGGCGCCCCTGGCCGCCTATCCCGCCTGGTGTGCTTTCGCGACCGCACTGTCGACGCACATCTGGTGGATCAACCGGCGCCGCCGGACGTAGTGACGGTCACTGGGCGGCGATAGTTCCCTCCTTTGCCGCTTCGGCGCCGATGTTCTTGATCATGCCCGTGAAAATGATCCCGTGAAACGGCATCAGCGCATACCAATACAGCCGTCCGGCAAGACCTTTGGGAAAGAAGATGGCCCGCTGATGGAGTCGGGTGGTGCCATCGTCGCGGGATTGGAGTTCCCATTGCAGCCACGCTCGGCCCGGGGCGCGCATCTCGGCACGCAGCCGCAGCAGATGCGGCCGTTCGATGCGTTCCACGCGCCAGAAGTCGAGGGCGTCGCCGGTATAGAGGGTGTTCGGGTTGCGCCGGCCGCGTGCCAGGCCGACACCGCCGGTCAGTACGTCGAGCCAGCCGCGGACCGTCCAGGCGAGCGGAAACGAGTACCAGCCGCGTTCGCCGCCGATGCCCTCGACGACGCGCCACACCTGCTCGATGGCCGCGTCGCAGTCGATGCTTCGGTCGTCGGTATAGATGGCGTCGCCGGTCCAGCTGGGATCCGACGGCAGGGGGTCGGCGGGGGCGCCGGTCGGTGACGCGTTGGCCCAGGTGGTTTCTACCTCGCCGTCTTCGATGCGGCGCAGCGCCAACCTGACGGCGTCGCGGTATCCCGTGGTGCCCCCGGGCGGCGGCGGAATCACCTCATCGATGTCGTGCTCGGTCACCACAGAGTCGGTGCTCAGGGACTCGATCAGGGCGCGGCCGATGCGAGGTGGAACTGGAGTTACCAGCCCGATCCACAATCCGGCGAGTTTGGGCGTGAGGACGGGCAGGACCACGATCCTGCGCCTGGCCAGCCCCGCGACATCGGCATAGATCTGCATCATCTCTCCGTAGCGCAGGACGTCGGATCCACCGATGTCATAGGTGCGTGAACGCGGCACCTCGGCCGTGGCGGCGGCCAGCAGGTAGTAGAGGACGTCGCGTATCGCGATGGGCTGGATGCGGTTGTTGACCCAGCGCGGCGTCGTCATCACGGGCAGCCGGTTGGTCAGGTGGCGGATCATCTCGAAGGACGCCGAACCGGAACCGATGACGACGCCGGCCTGCAGCACGACGGTCGGGACGCCGGAATCGATCAAAATCTCTCCGACCTGGCTGCGCGACCGCAGGTGCGTCGACAGCCGGTCGGATTCGGTGTGTAGGCCGCCCAGGTAGACGATGCGCTTGACGTTGGCGGTGCGCGCGGCGGACGCGAGATTCTCTGCGCTCCGGCGTTCGGCCTCGGTGAACTCGCCAGGGTTGCCCATCGAGTGCACGAGGTAGTAGACGACGTCGATGTCTCGGCAGGCGTCGCCGAGCGTGGCCGCATCGGTGAGGTCACCCTGCACCACCTCCACATCAGCCGCCCAGGGCACGTCACTGATCTTGTCCGGGTTCCGCGCCATCACGCGCACTCGGTGGCCGGCTTCGATGACGCGTGGCACCAAACGACCGCCGATGTAACCGGTGGCCCCGGTAACCAGCACGCGCAATGAAGGCGCGGATTGCTTCACGTCTGTCACAGACTCTCCTCGGTAACGGCTTCAGCTCGACTGCCTAGGACATTTCCCAAAAATGCCCTGCTTTACCCAGTGATTCGGAGGCCTGCCGCGCGCGGATGGTTGGAAGTTTGGTTTAGTCCGAACGCCGAACGGGCATTCGGTGCGGACGCGCCGCATGTGCGGTGTCGTCTTGGAAAGGTCAGACCACGTGACGATCGATTACGACAGCCCGCAGCAGCTGGCTCGTACGCCGCAGCAGGTCAATGAATTCATTTGCATCCGTTGCATTCACGTCCGGGAAGTCAGCGAGCTGGCGGCTGACCGATCGCAGGGACACGTCTGTCGCGAGTGCGCGTGATCAAGACCGGCCGACTCGCGCCACCCGCGCTAGCCTGGCGATCATGTCCAGCACCTTTTTCGACAACCCGGTCACCCGCGCGATCAATAAGGCCGCGGTCGGTCTGACGACTGTGCCCGTCCTCGGCGACATCGTCGGCCGCAGCCTGGTCGAGATCCGCTACACGGGTCGCAAATCGGGGCGCAGCTTCCAGACCCCTGTCAACTACCGGCTGTCCGGCGACGACGTCATCGTCAGCGTGATGGCACCGGATTCCAAGAGCTGGTGGCGCAACTTCCTCGGCGAGGGCGCCCCCATCACTCTGCTCAACTTTCGCGGCGCCGACCGTTCTGGGCATGCGATCACGACGCGTGACGACAAGGGCCGGGTCACGGTGCGGGTCCAGCTCGACTAGACCTCAATCCGCGGCGGAAGTGGCATGATCCGGATGTCCACATCCGCAGGAGGCGAGAACGTGCCGCTGGCTCACCGTGAGGCCGAGGACCGGGTGTCCATTGCCTGACGAACTGAGGGTCGTCGATCTCGCCGCTGACCCGGCTGCCGCCGGTCTGGTGATCGGGGTTGGCGACCCGGCCGGTGATGACGCCGAGTTCTGGCTGCAGCAAGCGACTTTCACGCTGGTCGACCACCCGTGTGCGGACCGCAGGACCGTGCAGGTGCCCGATGTGGACGCGGCGCTGGCGCAGATCGCCGAACGCGTCGCCACGTGGCAGCAGACCGCTGCGGTGTGCGACGACGTGCTGCGCGCGTTCGACCCCGCGGCGCCGACGTTCGCCGGGGTGATCACCGAATCGCTCGCGTATTCGACGCTGCAGTCCGGTCGGGAGTTCGCGCGCTGGCTGGCCGCACGTGGACCGAAAACCGTTCCGCTGCTCCCGGATCCGGTGGTGTCACACCGGGATGGTGACACTCTGCACGTCGCGTTCAACCGCCCCCAGCGCCACAATGCGTTTTCCACCGACGCGCGGGCGGCACTGCTGGAGGCGCTGGAGGTCGCTCGTCTGGACACCTCGGTGACGGGTCTGGTGCTCACCGGCAACGGTCCGTCGTTCTGCAGCGGCGGGGACCTCGCAGAATTCGGGACGTTCGACGATCCGGCGTCGGCGCACCTGGCCCGCACGCGCTTCAGCCCGGCCCTGGTGCTCGACGAGATCACCGCGCGATTGGGTGCGGCGTGCCGGGCCGTCGTCCACGGCCAGGTATTGGGCAGCGGGCTGGAGATGGCCGCGTTCTGCGGGCAGGTGACCTGTCACCCCGATGCCATGCTCGGCCTGCCGGAGCTGGCGCTGGGCCTGATCCCCGGAGCCGGTGGCACGGTGAGCATCACGCGACGGATCGGTCGCTGGCGCACAGCGTATTTGGTGCTGTCCGGGGCGACGCTTGGCGCGGCGACGGCGCAGGACTGGGGCTTGGTCGATGCGGTCTGCGCGTGAGTGATGAGGTGGCGCGGGACTGGTCGGTCAGTGGGCTGGCCGCGCTGACGGGCATGCCGGACGGACCACCGGACGTCAGCCGCGCCGCGATGTTGACTCGGGCACGGGCGGTCGCATCCGAGTTGTCCGGCCAGCTCGGCATCGAGGTCGACGCCGCGGAACTCCTCGCGGGGCGGGCCGCGCTGTCGGGGCTGCACCGGCAAGGCCGGACCAGCGCCGGCGGCGCCACGCGGCTGATCGCCGGGCGGGACGGATGGTTCGCCCTCACCCTGGCGCGGCCCGATGACGTCGCCGCGGTACCGGCGCTGCTCGAATCCGATGTGCCGATCGATCATCTGTGGCCGGCGATCACCGAGTGGGCCGGTCGCCGTCAGGTCGCCGCTGCTGCGGAGCGTGCGCGTCTGCTCGGTCTTCCCGTTGGCGTGCTGGGGGAGACCGCTGCGGCCGCACCCGTGGTCCGTCGGCACGGCAACCGAAAACGGTTCTGGGACTATGCCAGGGTGTTGGTGGTCGACCTGTCCTCGATGTGGGCCGGTCCGCTGTGCGGACAGCTGCTGGCCCGAGCCGGCGCGACGGTGATCAAGGTGGAGAGCCCGTTGCGGCCGGACGGCACCCGGCAGGGGGAACGACGGTTCTTCGACTGGATGAACGCCGGAAAGCTTTGTTACGCCGCCGATTTCGGCCAGCATGACGAGCTGCGTCAGTTGTTGTCGGTGGCCGATGTGGTGATCGAGTCGTCACGCCCGGATGCTCTCGTCAACCGGGGCCTGGGGCCGGACGATGTTCCGGCGCGCGACGGCCGGGTGTGGCTGCGGGTCACCGGGCACGGCACCGCGGGGGCCCACGCCCACTGGGTCGGGTTCGGTGATGATGCCGCGGTTTCCGGTGGCCTGGTCGGCTCCGACCCGGCGGGCAGCGGACCGGTGTTCTGCGGTGACGCGATCGCCGATCCGCTGACCGGGATGCACGCCGCGCTTGCGGTGGCGGCATCGCTGCGGCGCGGTGGTGGTGAGGTCGTCGAAGTCGCCCTGGCAGCCGTGGCGGCCGAATACGCCGCGTTACCGCTCACGGCCGGGGGCAGCGTTGGTCCGGTAGCCGGCCCGGTGGCGCCCGTGCTGTCGTCGCGGGCCGGCGAGTTGGGTGCCGACAACGCGCGGGTGCGGGACATCGTGCGTGAAAGGGATTCCGGGACATGCTGATTCAACGAGCCACGCTGCTCGACGGTCGGGCCGTCGATATTCGGCTGGGCCGGCGCATCGAGGCCATTGCCGACAACCTCGAGCCGGTCGCTGGGGAGGACGTTCTCGACGCGGCCGGTGGCACCGTCATCCCGGGACTACACGACCATCACGTCCACTTGCGTTCGGCGGCAGCGGCGTTGACGTCGGTGCGGGTCGGTCCGGGGGAGGTGCGCAGCCGCGACGCGCTGCGTGCGGTCCTGGCGCAGGCCGCCATCGGCGTGGACGGCTGGATTCGGGCCGTCGGCTACCACGAGGCCGTCGCGGGACCGCTGGATCGCACAGTGCTCGACGAGGTTTCCCCGAATGTGCCGGTGCGCGTCCAGCATCGCAGCGGGGTCCTGTGGACACTGAACTCCGCGGGGTTGGCGGCCGTCGGCCTGCCCGGCCATCCCGACGGCCGGCTGCGCAGCGCGGACCGCGGCTGGACGCATGCATTGCAGCGCAGCGACGCCGGGCTCGGCGAGATCAGTTGGCGCCTCTCGGCGTTCGGTGTCACCGGTGTCACCGACGCGACCCCCGACCTGACTGCCGAGGATGTGATGGACTTCGCCGAGGCGCGCCGGCATGGCGAACTGCGCCAGCGCGTCGAAGTCCTGGCGCCGGCCAAGCGCATCCTGCACGACGACGATCTGGACCTCGATGCGCTGGCCGATTGGATCGGCACCCGGCACAGGCAGGGCGGAATCGTTGCGCTGCACTGTGTTACGGCCATGCAGCTGGTCGTCGCGATCGCCGCGCTGCGGCAGGCGGGGTCGCTTGCGGGGGATCGCATCGAGCACGGCGCCGTCATTCCCGACGACTGCCTGGCCGACCTGCGGGACCTCGGCGTGCTGGTGGTGACCCAGCCGAATTTCGTCGCCGAGCGCGGCGCGCAGTACCTCACCGACGTGCCCGCTGACGAGCATGGTCAGCTGTGGCGGGTGGCGTCGCTGTGTGGTGCGCAGATACCCGTCGCGCTGTCGACCGATATGCCGTTCGGGGACGCCGATCCGTGGGCGGCGATGCGCGCCGCGGTGCACCGCACGACGCCCGCCGGCAGCGTGCTGGGAGCGGATGAAAGGATCGACGCCGCAACGGCATTGGGTATGTTTCTCGGCGCACCTGAGCAGCCGGATGTGCCGCGGGAGCTGGCGGTGGGCCTGCCGGCGGACGTGTGCCTGCTGGCAGCGCCACCGCGAGACGTCGTGGCTGCGCTGGACGCCTCGCTGGTGGCTGCGACCGTGTACGACGGTGCGGTGGTGTATCAGGCGGGCTAGTGCACCGGCTCGAGAACCTCGTCGTCGAGCACTCGGCTCAGCAGGTCCTGTCGAGCCTCGACGTACTGCGTCTTCAAGGTCTCGACCAGTTGCGCGACCGTGAGGCGTTCCTTGATGCTGCCCACGCCCTGACCGGCGCCCCAGATGTCCTTCCACGCCTTGGCGTCCGTGTTCCCACCCGAGCCGAAATTCATTGCCGAGGCATCGGATTCGGGCAGGTTGTCCGGGTCGAGGCCCTGGGCGACGATGCTGCCGCGCAGGTAGTTGCCGTGCACGCCGGTGAAGAGGTTGCTGTACACGATCTGGGACGCGGTGGAGTCGACGATCATCTGCTTGTACTCGGGCACCGCGTTGGCTTCGTCGGTGGAGAGGAATGCCGAACCGACGTAGGCGAAGTCGGCTCCCGCGGCGAGCGCGGCAAGGATGGACCGGCCGTGGGCGATGGCGCCGGACAGCAGCAGCGGACCGTCGAACCACTCGCGGATCTCACGGACCAGCGCGAACGGGGACTGGGTGCCGGCATGGCCGCCGGCGCCGGCTGCGACGGCGATGATGCCGTCGGCGCCCTTGTCGATGGCCTTGTGCGCGAACTCGTTGTTGATGATGTCGTGCAGGACGATGCCGCCGTAGGAGTGCACCGCATCGTTGATCTCGGGTCGTGCGCCCAGCGAGGTGATCACGATCGGGACCTTGTGCTCGACGATCACGCTCATGTCGTGTTCGAGACGGTCGTTGGAGCGGTGCACGATCTGGTTGACGGCGAACGGCGCGACGATGGCGTCGGGATTGGCGAGGGCGTAGGCGGCGTTCGACTCCTGGATCTCATCCAGCCAATCGCCGAGCAGGCTGGACGGCCGGGCGTTGAGCGCGGGGAACGAGCCGATGACGCCGGCCTGGCACTCCGCCTTCACCAGGTCGGGACCGGAGCAGAGGAACAACGGCGATGCGACCACCGGCAGGGATAGGCGCTGTGCGAGGACGGGAGGCAGACCCATGGTGGTGATAGCCCTTCGAATCGGAGACCGTGTTTGAACGGGACTCTAGTGGCGCTGGAGTGATTATGCAACTAGTCGCATAATCGGGATTGGGCGGCCGCTGACGTGTAGCTGCATGGTTTCGAACATGTTGGCAGTTGGTCGTATTTGGGTAGCGTCGATCATCAGTTTTGGCTGCCGTCGCGCTTTTATGCAACAGATTGGATAACGGGCATGACAGGACTGCTGCCGCTGCGCTCCACCGACGAAAACCTCACGGGACTTACGATCACGCCATGTCGTTGCAATTCGCCATCCTGACCGCGCTCACGGAGCGGGCATCGACCGGTATCGAGCTCACTCGCCGGTTCGATCGGGCATTCGGCTACTTCTGGCCGGCGACACACCAGCAGATCTACCGGGAACTCGACAAGCTCAAGACCTCAGGGCTGGCTGAGGCCTCGACTCCCGATCGCCCCGAGCGGGGCCAGCCCAAGCGCTTCAGCATTACACCGGCCGGCCGGGCGGCTTTGGGTGAATGGCTCTGTGGCATCGATGATCCCGCGCCGGAGCGGATGTCCATCGCCGTGCGGGTGCGCGCCGCCGCGGCGCTCGGCGAGACCGGGGCCGTGCGCGCCGTGATCGCGCATCACCTCGTCGCGCACGAAGCGATGTTGGCCAACTACCGCGAGATCGATGCCCGTGATTTCGCTGCGCCGGTCGCCGACGCCGACGTCCTCCGCCACCTCGTGTTGAAGGCGGGGTTGCGTACCGAGCAGGCCTGGGTGGACTGGTGCCGCGAGGCGCTGGACGTGCTCGACAGGCTCACGTCTTCCGGCGACCGCACCTGAGCCCGGGTGCGTTGGTCCCGCCGCTCTACAGGTACATGCCTTCCGGCGGCTCGGCGCGGTAGCGGCCGGTGCCCAGTTCGGCGAGCAGCGCCGCCGTACTGATCGCTTCGCCATTGCCGGCGAGCAGGGCACGGCGGACGATCTCGCGGATGTCGCTGCCGCTGGTGCGCTCGGGCAGGGCCGCGGCCACCGCCGCCGTGTTCACATCGGCGCCGCCGGGCAGGTCGCTGAGCAACACCGACAGGATGCGGGCCGCGCCGACGCGGTCGGGATAACCGACCTCGACGACCGAATCGAACCGGCCGGTGCGGATCGCCGCCTTGTCCAGCGTCGCGACGTCGTTGGTGGATGCCAGCGTCAAGATGCGGGCGTCGGGGGCGATATCCATGGCCTGCAGCAGCTCTGACAGCCCGCCGCCGCCGACGGAGCGATCCCGGCACCACAGATCGACGTCCTCGAGAACCAGCAGCACCGGGCCGCCCAGGCGTTGGGCCTCCTCGACGACCACCGTCAGCAGGTCCGCTCCGGCGCGGGCCTCGACATAGATCACGGTGAAGTCGCCGACCACCTCACTGGCTGCGACCGCGCTCACCGCGGACTTGCCGGTGCCGGGTGGACCGCACAACAGCACGCCGCGGCGGGCGCCCAGGCCGTGCGCGTTCAGCAGGCCGTGACGATCGCGGACTGCTGCGATACCGAGGTCGACTTCGGTCCACACTGATTGGGGCACAATCACATTCGATCGGCTGACGGCCGGCGGCAGCTCGATCACCGTGAGCTGCAAACCGTGGGCATCGGTGGCGCGCAGCGCCCGGCCCCGGTACGGGTTGAGCGCGTTGGCACGCTCAGCGAGCCTGTCGAGCAGGACGCGGGCCTCGGCCTGATGCTCGGGCGTCACGTAGACGCTGACCTCGGCCGAGTGGTTGAACGACTCGCGGGTTTCGATCTTGATGACGCACCCGGCCTCGGGCAACAGGGACCCCGCGGGGAAGTGCACGCGCAAGCTCAGCGGGTGGCGGTACTGCCGTCCGCCGATCTCGGTTTGCGTCCACATCGGGGGATGCGAGTACTCGCCGGGGCCGACCAGGCACACATCCTCGTGCTCAGTGATCCACTCACCGAGTGCCAATGCCGTGGTCAAGCGGGCCACCGGATTCAGATCGCGGGTTTCATCGATCAGCTGACCGCAGTCGGTCACCCCGAGCGCACGGGCGGTGAACCGGTCGGCGGTCTCGGCCCTGTCGAGGTCGGAGACGCCGGCCAGCAACTCACCGAGTGCATGCAGGGTCACACGCGCCATCGGGTGCACGTCGTTCAGCCACGCCGTGACATCGCTGATCGGCCGGCGACCCGTGCGGTCGTCGTCGGCGAATTCGGTTGCGAGTTCGGTTATTTCGTCGTTCGTCAGAGTCATGGTGTGTGATGTGGGTCGGAAACAGGGCAGTCGGACAGAATGGCACGCTGCCGAGATACCGTCAACGCCTTTTCGGCGTGGCTACGTGGCCGGCTTCTGCCAGACGAGCAGGTAGCGCCAGAAGAGCAGGCGCCGCACGTGGGCGCCCGGAAGCAGAGCCGCGGCTTGTGCGGCGACTTCGCGCGTCGTCAGCGGTGGATCCAGAACCACCGGCATCACGTCGTGGTCCGGCGTCTTCGCGAACCCGGAGCCGGTTCCCAGTAGCCGCTCTGCGCGGAACCGGACACCGAGCGCGCGGTGTGCGAGCGCGGCGCCGAGCTCGTGTGGCCACTCACGCCGCAGGTCTGTCCTGGGTAGCGCGATCGCCGCCAGGACACCGCCGGGCCGAAGAGCGTCGGCCAGCTGCGGCAGCACTGTGTCGAGCGGCATGTGGTGCAGTGCGCTGATCGACACGATCGCGTCGTAGTCGGTTGCCGGCAGGCCGTCGGTCAGCACGTCGGCCTGAACGCAGTTCACATTCGCCGGGACTCGGCGCCGCGCCTCGGCGATCATCACCGCCGAGCGGTCGACCGCGTCGACGTGGTCACTGCGCTGGGCGAGTTGGACGGCGAATCCGCCGGCTCCGCAGCCGACGTCCAAGACCCGCTGGCATCGCGGCGGCAGCTGCCGTAGCAGCAGGCGCTGATAGTAGGCGTTGTGGTCCCAGTCGAGCAGGCTCCGCGCGTTGGCCACCGCCGGCATCACACCCGCGCGGCGACCCGAACCGGGATGGGGCCTTTCGCCACGGTCGTGTACGGCGATTCGAGAGGGAAGTCGTCGTGCAGCGACTCGATGCGGTTCGACCGCACGATGGTGGCCAGCGCGAGCGTCGTCACCAGCATCGCGAAGTGTTCACCGATGCAGGACCGCGGACCGGCGGCGAACGGGATGAACTGCCACCGGTCGCGGGTCTTGGCGTTGTCCGGGCTGAACCGGTCGGGGTCGAAGGCCAGCGGGTGGTCCCACAACGTCGGGTCCCGGTGCACGGCACTGATGCCGATGGCCACGATGCTGCCGGCTTCGACGCGGTGGCCGTCCACCACGATGTCCTGCATCGCCGTCCGGCCGACACCCGCCGCCGGCGGGCACAGCCGCAGCGACTCGTTGAGCACCTGGGCGGTGTAGGTGAGCCGGGAAACGTCGTCGGGGGTCAGTTCCCGATCACCGATCGCGGCGACCTCGGCCGCGACCCGGTCCTGCATCTCGGGATTACGCCCGAGCTGCCACAACGCGTACGTCAGCGTCGTCGCCGTCGTGTCGTGGCCCGCCAGCATGAAGATGAGCAGGTCGTTGCAGATGTCGTCGTCGGAGAGCTTCTGGCCGGTGTCGGGGTCCGAGGCCGCCAGCAGCGCCTTGACCAGCGGCGCATCGCGGTCCGGGTTGGCGCGGCAGTCCTGCAGGACCGCCATGGTCATCTTGCGCATCCGGGCGACCGCGGCGCGCGCCCGACGGCGTCCCAGCGTCGGGAGCCACTGCGGCGCCTTGACCGGTCGCAGGGCGCGGTCAGCCGTGTAGCGCGAGGCCACGTGCATGTTCTCGGCGATGGTGTTGCTGTGCTCGTTGATGTCGAGCCCGAGAATCGAGTAGCCGAGGGACCGCATCGCGAGCCGGCGGCATTCGATGTCGAGGTCGACGTCACGAGCGTCGCGCCAGCGGTCGGCGCTCGCCTGTGCGGCCTGGGACATGTGTCCGCCGAAGCGGTCGACATGCTGCTTGGTGAACACCGGCTGCAGCGCGCGCCGGCGCGGTGGCCAGGCCTTGTTGGGCAGGACGAACAGATTGTCGCCGACCACGTTGCGCACTTCTTCGTGGATCGTGGAGCGCTCGGCGAGGTTGTCGGTGCGGCCCAGCACGTCGCGGATCCCGGCCGGAGACGTGACGAGCACGATGGGCGGCGCGACGCGCTTGGGTACGACGGCGATGCGACTGACGGGCCCGCCGGCTTCGCTCAGCAGAACCAGCCCGGTGTGCAGTTGCCGGGTGGCGAACAACTGCCGTAACGGCAGCGGATTCTTCGGCGCGAGCGGCAGCGTGCCCACGTCGCGGGCGTCGATGGTTGCAGTCATGTCAATAAAGAATTATGCCGCGCCAGGGGCGCGCGGTCGAGTGATTCGGCCGGCCGTTATCGCTGTCGCGGGTATGAATCAGTCATGACCAACCACGTGAACCTCACCCCGCAGGAAAACGAGCTGATCGCCGAGAGCCATCCCGAGGCGTTGGCCAGGATGGATTCGAAAGCACTCAAGGAACTGCAGCGCAGGCTTCGGCAAGCGCGGGAGAAGAACTTCAGCTTGTTGCGGCGGCAGGGCGCGGCTCGGGTGGAATCCGAGGGTGGCCGGGGCGCCGCGCAGCCCGCCAACGAAAAGCGTGGCGAGAAGGTCGATGTGTTCGACGAGGCGCTCGCGCGGGTGGGTGAGCGCCTCGAAGCGGTCGGCGACACCGAGTAGTCACCGGAAACGCGCCTCGGCGCGAAGCCTTAGTCCTGGGCTCGGCCGGCGAGTGACTTTTGGCCATAGCACCGGGCAGTCGACGCCCGTACCGTTGAAGGTGTCGGGATTTGCACCTTCGTCTGGAGCGGACATCATGACCGAATTATCTCCTCGCCCATACATTTTGGTCGGCATCGACGGATCAAGATCGTCGCTGGAGGCGTTGCTGTGGGCCATCGGCGAGGCGCAGTTGCGTAACCTGCCGCTGCGGCTGGTCCATGCCGTCGATTACGGCAACTTCGTGATGGGATTCAACCCGGGCGCGTCCGAGAGCTTCTTCAAGTTCGTGGAGACGTCGGGGCAGAACTTCCTCAACGAAGCCAGAGAGCGGGTGCAGGCGCTCGCACCCGAGGTGGAGGTGTCCATCCATAACCTCGTCGGCCGGCCCGCGCAGCTGCTGGAGGAGCAGTCCAAGGACGCCTTCCTCACGGTTGTCGGATCGAGTGGGCTGCACGGATTCACGGGGCTCCTGGCGGGGTCGGTGGCGGTGTCGCTGACCGCGCACGGCCACAGCCCCGTTGTCGTGGTGCGCGCGCCGGGCCTCCATGCCGGTGGACCTGTCGTTGTTGGCGTCAGTGGTGCCCCCGACAGTGAGGAGGCGATCGGCTGGGCCTTCCAGGAGGCGTCACTGCGCGGTGCGAATCTGCTCGCCGTTCTGGTATCGAGTTATGTGCCAGCCTATTTCGACTACATCGAACCGACGTGGGAAGAGCTGCCGGGGCCGGCCCGTGAGGACCAGCAGGCGATGCTGTTGGCGGAGCGCTTGGCCGGATGGCAGGAGAAGTTCCCTGACGTTGCGGTCCGCCGAGTCATCGCCGCCGGTCATCCGGGGCACGTCCTGCTGGGCTATGCCAAGCGCGCACAGCTGATCGTCACCGGGACTCACGGGCATGGAAACGCGGCCGGCTGGTTCCTCGGGTCGACGAGCCACCGGCTGGTTCAGCATGCCGAGTGCCCGGTGCTGGTTGCCCGGCCGCAGGCCCGATAGTCAGATCGTTGACGAGGTGCAGGTGGCCGTTCGCGGCCACCTGCACCTCAGGTATTTCAGGCCCGTGCGACGAGCACAGAGGGGTTGTCGGAGTTCGCGTCGGCGTGTGAGCCAATAATTTTGACGAGCTTGGCAGCCTCGCGGGCACCGACAACGACGAGGCTGATCGGTTCGGACGTCGTCTGCAGGAACCGTACGAAACTGGTGGTGATGGGTACCGCCGTGATGTACACGTCGGGGTAGAGGTCCTGCCACACCGCACAACGGCGCAGCAGCTCCTGGCGGCCGCTCATTCCGGTCTCGGGCGGACACACGCCGACCGCCACAACGGGCCGTCCACGCAGTTGCGCTTCGGCGACCGCCGCGGCGAACACATCGTGGTTCTCTTCCCAGTCATTGACCTCGACGAGGATCGACCCCGCCGGCGACCGCCGGTGCGGTGCGTAACTGCGGACCACTGCCGCCGGACACGCTGCGCTCTCAGCCACGCCCGCGGCGGTGGAACCCAGCAGCGCTTTTGCGAAACGGCCGATCCCGACGGAGCCGACGCACACCATCGCGGCGTGGCGGGACTCGCTGATCAAAGCTGCCGTCGGGTCTCCGACTACGACGGCGGTCTCGACCTTGACGTGCGCGGCGGTGTCGTCGATGGCGGCGTGAGCCGCACGCAGGGAGGTCCTGGCGTATTCGATGACCATTCGATCCGAGCGTTGCGGTCCTTGTACGCAACTCACCAGCCGCAGCGGGACATCTCGGGCGATGGCTTCGGCGACCGCCCAGTGGGCGGCGTACACGGCAGCTGTCGAACCATCGATGCCGACCACGACAGAGTCACCAGTGTGTATTTCGATCATCTTGTCTCCCGGCACTTTTCGCGTGTTCCGCAGTGGTTTGGCTTGGCGTGCGGAACCGTAGATGTGTCATCGAATCCTCACGCGGGTACGTAGCCGGAGTCGAGGGCACAAAGGCCTTTGGGGCGGCGCATGAGTCACCACGGATCGAAGGTTCCCGAGCAGTGGCGAGTGATCACTCAACGAGTGACTTTCGGCCATAGCAGCGGAGGGAGCGCGCTCGTACCGTCGTGAGCATCGGACAGTCAGAGCCATCGGAGGATATTGTGACCGAATTATCGCCCCGCCCTTACATTTTGGTCGGCATCGACGGATCGAGCTCATCGCTGATCGCGCTGACCTGGGCCGTCAACGAAGCGCAGTTGCGCAACCTTCCGCTCCGGTTGGCGCACGCCGTCGACTTCGAGAGTTTTGCGATGGGGTTCAATCCGGGGGCCTCGGAGAGCTTCTTCAAGTATCTGGAGACCACCGGCCAGCGTTTCCTTGACGAGGCCCTGGATCGGGTCAAGACGTTGGACCCTGATCTGGAGGTGACGTTGACCAGAAAGGCGGGCCGTCCAGCGCGGGTGTTGATCGACCTGTCGAAGGGCGCATTTCTGACCGTCGTGGGTTCAAGTGGACTGAACGCGTTCACCGGCCTGTTGGCCGGCTCGGTGGCCGTGGCGCTTACCGCGCACGGGCACAGCCCGGTGGTCGTGGTCCGCGCGCCGGGGGTACCGGTGACAGGTCCGGTTGTGGTCGGGATCAGTGGGGCTCCGGACAGTGAGGACGCGATTGGCTGGGCGTTCGAGGAAGCCGCCATGCGCGGGACAGGACTGACCGCGGTCCTGGTCTGGGGCTACTTGCCGGCGCATTTCTACGATGCCCAAGGTCCCTGGAATGACCTGACCGGCCAGGCGCGTGAGGAGCAGCAGGAGATGCTGCTGGCTGAGCGACTGGCTGGGTGGCAGGAGAAATTCCCCGAGGTGGCGGTCCGCCGCGTCGCCGCAATCGGCAATCCTGGGCACGTCCTGCTGAGCCATGCTCAGCGCGCCCAGCTGGTTGTCACGGGAAGTCATGGTCGTGGCGACGCCACCGGACTGCTGCTCGGTTCCACCAGCCACAAACTGATTCACCAGGCGAATTGCCCGGTACTCGTTGCTCGGCCGCATGCTCGCGAGTCCACCCGATGACGAGCGCAACTCGCGAGGTGCGTGAGCCCTTGACGGCGGCGCGGTTGCGGTCCGTGGACGCGTACTGGCGGGCTGCCAACTATCTCACGGCCGGCCAGATCTATCTGATGGGCAACCCGCTGCTGCGAACACCGTTGGAGCGTCAGCACATCAAGCCCCGCCCGTTGGGTCACTGGGGCACCTCGCCGGGGCTGAACTTCATCTACGCGCACCTGAATCGCGCCATCATTGATCATGATCTCGACGCGATGTATGTCATCGGTCCCGGTCATGGCGGGCCGGCGCTGTTCGCGAACGCCTGGCTCGAGGGCAGCTACAGCCGAACACGTCCCGATATCACCCGTGATGAACGCGGGATGGCGACGTTGTTCCGCGAATTCTCCTTTCCCGGGGGCGTTCCCAGCCATGTCGCACCGGAAGTTCCAGGCTCCATCCACGAGGGCGGCGAGCTCGGGTATTCCCTGGCGCACGCCTACGGCGCAGCTCTCGACAATCCGAACCTCTTGGTGGCGTGCGTAATCGGTGACGGCGAAGCCGAGACCGGTCCGCTCGCGGCCAGTTGGCACTCCAACAAGTTCGTCAACCCGGCGACCGACGGGGCGGTTCTGCCCATACTGCACCTCAACGGGTACAAGATCGCCAATCCGACGGTCCTGGCGCGGATCACCGACGCCGAACTCGATTGTCTGCTAAGGGGATACGGACACTATCCGGTCTACGTCAGCGGTGACGATCCGCAACAGTTGCATCAGGACATGGCCGCGGCGATGGATCGCGTCGTGGCGATGATCGACGAAATCCAGACTGCCGCGCGTGCCGCCGCATCCCCAGCAGCGCGCCCGCAGTGGCCCATGATCGTGTTGCGAACACCGAAAGGCTGGACCGGACCGCAGTGGGTCGACGGTCTGCCCGTGGAGGGCACGTGGCGCGCCCATCAGGTGCCCATCGCCGATGTGCGGACTGATCCGGAACATCGTCGACAGTTCATCGATTGGCTGGACTCATATCGCCCCGATGAGCTGTTCGACGAAATGGGTTGCCCCACAGCGCTGGTGACCGACAATGTTCCGTCACCTGACTACCAGATGGGACTGAACCCGAATGCCAACGGCGGCCTGCTGCTCACGCCATTGCATCTGCCCGGTGCCAAGGAATTCGCTGTGTCAACCGTCAAACCGGGGGACACCACCGCAGAGCCGACCAGGGTGCTCGGGCAGTATCTCCGCGAAGTGATGGTGCGTAACGCCTGTTACCGCAATTTCAGACTGTTCGGACCTGATGAGACGGCGTCGAATCGGCTCGGTGCGGTGTACGACGTCACTGACAAGCAGTGGAACGCGGCAGTTCTGCCGAGCGACGAGCACCTGGCCCGCGACGGGCGCGTGCTCGAAGTCCTGTCGGAACATATGTGCCAGGGCTGGCTGGAAGGCTATCTGCTCACCGGGCGACACGGTCTGCTCAACAGCTATGAGGCCTTCGCCCATGTCGTCGATTCGATGGTGAACCAGCATGCCAAGTGGCTCAAGGTGAGTCGCGAACTGCCGTGGCGCGCACCGATCGCGTCCCTGAACTACCTGATCACGTCACACGTGTGGCGCCAGGACCACAACGGCTTCTCGCACCAGGATCCGGGTTTCATCGACCATGTTGCCAACAAGCGCGCCGATATCGCCCGCATTTACTTGCCGCCGGACGCCAACACGCTGCTGTCGGTAGCGGCGCACTGCCTCGCGAGCCGGAACTACATCAACGTGATTGTCGCCGGGAAGAACGACGCCCCGGTATGGCTCACCGCGGAGCAAGCTGCGGTGCACTGCGCACGCGGCGCGGACATCTTCGAGTGGGCCAGCACCGACAGGGGTTCAGAACCTGATGTGGTGCTGGCCTGTGCCGGCGACGTGCCCACCATCGAGGTGCTGGCTGCCGCGTCGATACTGCGAGAGCACCTGCCGGAGATAAAGATCCGCGTCGTCAACGTCGTCGACCTGTTCCGGCTGCAATCCGACTCGCAACATCCGCACGGCATGACCGATGCGGAGTACGACACGTTGTTCACCACCGACCGACCCGTGATCTTCGCCTACCACGGCTACCCGTCGTTGATTCACCGGTTGACCTACCGCCGACGCAATCACAGGAATATGCATGTGCGCGGATATCTGGAAGAGGGTTCGACGACAACGCCTTTCGACATGCTGGTGCTGAACAAGATGGACCGCTTCCAGCTGGTGATCGACGCCATCGACCTGATGCCCGGACTCGATGGTCCCGCGGTACGCGCACTGCGCGCAGACATGGTTGCGGCTCATGATCGCCACCGTGAATGGATCCGGACGCACGGTGAGGATCTGCCCGAGGTCACGGACTGGCGTTGGGTGTCGGCCGATGACTGACGATGTCGATGGCCGCAGGCCGAATCGGATTACCAGAAAGGATCTTTCGCCATGATCAGGTATGTCAAGGGTGGTCACGGCTACCGCCCTGTGGCCACCTCATGAGATGCCCATGCAGGGCGGAATGATGTCCGGTATGAGCATGCCCGGCATGACGGGCCAGTGATCGCGCGGGGCCGCCGCCCGGCCCCTGGCGACTCGCCATTCAACGCGGAAACGAACTGACTACGGATCGTCGTGTGGCCGGGTTCGTGGTGCGCGCGACAGCGTAGGTCAGCATCAGGAGAAACGTGCCGATGACGGCCACGTGGATGCGCTCGAACAGCCCCGTCCAACCTGTGTCCGCAAGAGCAGTCACGATTTCGATGCCGCCGAGCAACGATCCGATCGCCGCACAGGCGAGCGCCACCAATCCGAGATGGCGCGTGTCCGGCCGACTGCCCAGCGCGGCACCGTAGGACGCCATCGCGATCAGGACCGCGGTGAAACCGACCACGCCGGAGATGGTGTGCAACTGGGGCAGCTGGGTCCACACGGAGGCGTGATCGGCTGCCCAGCATCGGGGGTCGACGGACGGGGCGCAGCTCATGGGTGACAGGGCGTCGACTATCGAGGTGGCGGCACCAACCGCCAGCGCCGCGCTCCCGAAACGCATTCGTGAGGACGGCCGCCAGATGGCGAGAACGCCGGCGAGTATCGCGAGACCCATGCCGGCGGCGAGATCTCCGATCCGGAAAACCTGGTGGTACGGCTGGCCCGCGACGGCCAGTTCACTGATGTAGGACCGTGTCGGGCTGAGCGTGGACCCGACGACCCATTGAAGCGGGAAGTCGCAGTAACCGATGAGTCCGATGAATACCGCGGCAGTCCAGGGGCGCAGTGCCGGGTGGAACCTGATGTAGGTCACCGTCGGAGCCATACCCTCGGCCTGATCTCGAGAAACCTGGTCAGGCCGCGGGTTCCGGGGTGCGGGCGGCCACATGCGTCGCCTCGGCCCGCTCTTTGATCCCGAGCAGCATTCCGCGCACGGTCAGCGATACCACCGGACCGGCCGCTTCGGTGACGAAGACCTGGCCAGGGTGGCGGAGTCCCGCCCTGGTGCGCACGAGCAGGCGGCATTGGTCATCCCAATGGGGTTCGAGATGGAATGACCACACCGCGTCCCACGGGAATTCCGGTGGTGTCCCACGCAGCACGATCGACCGCTTGTCGACGACGCTCGCAACACGCAGCAGGACACCGTCGCTCCGGCCGAGCCAGCCTGGCGGTGCCAGGCGTATCGGGTCGCCGAGTTCGAGTCGCTGCCATTCCGGGCGGATGGCATGGTCGCCGTGGTAGTCGCGACTGAGCAGGCCCTCAAGCCCCGCATAGGTATAGAAACCGGCGCGGTCTTCGCCGAGTTGCATCAGCCAGGGCCAGACCACACAGACCGGTGCGTCGATCAGCACTCCCTCGGTCGACTGCAGAGCCGGTGACCCCACGAGCTCGTCGCCCGGCAATTGTCTTCTGCATTCTTCCTTCGTCGTACCCCAGTTGCGGTAGTACCGGCGTGCCGCGGACAGCAGTGCCGCACCGCCCGCCGCAGCTGCGGCGATATGTGTCCTCGTCATATGACGACTGTGCACTCAGGGGGCTTCGGCGACTAGGGTCTAGGGTCCTCAGATTGACCGCCACCGGTGATCCACGCCGTGGCGTCCTCGACCTGAGCCGCCGGAAACTTGCGGATCTCCGCCGCGATGAAGTGGGACACCAGGTGCTGTGCAACGCCCGCCATCGGCGAATCAGTGACGATGGCAATCTTTTTCACGTGTTGGTGATGGTCATGGACGAATCGCAGGTGCGTCACCATCGCCCCGAAACTGTCCCATCCCGGAAAATGCGGAGCATCGATGATGAGGCCGGCAAGGTCGCCGCCCTGCTCGATTTTCGGGTCGACAGCCTGGGTGAGGGCGGCAAAATCGTCGGTACTCAACGGGGATTCCGGATGAATGGTGAGAATCGAATTGTCCGAGTCCCATTGTTGATCGATCATGGTTCACTCCTGTGCTGTCAGTCTGGGCGCAAAGTTGTTGTGCGGCAGCGGGTAATGGTGGTTCTAGCCGCTGAGCAACATGAGGTTGCCCAGCCGGCGGGTGTGCGTCGCAGCCGATGCGACAGTTACCAGGTGAGCGAGCCCGTGCTCGATGCCACGGGCGAGGTCGTCCGCGACGAGCTCGGCGTCGTAGTCGCCGATGACGCCGAATGTCAGGCGGTCGGCGTAGCTCATGATGGCGATGCCCGTGCGCATGCCCATCGCAATCGGGGGCACCGGCACGAGCGCAGCGATCTGCCGACCCATCAAGCGCATTCGCCGGCTCGGGCCCGGGACGTTCGTCGTCACGGCAACGACGCCGTGTTGCGGAAGCCGGCCCAGTAGCCGCACGGCCGACGCCATGATCGGAAACGGAATGAGGTTGGCCGCGGCGACCACCAGAGAGCCGGCTTGGCGCTGCCCACTGCCTTTCGCGGTTGTCAGCCTCTTGTGGACCAGCCGGAGCTGTTCGAGCGGATCGGGCCGATCGACGGGGAGGTCCGGCAGCAGTACGGAAACCCGGTTGTCGGGCACGTGGAGTAGTTCGGCCGGACGAACGGAGACCGGCACCACGGTGCGGATCGGCCCGGCCGAAGGTTCCATATCGTGCTGCAGCATCGCTGACCGGAAACCGTCGGTGATGGCTGCCAGGGCCACATCGTTGACCGTGACGCCGAACCGCTTGGCGACCATCTGGACATCCTGTAACGAGACCTCGACCGCGCTGAACCGGCGCATGTCGCTGAGCTGCCCATTGAGGGGTTGATTCGATGTGGTGAGCACGCCGGCCACGAGTTGAGCAGCTCCGAACGCCATGCGCACCCCACTGCGCGCGGTCGATCTCACCATCCGCCACGCATCGGTGCCGAGCGTGATCGGATTGAAACCACGCAGCGATTGCCGACCTGATCCCGAAGGGAGGCAGGGGATTTCGTCGCGCGCTGCCCACTGGTTGTCGCAGATGCCGGCGAGCATCGCTGTCGCCGCGACGCCGTCGGCGATGCAGTGGTGCAGCTTCACCACGATCGCCCAACGGCCATCGGCCAGGCCGTCCAGCATCCAGGCTTCCCACAAGGGACGCGACCGATCGAGCCGGCGCTCCATCAATTCCGCCACTGCGCGATGAACCGCCGGGTCATCTCCCGGAGCCGTCACGGTGAGCCTGCGAACGTGGTGACTGATATCGAAATTGTGCGCCGGCACCCATTCTGGAGCGCTGAGGTCGAGCGGATACGAATGCAACACTTGCCGGCAGCGGGGGAGGGTCGCCGACCGCTCGTCGAGCACAGTCTGGAGTTCGGCGAAGTCCGGCGCCGGGCCTTCCATGATGGCCAGCACAGCGACAGCAAGATTGGCATGACTGTCGGAATCCTCAGCCTGCAGGAAACCGGCATCGAGAGCGGTGAGCTGGTTGTCGTTCATCGGTGTCCTTTACGGGCCGGCCTGCCAATGGTGCGGTGTTCGCGAATGATGTTGCGCCTATCGGCAGTTCACGAGCAGAGCTGATGGACCGCGGTCGTAGGGACCTTCGGCACCTGCTGCGCCCGCCGTGACCGGGCCTGTGGCCTTCCGGCTGTCTGCCAGAGGACTTTTGGCCCGTGTGGGCCTGAGCCCAGTGACGCACCATCGAGGGGCTGCCCGCTGAAGTCGTGATTCATAGGGAGGATTTCCCGATGGCCGTATCCACCGATGAGGACGTCCCGTCGTCAGAAGGTCTGGGAAGTGCGTCCCAAGGGCGGTTTCTCGCTCTGATCACCGCTGTCCTGATCGTGGCGGCGACGCTCATCGGTTGGATGTTCGGCGGATTCTCTCTGGTCCGCCTGGTGCTGCCGGATGACGCGGTAGCGCCGGCGAAAGTTGCTACGGCACAACAACAGGCGCCGCCCACATCGCAACAACTGCATGCGTGGCTTGCGCAACTTGAATCACCGCTGGACGCGTTACTGATTCAGCGGGACAACATCGCCACCGCGGCTGCCAAGTCTGACATGGTGGGAATTCAGCGGGCCTGCGAAGCCGGCCAGATGGTCCTGCCTCAGCTACAGACGTTGTTGCCGAGCCCGGAAGCGACACTGACAACCGCCCTGCGGCAGACTCTCGAGGATTTCGGCTCCGGATTCAGCGAGTGCCTGACCGGCATTCGGAGTCAGGACGTCGCAGACATCGAGATGGCCTCGGTCTATCTGTACCGCGCGAACAACGACCTTCGAACGCTGATGGCATTGATCGCGCGTGAACTGAATGACGTCGACTCCGGGAATCAGGACGTCGTACCGATCTGACGTTGCCGCCCGAGTCGAATGCCGTTGGAGCTCATCAAGAGTCGGCGGACACGGTGACGGATGGGGCTGATCGGCGATCTGGGGACCACCCGACCGCGGTGAGATACAGCCCGGCCAGCCCGGTGACGATCACGACGGCCTGCCACCACGGTGCGGCGGCCAGAATGTCGTGCCCCGTCGCCAGGTACGCCCCGGGGAACATCATCAAAGCCACGCCCTTGAGCACAGTCAACCATCCCAACACCGATACGGTGGCGGCGGCAGCGCCGTGCCAATAGGGGTGCAGTGTGACGACGACCAGTCCCATCGGTAAGACGAATGCGCCTGTGATCCAGGGCCACACAGAGTTGTCACCGAACGTGTGCATCAGTGTCCTGACGTAGTCGGCCCGCGTGACGAGCGAGGCGGCCGCGATGACGAGGTAGGGCCCGAGCACCCGAGCGAACATCCTGGTTCGGTGCTGAATGTGCGGTCTTGCGTTCATGATGCGAACTCCATTTCATCGAATCGAGGCGCGGGTCGCTGACCGGACCGGTGCCGGATCATCGATCCGGCACCGCGTGGTCGCCGGCACGTGAACCCGGCACCGGGTCCTCGTCGTGCAGAAGGGAAACGACGTCCGTCAGCGCGCGGCGCGGCGTCGCGGGCAGAGGGTCTGCGTTGAGGGGTGCCCAGCCGACGCGGATGAGCATCTGCGGAAACAGTTCGTCGCCGAAAACGTCCGATCGGACGATGGCGCGGCACGCTGGATTTTCCAGTGCCTCCGTGACGGGGCAGGTGGACAGTCCCTGTGCGGTGGCGGTGAGCAGGACTGCGCTGGTTGCCTCGCCGGCCCGCAGCCGATCAATCGGAGTGTCGGTCGAGGTGCCGAGCGCCAGCAGCGAACCGTTGTCATCGGTCGCCGTCGTGCCTGCGGCCTGGCCGAGCACGGGTCCGGCGAAGATGCGGCCGGGGAGGGCGGCGCTGTGGTCGGGAGTGGGTGTACTACGGGCAGGTACTCCGGCGACCGATGCGTAGCGCCCGCTCCAGACTGTCAGTTCGGTGAGGTAGTCCAGATCATGCACATGCTGTGAAACCGCTTGCCGCAGTGCGCTTGTGAGGACGTCGTTGAGCTTTACCCGGCGCAGGCCGATGCCGAGGCGCGCCGCGCGGGCGGTCATCAGAGCGATGTCCCCGAGCGGGACGGGCCAGCCGCTGTAGTACCGCCGGTCGGTGCGGCGCCGCGGAATCGCCGCGGCTAGCGCGATATCGGCCTGGTCGGGGATGCAGGGTGTCAATTCGATCGCGGCGAGATGATCAGGCTCGGCCGGGTTGGGGAACCTGCGCACGGTCGCCTGCCAGCCCAGCGCGTGGAAGGCCACGGTCGCGTGGTGCAGCGCCGCACCACAACTGATCAGCAGGTCGCGGCCGTCGGGGTCGGTGTGAATCAGGTGCAGTGACGATTCGGCGTACAAGTGCACACTGTTGGCGCCAATCCGCCACCGCCACGGTTGCGTGTTGTGCACCGAAGGAGCACGCGTTGCCAGCGCCAAGGCCGCGCAAATCGTCTGATGGTCGGGGAACGTCTCGGGCATCTGATTCACCTCACTGGACCTGTGATCGAGGTCGACGCGGTGCGATTCAGATCGCGCACACTGCTCGTTTCTCATACAACGATCCTGCAGGTGATCGGGCACGATCGACAGAGCACTACGTCACTTGCTGAAGAGTTCTGTCCCAGACCACGTGCCGGCGGAAGCGGTGTCTATCGTCATTGGTGGCCAAAGACATTGGACCCGCATCTTGAGTCGCCCCGTCAGGGCAGCGGCGCCCACCACCGCAGGACGGTGCCGGCGTCGACGCCAGGTTCGACGGTCATGTCACCGCCGGCGTCTTGCGCCCGTCGGCGGAGGTTCGCCAAGCCACTTTCGGTGATGCCTTCAGGCAATCCCTGGCCGTTGTCGCTGACCTCGATACGCAAGTCGTTGTCGACGTTGACGGTGACGCCGACTGCGCTGGCCTTGCCATGACGGACCGCGTTGCTCACCGCTTCGCGGACGACGGCCTCGGCGTGATCGGCCAAGTCGGGCTCGATGACCGAGAGCGGGCCGTCGTAGCGGACCGTGGTGTGCAGTTCGTGGCTGGAGAAAGAGGCGACAGCGGCATCGAGTCGCTGTCGTAACCGGGTGGTGGAGGCGGTGCTGCCGTGCAGATCGAAGATCGCGGTGCGGATTTCGGTGATCACTTCCTGGAGGTCGTCGACGCAGTCGGTGATGCGGCGCTGCACATCGCTGGACTTGGCGCGCGGGATCGCGCCCTGGAGCGTCAGACCAACCGCGAACAGCCGCTGGATGACGTGGTCGTGCAAGTCGCGGGCGATGCGGTCGCGATCGGCCAGCACCGCCAGCTCACGCTTCTGACGCTGGCTGGCGGCAAGCTGCCAGGCGAGCGCGGCCTGGTCGGCGAACGCGGCCATCGTGTCCAGCTGATCCGCGGTGAATTCCTGGCGTCCCGCATTCCGCAGCACGACCAGGACTCCGATGACGCTCTCGGTGGTGCGCAGTGGCAGCACCAGTGCTGACGCCACGTCGGCCGCTATGGCTTCAGGTAGCTCCGCTGCCCGGCAGATCGAGGGCGTTCGATCGTGAAAAGCCCGGCCGATGGGTCCGCCGGCCGCCGGCGCCTCCAGCGCTGATGCGTGGGCATCGCCGACGACGTCGATCACCTGGAGTTCGGTGATCTCGCTGGTCGGCGCATCGTCGTCCTCGGGAACCGCGATCAGCGTCGCGTCCGCGTCCGTCAGCGAACGTGCCTCCTCTGCGATCTGGCGGAACACCAGCGACGGCTCCGTGCCGGACAACAGGGCGGTACCGATATCGCGGGTGGCCTCGATCCAGGCCTGGCGTTGCTGCGACTGACGGTAGAGCCGGGCGTTGTCGATGGCGATGCCGGCTGCCGCGGCCAGGGCCTGTGCGAGCACTTCGTCGTCTTCGCTGAAGGGCTGCCCGGATACTTTTTCGGTCAGGTACAGATTGCCGAAGACTTCGTCGCGGATACGCACCGGCACACCGAGGAAAGTTCGCATGGGAGGGTGATGCTGGGGAAAGCCAACCGAGGCGGGGTGGGTGCGAATATCTTCCAGCCGAATGGGTTTCGGCTCGTCGATCAGGGCTCCGAGCACGCCGCGCCCTTGGGGCAGTGGGCCGATCTTGCAACGGGTCTCCTCGTCTATGCCTTCATAGACGAATTGGACGAGCTCATGGTCGGTGCCCCGGACCCCGAGGGCGCCGTACCGGGCGTCGATCAGCTCGATCGCGGTGCGCACGATGGTGCGCAGTGTCTCGTCCAGTTCGAGGCCGGACGTGACGGTGAGCATTGCCTCGACCAGGCCATCGAGCCGGTCACGGCCCTCGATGATCTGTTCGACGCGGTCCTGAACTTCACTGAGAAGTTCCCGCAGCCGTAGTCCCGATAGCGGCGCTCGCAGCGGATGCTCGGCGCTGCTGTCTTGACGTCTCACATCGGTGATTCTGCCATCGGAGTCGCGGTGCGCCAGGAATTTGACGCCGAGGGCAGATCAGTCGTCCGAGCGCCGCGGCCGGTCCAGTTTCGACACGAACACCGCGGCCTGCGTCCGTCGTTCCATACCGAGCTTGGCGAGCAGACGCGACACGTAGTTCTTGACCGTCTTCTCGGCCAGGAACATTCGCGCGGCGATCTGCTTGTTGGTCAATCCTTCGCCGAGCAGATCCAGCAGCACCCGTTCCTGATCGGTCAGCCCCGAAAGCGGGTCCGATCGCTCGGCTTCATTGCGGAGCTTCGCCATCAACGCCGCGGCGGCACGGTTGTCCAGGAGGGACCGTCCGGCGCCCACGGCCTTGATCGCCTCGGCGAGTTCCATGCCTTTGATGTCCTTGATGACATAGCCGCTCGCGCCGGCCAGGACCGCGTCGAGCATGGCCTCGTCAGAGGTGAACGACGTCAACATCAGGCACCGTAGGTCGGGTAGGCGCGACAGTAGATCGCGGCACAGTTCGATGCCGTTGCCGTCCGGCAGACGCACATCGAGGACGGCGACATCGGGCCTGAGCGCAGGAATCTGGGCCATGGCATGCGCCACGGTTCCAGCCTCGCCGATGACTTCCAGATCCGGGTCCGCACTCAGCAGGTCGATGAGTCCGCGGCGCACGACTTCATGGTCATCGACGAGGAATACTGTGACCATTCGCGTGCCCTTCTGCACGCCGGCGGCGTGCTGGTAAACGTTGACGTCCTGCTCATGACGATAGGCCAGGCTTCGGCTACAAGCGCTGATTATTCTGGCAAATCAGCGCCGTGCAGTTCATCTGGGGCGAGGCCGAGCGCGCCGTGCCCACGATCTCGCCCATCCCAGGCCGCCGATGCCTGCCGATCACCAGCAGTTGAATCGAATCAGACTGCCGATCAAGGTAATTCATCGTCGAACCACGGATTGCGACAGGATTGAACTCGACGTCCGGGTTGGACAGGCGGTGCCGGGCGAGACGTTTCTCGAGGCGTGCCCGCACGCTTTCGTCCGGTACTTTGTCGCGACCGTCCGACAGTGTGGTCGGCCGCGTTGCGAGCACCGTCAGGGGCGCTCCGCGCAGCCGGGCTTCGCTGATCCCGGCCTCGAGAACGACGGCGCTGTCCGGACTTTCATCGACTTCCACGACGACATGGCGGGTGCCCGTCGCCCCGTGGTGGTTTCCGCTGCGGACGATTGCCACCGGGCACGGCGCAGAAGTGGCCAATGTGGCCGAGGTGGAACCGAGCCGGTATCCCGTCGCATGCGCGATGCCGAGTGAGCCGAGACACAGCAGGTCGGCGGATCGGCTGGCGTCCAGCAGGACCCGAGACGGATGCCCCTGCAGTACTTCCCATTCCACCTTGACCGGCTTCTCGGTGGATTCGATGGCGACCAACGCGCGCCGCACGGAAACATCGGCGCACGCCAGATCTTGGGCTTCCTGCTGAGGATCGACATCACCGTGGCCGCGTGGCTCGACGACGTAGAGCAGGCGCAGAGGCACATCGCGACTGACGGCTTCATCAACCGCCCACAAGGCAGCGTCGACCGACCATCGCGAGCCGTCGATGCCGACCACGACGGCCGGCGACGGTGAAGCTGACTTGTACATCTCCGCACCCTCCTGACATCACCGAGCTGAGTATTCGTCGACGGTAGGTGCGATGACCTCGTCCGCGGCAGAGCCATTGGTCCCTAGTCACCTGTCACAGTGACCTCTCGGGTCAGGTCGCTCGGCCGCAACCGTAGGCCCATGTGCCCTAGTGCACGGCTCTGGCGACTTGCCATCGTCGACGACATGAAGAAGGAGCTGGCAATCGGTATCGCGCTTGCGGCCGCGTTGTGTGGAACGGCCAGACTGACGGCGAAGTGGGCTGTCGCCAGACGCAAATCCAGCGCTCCGCCCTCAATTCCGATCGTCCGCGCGATGTGGCCGGAAGCGGAAGACATCCGCCAGCTGGCGTCGCGGTGTGGGTGGCGGGATGTCCTCCAGGGCTGGGGCGGTGCCGATGCGGGCCAACACCTGCGGCAGAGGGTGGCCGGTGAGCGTGCTGATGATGTCGCAGGTGGCCGGGTGCTCGGTCAGATGGGTGAGCGTGCAACTGGCCAGGCCCGCGATGGTGGCCTCCAGCAGCACCGCGGATAACGTCTCGCCGCACGTCAAGATGTCCTCGCGGGTATCGGCGAGCGCGGAGATCACCACCACGGTGGCCTGGTCGTCGCCGGCGTGCTGACGCCGTTCGTGACCATGGGTCACCGGGAACGTGCGTCCGATGTCAACCCGGTCACTTTCCGCAGCCGACGCCAAAGCGCTGCGTGGGATGCCGGTGGTGCTATCAAAAGGTGAAGTCCACCAGTCCAATTCGGCGTGATAGGTGGCGTCGTACATCCGTAGCGCGTCGGTGAGATGCGAGGCCTCGGACAGTTGAGTTCGCTGTTGGGCAGCCAGGACGTCCATCCGGGCCGGGCGATTGCCCACTGCCAACCGCAGCAGTTCGATCAGTGCCGGCTCGTCATCCACGGCGCCGAACGGAAGCCGGTCGGTGCGTCGGCACAGGATCGCGTCTGCTGCCTGTCGTTGCGCCGGAGTGACGCGGCCGGCCGGCTGGAAGTTGATGTCGGCGAGGAGCCGGTGGTTCTCCGGATCGGGAAAACGATCGACCGTGGTGGTCCAGCCGGCCGCGGCCATCGCCACCCGGAGATGATCCAATGCTGCGCCGCAACTCAACAATGCCTGGCGCCCTGAACCGTCGGTAGTCACCAGCCAGTCGGCATCGAGATACAGCTTCAGCGTGGCGGATTCGAGAACCCATTTCCACGGCTGGCTGTTGTGGATCGATGGCGCTCTGCAGGCCAGAAGTACCGCTCGTTCGATTTCCGCAAGGGGAATGGTGGTTTTCGCCATGACGTGTCCTTCTCGGCAGCAACGAGGGTGCAACTCGAAGACTGCGACGGTCTGGACGCTTGGCCCAGGGTCGGAAGTCATCAGTACCGCAGCCGTTGGCCGTCGGGTCAGTCACAGCCTGCTCGACAGAGCACTTCGGGGCCTCTCGAAGGACCTTCGACACTATGCCCGGCTCGTGCGGCGAGGTCAGATGTCATCGGAGAGCTGCACGACAACTACGGCACAAGGACTTCCGATGAACATCCAAGCCCCGGTCGACCCGGTCGTGGTCGGCATCGACGGTTCCAAACATGCGCTGCGCGCTGCGCGCTGGGCTGCACTCGAGGCGGCGAGCCGGGACACCACGTTGCGGCTGGTCTACATCATCGACTCGGAAGCTGCGGATCGTCAGGAGAGCATCGACCGCGCGCAGCACGCATTGCACAAGGCATGGAAAGCGGTGACCGACACGCACATCGACGTCAAGCTCGAGACGGAGATTCTTTCGGGCAGTCCGGTTGAATGCCTTGCCGAAGAGTCCCGGCACGCAGCGGTGGTCTGCGTCGGCGACCGCGGAACGCACGATGCGCCGGATGCTCCGCGCGGCTCGACGGCTGTCGAGGTGGCCCGGAGCGCGCCAGGCTCGGTCGCAATCATCCGGCGTAAACACCTCGAGTTCGACCATCGCAAGTGGATCGTCGCCGTCCTGGACGAATCAGCCTCTGCTACGGCCGTGTTGGCCGCAGCCGAGGCTGATTCGGCATGGCGCGATGCACCGATTCTGATGCTGGAGCCCTGGTCGCATTCGGGTGCGCCGGTCGATGCCAGACATCCGGTGCACGCCGCCCTGGAGCGGTACCTGAGGGCCGCGGACAACAGTCACCTCGAGTCGGTCACCCTGGCGATGCCGGGGCATCTGAGCAACTTGCTGCGGCAGAGTGCGTGCATCGACCAGCTGGTCATCGTGCCGGGAGACGACCGGGAACTGGTTGCGGAACTGACCGGCCACGAAATGCGCAAAACCTTGAACGGCTCGGACTGCACCCTGTTGTTCGTCCGGCCCTGCCCCCGCGCATCGACTGGCAATGGAGTTGCCTGCCAACAGAGTTCGATCGAGCCGTTGATGGTGGGGCAGCCGTGACCCAGATCCTGCACGAGCCGACCCGGTCCGGCCGTTCGGCGGCAGGTTGGGTCGACGAGGTCGCAGGGAAACTGGCCCGTCGCGAGGGACGCAACGATAGTGCGCGCGACACGGAGATCCTGGGATGGTGTCGGGAGGCCGCGACGCAGTTCGTGGACGCCCGCGTTCAAGCATTTGTTCCGCTACTGGTCGAGCGCATCGTCGGCGACCGCATGCGGCGTAGTCGTGATGAACGAGGTTGTGCGCCGGCGGTTACGGAATGCGCCGGTCGCGAGGTGTCGCGGTGACGAGGCCCCGGAGCCGGGTCCTTTCGATCACGTCGAGCAACCGCCGCAGCAGCGGCCGGAACAAGAAGTATCCGGCCCAGCTGACGACGACGCCGAGGACCAAGCCGGCAACGACATCGCTCGGATAGTGGGCACCGACGTAGACACGCGCGAAGGCCATGACAACCGCTGCCACGGCGGCCACCACGCCGAGGTAGCGGTTCGTCAGCCACAACCCCGCTGCGACAGCTGCCGCGATCACGGCATGGATGCTGGGAAACCCGCCGTCGGTATTGCAGTGCAAGACGACGATGTCACGTAAGGCGTTGCAGGGACGGGTCTCATTGACGGACACGGCGATCGGGTCATAGACGAGCAGAGCGGCAAAAACGCCCAATGGCGTCCACAGCACGCTCGTCATCGCCATCGGGTTCTCGCTCGAGCGCGCGAGCCACCACCCGCCCAGCAACAACGCGACAAAAAGGAGCACGCCATCGTTGGCATACGCGGCCATCAATGGATGCAGCCACGGAGTGTTGCGAGCGAAATCGTTGATGGCGTGAAAGATTCGCACATCGAGGTTCATGGCCTGTGCTCTCGGATCGCTAGTCGGTATCCCGGACGGTCAGCAGCACCTTTCCCACGGTCTTGTCGGAGTCGAGCAGCCGGTGTGCCTCGGGGGCGTCGGTGATCGGCACCTCGGCCGCGACGACCGGCGCCACGGCACCGGCGTCGATCAGTGGCCACAGCTGCTGCCGCAGCTCGCCGATGATCTCGGCTTTGGAACCGGGACCTTCCTCGGGGCGGCGCCGCAGGTTCGTCACATGCACTGATCCTCGTTTGAACAGCAGCGTAGCGAGATTCAGTTCGGCGACGGCCCCGCCTTGCAGCCCGATGATCGTCAGGTGGCCGTTCTCGGCGAGGGCGTCCACGTTCTTGCCGAGGTAACTGCCGCCCATGATGTCGAGAATGACATCGGCGCCGGAGTACTCGGCGTTGACCACCGCGGGGAAGTCCTGGTCGCGGTAGTTGATCAACGTCTGCGCGCCGAGTTCGCGGCAGGCATCGAGCTTGAACTGCGTGCCGGCCGTCACCGCCACGTTGGCGCCGAGTGCGCGGCCCACTTGTATTGCGTGCGTGCCGATTCCGCTGCCGCCGCCGTGGATCAGCAGCGTCTGCCCGCTCTGTAGACCGCCGGTCATCACCACGTTCGACCACACGGTGGCCGCGGTTTCCGGCAGCGCCGCCGCGGCCGTGACGCTCACGCCCTGAGGCACGGGCAGCACGTGGCTGGCGGCGACGTTGACGCGTTCGGCGTAGCCGCCACCGGCCAGCAGAGCACACACCGCGTCACCGGGTGCCCAATCCTGAACTCCGGCACCGACTTCGGCGATGTAACCGGAGACCTCGAGGCCCGGAATGTCGCTGGCGCCCGGCGGCGGCGGATAGAAGCCCATGCGCTGCATGACGTCGGCGCGGTTGACACCGGCCGCCACCACGTCGATGGCGACCTGACCGGGCGTGGGCGCGGGCAGGTCGTCGACCTCGGCCCACTCCATCACCTCGGGCTCACCGTGGCCGTTGAAAGTTGTCGCGTACATGCTTATTTGCCTCCGGGGATGGGGAATCGGGGAGCAGACGATCGTAAATCGATCCTAGAAGTGAGCCTCGTGCGGATGAGCGGCTACGCGCGCGGCGAAATCTCGATGGCGAACGAATTCTGCTGACGGCGGGTGAGCCAGACGCCGAACTCGCTGAGGGGCCCGAGGAGCCGGTACTTGCGGTTCATGACCTTGCGGACCTTTGGACTGTCGGCGAAGTCGAGGATGCGCGCCGTACCCTCGACGACCGGCGAACCCGGCGTGAGCTTTCCGCGAACATCGCAGGGCTGCAGCATCACCGACGGATTGCGGCGGATCCGCTTGACCTTGTAGGCCCCGACCTCCGAGAAGAAGTAGAGCTTGCCGTCGGCGGGGGCGATCCAGACTGGCGACGACACCGGGGTGCCGTCTTTGCGGTAGCTCGTGAACGAGACATAGTTCGACCGACCGACCAGGTCCCAATCCGGTGAATTCGCCATCAGCGCAGGGCCGTCCGAGATTCGCGGGGCGATCTGGCCTCGTTCATAAGGTTCTCCCTCTTCCTGCGCACATCGAGGCAATCGCCCCGTCTGACCGAATAGAGTTTCACCTCATGAAGGCGATGGCGCAACGTAGCTGGAACACCGGGGAACCGCTCGAGCTGATCGACCTCCCCACGCCGGAACCGCATCCGGGTGAGGTTCGGGTGCGCGTACAGAGCATCGGACTCAACCCCGCGGACTGCCAAATGCTCATCGCCCCGCCGATGCGGCTGCTCGGCAGGCTGCTCGGACCCAAGCCGCCGGTGGTCCTGGGCCTCGACTTCGCCGGAACCGTCGACGCGGTGGGCGCGAAGGTGAACGACTTCCGGCCCGGTGACCGCGTCGTCGGCAGCACGAACTTCTCGCGCGGCCAGCGAGGCTGCTTCGCGGATGCCGCGGTGGTGCGTACCGACCAGGTCTGTCATGTCCCGGACTCGGTGGACCTCGATACCGCCGTCGCACTGGCCATTCCGGGTGTCACGGCACATCGCACCGTGGTGGACATCGGCCGCGTCCGTCGCGTCGAGCCGGCGCAACGCCGGGTGCTCGTACTCGGCGCCTCTGGCGCGGTGGGGCAGCTCACCGTTCAGCTCGCGAAACACGAAGGCGCCGTCGTCGTCGGAGTGTGTTCGACGAAGAACGTTGAACTGGTCAAGGGGCTGGGCGCCGACGTCGCCCTGGACTACACCCGCGGTGATGTCCTCGAACAGGCCCGGCAGTACGGGCCGTTCCAGATCGTCGCCGACTGCGCCGACGCCTACTCGCGCCGAAAGTGCCTGTCCCTGCTGTCCGCGCAGGGCCGCTACGTCATGGTGTCGATGCATAATCTGGTCGACGCCGTGTACACGCTCATCCCGCCGTTTCAGGCACGGACGATCCTCGGGCGGCCGACTCGCGAACGACTCGCGCCCCTGATGGCCGCCGCGGAGGCCGGACAACTCACGGTGAACATCGCCCAACACCTGCCGTTGACCAGCTTGCAGAAAGCCGTCGATCTCAGCGAAAGCCACCGGATGACCGGAAAGCTGATCCTGCATCCCTGAGTGGAACACGTTGGATGCCAAGGCGTTCAACAGCCGGCATCCAGTACCGACGAGACTGAACTGGTGTGCCAAATTTCGCCAAGATGTGACACACAAGCTCAGTGTCGTCAGTGGAGAGCCGGCGCAGGTACATCAGGTACGGCCCGAGGAGACCGTCGACGTTGTGGTGGACGCGTTCTCGGATACGGGAGTTTCTTCTTGCGCCGAGGTCTACCGTCTTGGCTAACCGCCCACCGGAGGAGACCGCGATGCCACTGAACCCCAAGGACTCGTTCAACGCGGTGCGGGACGTTGCGGCGCATTCGGTCGAGAAGGCGTCGGACATCGTCGACAACGCTGCGGATATCATCAGAGGTGATGTAACAGAAGGTATTTCCGGGATTGTCCAGAACTCCGTCGACATCGGCCGGCACGCGGTCGACAAGCTCAAAGAGGTCGTCACCGGAGACAGTGCCGATAGTGACGCCGAAGCGTGATCCGGTTTTCCAGCGAATAACCGCGGGTCGGCGATAGGGTGCGGGCGGCGACGCGGCCCAGCGGCCATTGCAGGGTCGGCGCCATACCGACAATGGCCGACGAGTCCCTGGGAAGGACGGAAGATGAAGGTTCTGGTGACCGGGGGGACGGGCTTTGTCGGTGCGCATATCGTAACCGCGCTGATCCGTGACGGACACGATGTGCGGATGCTGGTTCGCCGGGCGGAGCAAGTACCGATATCTCTTGAACCGCTGGGTGTTTCGGTGCACGACATCGTCGTCGGTGATGTGCTGGACCCTGAGGTGGTAGCCGCCGGACTCGACGGTGTGGACGCCGTCGTGCACGCGGCTGCCGTGTTCAGCCTCGACGCGCGGCGAGCCGCCGAGATCACCCGAACCAATCTGCGCGCAACGGAATTGGTCGTGGGTGGTGCGGTGGAACGCGGTCTCGACCCCATCGTGCACATCTCGTCGACGGTGGCCCTCACGTGTCGCGACGGCGGCGGACCCGACCTGCCACTGGGTGACGTCGACCGGCCGTACGCCAGGTCGAAACGTGAATCAGAGGAACAGATTCGGGCGTTGCAGTCGACGGGTGCGCCCGTGGTGTCGGTGTATCCCGGTGGCGTGTTGGGGCCGCACGACCCGTACCTGGGGACGCAGGTCGAGCTGTTCACCTGGATCGTGAAGGGCTGGCTTCCCGTGTGGCCGACAGGTGGGGCCCACTACGTCGACGTCCGTGACGCCGCCGACGTCGTCGCCGCGTGCATGGTGCGGGGTAAAGGTCCGCGCCGCTATGTGGTGCCCGGTCATCATCTCACCGGAGACCTGATGCACGGCACGTTGCACAAGATCACCGGACGGTGGCTGCCGTTCGTGACCACGCCGTTCTTCGTGGCCAAGCCCTTCAGTCGCTTCGTGGAGCTGCTCAACAAGGCGTTGCCTGGCAGCGTCCATCTCCCCGCGGACGTCGAGACCGTCGAGCTCGCCGAGCGGGACACCCGCTTCGACACGTCGCCGACCACCGAGGACCTCGGCATCATCGCCCGGCCGTTCGAGGAAACCGCCCGCGACACCCTGCTGTGGCTCATCGAAATCGGCGCCCTGGCAAGCAGATACGCCGGAAACCTGCGTTGAGCTACGTTTTCGCGGCCGCGGCGGCCGCCCGGTCGGTGAGCAGGTCGTAGATGGGTCGCGAGCCGAGCGCGATGGCGACCAGCAGTGCCGTCGCGCACGCACCGAGCATGGGTGGCAGCTGATTCGTGCTGCCGGTGAGTTCGGTGGCGAGGATGAGGCCCGTCACCGGCGCCTGGACCGTGGCGGTGAAGAACGCCGCCATGCCGATGAGGGCGAGTGCGGCCGGGGCGGGCGCCGACTGCGGCGCGACGTGGGTCGCGATCAGTCCGACGATCAGCCCGACGTCGGCGCCGAGGACCAGCATCGGCGCGAACAGACCGCCCGGGGTGCCCGCGGCATACGACACCACACCCAGGACGAATCGCAGCACCAGCACCGCGGTGACGGCGCCGATGGCTCCGTGACCTAGCAGCGCCTCCTGGGTGAGGTGGTCCCCGCCGCCCGCGAGGTTGGGGGAGTACCACACCAGCACCCCGACGGCGGCGCCGATGAGAGCGGCGCGGACCTCGACGGGCCGGCGGCTGGTATCGGCGCTGCGCAGGCCGAACATGATGGCCTTGTTGTAGAGCACGCCCAGCACACCGGTGAGCACGCCGACGGCCAGTACCCACCCGGAGTCGGCCAGCTGCGGATCGGCCAGCGCCGGCACCTGGAATTCACTGCCCGAGCGGACGAACGGGTAGGCCGCCATGAACCCGGACGCGGAGGCGACCAGCGTGGCGACGGTGGTGCGCGGGTCGAAGCGCTTGACGAGCTCCTCCAGGACGAACACCCCGCCGGCGATCGGCGCGTTGAACGCGGTGGCCAGGCCGGCGGCCGCGCCGGCGGCGGCGAGGATGCGCAGATCAGCTTGCGGGCGCCGTGTCGCCGAGGCGACGATGATGGCGATCGACCCGCCCATCTGCACCGACGGCCCCTCGCGTCCGAGGGCGAGGCCGGAGCCGAGGGCCAGCAGTCCACCGACGTACTTGACCGGCAGGATTCTGAACCGGCCCGGCTCGGCGCGGCCGGCGACGACCGCCTCGACGCGCGGGATACCGCTGCCCTCGGCGAACGGTTCGACGCGGCGGACCAGCGATGCCGCCAGCGCGGTGCAGACGGCGCAGATGGCCACGACGACGACAGGGCCCCACCAACTTCCGTGGGACCAGTGCGACAGCGCGGCGCGCCACTGCGTCGCGTAATCGAGCAGTACCCGGAAGCTGCCTGCCGCCAGACCGGTCAGTGCGCCGACTACGGCCGCGGCGAGGACGAACCCGATGACGTTGCCGGCGCGTCCCTTATCCATCACAGCCCACCGCGGGCGACCAATTGCGCGGCGATGACGTTGCGCTGGATTTCGTTGGTGCCTTCGCCGACGATCATCAGCGGGGCGTCGCGGAAGTAGCGTTCGACGTCGTATTCGGTGGAATAGCCGTAACCACCGTGGATTCGGACCGCGTTGAGCGCGATCTCCATGGCGATTTCGGACGCGAACAGCTTGGCCATGCCGGCTTCCATGTCGCAGCGCTCGCCACTGTCGTAGCGTTCGGCGGCATACCGCGTCAGCTGGCGCGCCGCGGTGAGTTTGGTGGCCATGTCCGCCAGGTAATTGCCGACCGACTGGTGCTGCCAGATCGGCCGGCCGAAGCTCTCACGTTCCTGGGCGTACTTGAGCGCGTCCTCCAACGCCGCGGTGGCGACGCCGAGCGCGCGTGAGGCGACCTGAATCCGGCCTGTCTCAAGGCCTTTCATCATCTGGCCGAAACCCTTGCCGGGCTCGCCACCGAGGATCGACGACGCGGGCGTGCGGTAGCCGTCGAACGTCAGCTCGCAAGATTCGACGCCCTTGTAGCCCAGCTTGGGCAGATCGCGTGAGACCGTCAGCCCGGGACCGTGCTCGACGAGTACGACCGAAATGCCTTTGTGCCTTGGCTCGGCGGTGGGATCGGTCTTGCACAGCAGCGCGATCAGCCCCGAGCGGCGCGCGTTGCTGATCCACGTCTTGGACCCGTTGATCACCAGGTCGGTGCCGTCCCGGCGGGCAGTGGTCGACATGTTCTGCAGGTCCGAGCCACCGCCCGGTTCGGTGAGCGCCATGGTCGCGCGCAGTTCGCCGGTGGCCAGGCGCGGCAGATACGTCTGCTTCTGCTCCTCGGTGCCGAACAGACCGATCAGCTTGGCCACCACGGTGTGACCGCCCATGGCGCCGGCGAGGCTCATCCAGCCGCGCGAGAGTTCCTGCGTCACTTCGACATAACACGGCATCGACACCGGCGAACCGCCGTACTCCTCGGGGATGGCCAGCCCGTAGATGCCGATCTGCTTCATCTGCTCGATCCACGCCTCCGGGTACGTATTGGCGTGTTCGACGTCGCGCACCGTGGGCTTGACGTCACGGTCGATGAAGGCGCGCACGGTCTCGACAAGCAGGGCCTCTTCGTCGGTCAGCTGAGTGGACACGGCCACTACCTTGCCAGGGCGATGCCGCTGCCGAAGCCGGTCGGTCTAGGCGAGTTTCCGGTGCGCGGCCTGCTCGACGAAGAGTGGGATGAAGTCCCGCACCGCGTGATCGTGGAAATCGGCGTGAATACGGCGTACGACGGCCGTCACGGTCCGAGGGTCGATGTTCGGGTAGGTGATGGTCAGCTGCGCCACCAGCGCGTCGATGGCGGCGTATTCGGCGGCCCGCGCGGTCGTGAGATCGACCTCGGCCTCGTCGTCGATCTCGGTTCGGTCCGTGCCCTGGTGCTCGATCGCGAACGCGTCGTACGCGGCGACGACGCGTTCGGGCGTGGCGTCCGGGTGCTCGCGGGCCAGTGCGTCGAGCGCAATCCAGCAGGTCGGGCCCAGAATCGTGGTAGGTGGCGGCCGGTCTCCCCGCGTGATGGCCGCGGTGAGCAGATCCCGGAAGGTCTGCTCGGCGGGGCTCGTGGGTGCTTCGGACATGCCAGCGACTGTACGGATCGTTGGTTACCGCCAGGCGACGCGCACGTGAGATCGACTTTTCGCCCCACGGGGTGGGACAGACGCCGTCCGCGAACAGTGGTCCCGCCCACAATCGGCAGCGCCCGTCAACGAAGGAGCGCGAATGTACCTGCACGTCGACCCCACCCAGGTCCCACCGGCCGTCGAGGTGCGTGAACCGGACGACTTCACGGCCTTCAAGGTGGTCATCGAAGTGCCCGAGCACGCCTGGATCGCGCCGGACGTGCTGACCGAACTGGCCGGCCGGGGCGATGACGACGAATGGCGGCAGAACCTCGCCGGGATGCTGGCATACGCCGCGGGCAAGGGCTGGTGCGACGAGGCCGGCCGGGTCCGGGCCCATGTCGAGGTGACTAGCGCAGCACCGCACCGGGGTTGAGGATGCCGTGCGGATCCAGAGCGTCTTTGATGCGCCGGGTCAGCGCCATGGCGTCGTCCCCCAGCTGAGTGGGTAGCCAGTCCCGTTTGAGCCGCCCCACGCCGTGCTCGCCGGTGATGGTGCCGCCGAGCCCGATGGCCAGCTCCATGATGCGGGCGAAGGCGCGCTGGGCGCGGTCGGTGGCGTCGGGGTCGGTGGGGTCGTACACGATGATCGGGTGGGTGTTGCCGTCGCCGGCGTGCGCCACCATGTAGATCTGCACGTCGCAGGTATCGGCGATGTCCTCGACCCCGGTGACCAACGCGGGCAGCTGCGGTATCGGGACGCCCACGTCCTCGAGCAGCAAGCTGCCGAGCTTCTCGACCGCGCCGAACATGCCGCGGCGGGCGGCGGTGAACGCGGCGCCCTCGGCCGGATCATCGGTGGCGAAAACTTCGGTGGCACCGCACTTCTCGCAGTTGCGCACGATCGTCGCCACTTCTTCCGCCGCGGCCCCCGGCGCGTCGGACTGCATCAACAACATCGCCCGGGCCGACCGGTCCAGGCCCATCCGCATGTGGTCCTCGGCGGCGTTGATGCTCGCGTGGTCCATGAATTCCAGCATCGCCGGCTGGATTTCGCCGGTGATGGCGACCACCGCGTTGGCGGCATCCTCGACGGAGTCGAACAGGGCCACCACGGTCGACGCGGGCGGCTGTGCCGGGATCAACCGCAGCGTGAGCTCGGTGATGACCCCCAGAATGCCCTCGGAGCCGATGAACAGTTTCGTCAACGACAGTCCCGCAACGTCTTTCAGTAACGGACCACCCAGCCGCAACGCCGTGCCGTCGGCCAGCACGACCTCCATGCCGAGCACATAATCACCGGTGACGCCGTACTTCACGCAGCACAGGCCGCCCGCGTTGGTCGCGGCATTGCCGCCGATCGACGAGATGTCGATGGACGACGGGTCCGGCGGGTACCACAGACCGTGTTCGGCAGCCGCGCGCTTGACCTCGGTGTTGGTCAGGCCCGGCTGCACCACCGCAGTCCGGGTGGCCGGATCGATCCGGACGTCCCGCATCCGTTCGGTGCTGAGCACCACGCAGCCGTCGACGGCGTCGGCCCCGCCGGACAGGCCCGATCCGGCGCCGCGCGGTACCACGGCGATGCGATGTTCGGCGGCCCACCGCAACACCTGCTGCACGTCCGCGGTACCGGAGGGACGCACCACGGCGAGCGGGGTGCCGGCGTTCGGGTCGGCCGCCGAATCGCGGCGGTAGCGCTCGATGATGTCGGGATCGGTGATCAGCGCGCCGTCGGGCAGCACATCGGCAAGACGGTTCAGCGCGTCGGCGTGCATCGTCGGACTGTATCGAGATCGCGACCGCGACGGACCACACTGGTCCGCTGGGCGGATTTGTCGACGTTGCCTGCGCGGGCCCCACGGCGGGCCTACGATTTGCCCGTGTTGCTCACCGAGGGTCAGGTTTTCGCCGGATACACCATCCGGCGGAAATTGGGCGCGGGCGGAATGGGCAGCGTGTACCTCGCTTCGCATCCGCGGCTGCCGCGGCTGGATGCGGTGAAGGTGCTGTCGGCCGATCTGACGTCCGATCCGGAGTACGGACCGCGGTTCCTGCGCGAAGCGGACCTGGTGTCCACGCTGTCACATCCCAACATCCTCGGCGTCCATGACCGGGGCGAGTGCGACGGCCAGCTCTGGATTTCGATGGACTACGTGGCCGGGACCGATGCCGCGCAGCTGCTGCGTGAGCACTATCCCGCCGGCATGCCGCCCGAGGTGGCGCTACCGATCATCCAGGCCGTGGCGTCGGCACTCGACCACGCGCACCGGCGCGGACTACTGCACCGAGATGTGAAGCCGGCCAACATCTTGCTGGACGCCGAGACGTCCCGCATCTACCTCGCCGACTTCGGGATCGCCCGGCCGATGAACGACTCGGCGGGGCTGACCGCGACCAACATGGCGGTGGGAACGGTCGCGTACGCGGCACCCGAGCAGCTCCGGGGCGAGGGGATGGACGGCCGCACCGATCAATATGCGTTGGCCTGCACGGCATTCCAGCTCCTGACCGGGAATCCGCCGTACGCGGACAGCAATCCGGCGGTGGTCATCACCAAACACGTCACCGCACCGGCGCCGTCGCTGGGGGAGCACCGCCCCGAACTTCGCGGCCTGGATCCGGTCCTGGCCCGTGCCATGTCAAAGTCGCCCGCGGCCCGTTTCGCCAGCTGCGGGGAGTTCGCGCACGCCCTTGAGCAGCAGTCGCGGCAGCCGATACCGATGGTGTCCAACGATTTTCGCAATCAGCCGACCCTGGCCGCGCCGGTGCCGCCACCGCCCACGGGGTACGCCCCGCCGCTTCCGAACCCGCCGCAAGCGTTCCCCGCGCCACCGGCGCGGTCGTCACGCTCCGGTGTGCTCATCGCGGTCCTGGCGGTGATCGCACTGCTCGTCGTCGCCGGTGGCGTGTTCGCCGGAGTGAAGCTGCTGGGACGGGACGATCGCCCCACCGCGAAGCCCGCGGCGTCGAGCCCGACCGCCGCCCCGGCAGGCAACGGCTTCAGCGGCAGGTACCGCGCCGAATACGGTCCGGCCACCGATCTGCAGGGCACGGCGATTCCCGGCGGGCCGGCGATCACGGGTCAGTGGGACGTGCGGTCGTCGTGCGGCGCCAACGGCTGCATCGCCAACGCGTCGTACACCGGCAAGAGCGCCGTGCCCGTGGTGTCGAACATGACGTTCGACCAGGTATCCGGTGACTGGGTGGCCGTCGGCACCGGGGCCGTGAAATGCACCGACGCACCCAACGAGGCGCCCACCGAAGTCTGGGTGGTCTTCACCTTGACCCCCAAGCCCGACGGCACCTTGGCAGGTGAGACCACACGAAGCGCCGTCAACGGGTGCAGCAGCATGAAACGGACCGTCACGTTCACCCGCACCGGTGACGGCGAGTTGAGCGCCGTGGCCGACCCCGCCGGCCTGCCGCCGCGCACCACGTCGCCAGCCTCGACACTGCACGGCCGCTACCACGAGAACATCGTGTACACGGTCGGCGGCTTCGGCCCCGGTGCGGCCGATTTGCAGGTGCGCACGCAGTGCTTGCGCACCGGGGATCGGTGCATCAGCGCGTTCCACGCGGTGGACGGCGTGGTCACGTTGATCTTCGCCGGCGGCAAGTGGACCCGCACGGAGGAAGGGACCGTCCCGTGCGCGCTCGGCGGGACCACGCACGTGAAGATCAGCGCTGAATATCCGCTGCCGACCGACCTTCAGGATCCGATTCCGACGCTGGAAGGCCGCGGCACCAATACGTCGACGGGCGGCGAATGCAAGGGCGGCGATTTCACCGACAAGTTCATCCGCACCGGCGACTGACGGCTGCGCGCCGGAAAGCGCGGATCGCACAGCAGACCGAGGCCGACCGACTTAAGCTGACCACCAGCGATTTCGCCCAGATCATCCGGGCGCTGCGTGGTGACGAGTTCTCGGGGAGCTGACCATGGCCGAGCCGCCGGTGATCGAGATCCGCGAATGGGGCCGGCCGGCCCGCCGCATGACGCTCAGCAGGCCGGTGCAGTTCGGCCGCGAGTGTGATGGCGTCAACCTCGCCGACAATGAGGTGTCCCGCCGCCATCTGCGCCTGGTTCCGACCCCGACGGCGCTGTCGGTCGTCGACCTCGGCAGCAGCAACGGCAGCACCGTCAACGGGGTGCCACTGACCGGACGGGGCACGCTGTCGACCGGCGACGTGATCCGGCTGGGCCGCACCGAAATCATCGTCGTACACGCCCCGAAACTGTCGAGCGGGGAGCCGGCGCCGGTCGCCGCGGCCGCCCACGACCCCACGCGGACGATGCAGGTGATCAAGCTCGTCGATGTCCCGGTCCCGGCGGCTGCGACAGCCGAGGTCCGGCCGGCGGGGCTGCGGCTGGCCGAGCGGGCCCTGGGCATCGATCCGACCGGAACCCGGGACCTGTTCCCGTCGTACACCGAACTGCCACACAAGATTTCGCGCCAGGTCTGGCTCGCAGTCCGGGTCGGTAGCGTGCTGGCGTATCTCGCGGTGGTGGTGACGCTGTTCGTCCGGCCGGCCGCGGGTCTCTTCGTCTTCTTCCGCGTGATCGTGCCGCTGTGGCCGGCGTTGTTCTTCATCGCGCCCGGTGTGTGGCGCAACATCTGCCCGCTCTCGGCGTCGAATCAACTGCCTCGGGTGGCCGGGTTCAGCCGGGCCGCTACCGCGCCCGGCTGGTGGACGCGCAACAGTTTCCTGATCGCCGCCGCCCTGTTCTTCGGCATCGCGGGAGCGCGGCTGGCCGGCCTGGACCGCAGCGGACCGGCGATGGGCGTGGTGCTGGCCGTGATCATCGCGTCGGCGTTCGCCGGTGGGTTCCTGCTCAAAGGCAAGAGCGGCTGGTGTTCCAGCATCTGCCCGCTGCTACCGCTGCAGCGCACGTACGGGCAGACGCCGTACGTCACCTCGCCGAACAGTCACTGTGAGTCCTGCCTGGGCTGCGCCAAGAACTGTTACGACTTCAAGCCCCGGGCGGCCTGGCAGGCCGACATGGCCGACCCCGAACCGCGATGGAGTGCGCCGCGCGTGTTGTTCGCCGCCGCGTTACCGGGATTCATCATCGGGTTCTTCACGGTGCATGCCCAGCAGGGCGGAACGACGACCGAAAAGTACGGTGTGCTGGCGCTTTTCGTGTTGGTGAGCGTCGGGCTCTGCTATGTGCTGCAGGCGGTCACACCGCTGAGCCAGGCGATGGTGACGGCGATCTTCGCCGCGGTGGCGATCAACGCGTACTACTGGTTCTCCGGTCCCATCATCGTCGACTCGGTGCGACAGATCACCGGTCTCGACGCCCCCTGGTTGCGGTGGCTGATCACCTCGGCAATCGGTGTGTTGACGCTGTGGTGGCTGGCCCGAACCCGGGTCAGTGAGCTGCAATTCGCGTACGTCACCGGAGCGCGGCCCGAACCGGTGCTGCTGAACCAGCCGAAGGTGCCGGCGCGCGCGGACGGCGCCGGCGGCGAAACCGCCGCGGTGCGAGTGCGTTTCGAATCAGATGCCGAGCCGGTCGGGGCCGACATCGGCATGAGTCTGCTCGACGTCGCGGAAAGCAGTGGACAGCCGATCGAGGCGGGCTGCCGGATGGGGGTGTGCGGCGCCGACCCCGTGTCGATCGTCGACGGCATGAGCTGTCTGTCGCCGGCAGAGGCCGACGAGCTCAAGACGCTGAACCGGCTGGGTCTCGGCAAGTCCAGCCGGATGGCGTGCTGCGCCCGGATCCAAGGTGGCGACGTCACGGTGTCGCTGACACCTGAGCGCGCCGACACCACCGCGAGCAGGCCCGTCGGCTACGACCGCTCGATCGTCAGCATCGTGGTGATCGGCAACGGCATCGCGGGCGTGACGGCCGCGGACTTCCTGCGCCGCGGCCACCCTGACTGCGAAATCCATTTGGTGGGAGCCGAACCACACGGTCTGTACAACCGGATGGGCATCTCGCGCCTGGTGTACGGCCGGTCGGCGATGCAGGGGCTGTACCTGCTGCCCGAGCAGTGGTACGACGACCACGGTGTCACCGCCTGGCTGAACACGTGGGCATCCGGCATCCATCTGCGCTCGCGGGTGGTACGCCTGGGCACCGGCGAGACGCTGCCCTACGACAGGCTGATCCTGGCGATGGGGTCCAGCGCCTCGGTCCCTGACATTCCCGGACTGAACCGGCCCGGAAGCGTCGTGCTGCGCTCGGCTGCCGATGCGATGCGGATCCGCGCTTACGTGCAGGAACGGCGGGCCCGACACGCAGTGGTGGCCGGCGGTGGGCTCCTGGGGCTCGAGGCCGCGTACTGCCTGCATCAGCTGGGGCTGCACGTGACGGTGCTGGAACGCGGTACCCGGCTGCTGAGCAAACAGATCGACGCGCGCTGCTCGCAGCTCGTGGCCGAGCATTTCGCCCGCGCGGGAATCACCATCGCGCACAAGGCGGAAACGGCGGAAGTGCGCGGCGACCCCGCCGTCACGGGCGTGCGGTTCAAGGACGGCCGGATCCTGTCGTGCGAGCTGTTCCTGGCCGCCACCGGTATCCGGCCCAACATCGAATTGGCCAGGGACGCAGGACTTCCCGTCGGTAAGGGCGTGCTGGTCGACGATCGCATGCAGACCCGCGTGCCCGGCGTCTACGCCGCCGGCGACGTGGCCGAGCACGGCGGCCGGGTGCTCGGCCTGTGGCCGGTGGCCACCGAACAGGCCGAGGCGGCGGCGGTGAACGCGCTCGGCGGTGACCGGACGGTGCCGGTCGAGACCCCACCGACCATCCTCAAAGGTGTTGAACTGGAGCTGTTTTCGATCGGCCCGGTGGATCCCGGCGCCGGCGACGAGGTGGTCGTCATCGACCGGCCGGCGGTGCCGTCCTATCGCAGGCTGGTGGTGTCGAAGGGCCGCGCGGTCGGGGCGACGGTGCTGGGGCACCATCCGGCCGACCTCGCGGCCGCACAGAAAGCGGTCCGCGAGCAGCGACGTGTCGGTCCGGTGGCACTGGGGGTGTTGCGGACGGGGAACTGGGACATTCTGTCCGACACCGAAAGGCTTGCCTACTGACTCTGGGCCGGCACCTGGTAGGTGAGGATCTTCTGGCCGATCCGCAGGTAGCAGCCGGGGAGCAACTCGACGGGCTGGTCGCCGATCTGCGTCCAGGTCTGGTCTCCCGGCGACGCGATGTGCGTGCCGCCGACGGTCTGCGCGTCGCGGACCAGGACCATGCCGCCGTTGACCGTGACATACGCGTGCACGCGCGACACCTGCGGATCGTCGGGCAGGCTGATCGGCGACGCCGCCCCGCTCACCACCGCGGGGTCGATCATCGGATTGCGGCCGATGATGTACGCGCGGTCCAACGGGTACACGGCGCCGTCGTCGGCGGTCAGGTTGCCGGTGACGGGACGGGCGCGCGTGGTCGCGGGCGCCGGCTGTGGTGCGTGCTGGGCGGTGGACCGCGCCAGTCGCGACTGCAGTACGAAGCCGCCGCCGGGCACCACGCCGGCGACCAGATCGGTGTCCGCGCAGGGCACGAATGTCGTTGTGGTGCCGCAGATTGTGATCCGGTCGAACCAGGAGGCGACGGGCTCATCGACCAACGGCCGGCCGCCGCTGCTGAGGCGCTGCTGACCGCCCCCGGCCTCGACGTCGGCGATCACGTCGCCGCGCACGATGAGGTGCAGGCAGTCGCCGGCCGGTACCAGCGCGCCGAAGGGCGGCACCGTGTCGGATTCCGGCCCGTACGCGAGCGCGGCGAGCGCCTGGGGCAATGCCGGCGGCGCGACGGTGGTCAGCACGCGCAGAAGCGGGCGGGCTCTGGCGCCGTCGGCCACATATGTCAGTACGTCACCGAATCGGGCGACCAGACCTTCTCCGCGGCCGATGGCCACGTAGTGCCGCTTCTGTTCCACCTTGTCGCCGCCTCGGTAGTTTGCCGCAGATGCTGATGATAAGTCAGCGTCCGACCCCGTGCCATGTGGCGAGTGGGCTGCGTGATCCGATCGCGGTCATCGTCGACGGCCCAGATAGTTGTTGCGCCACGACAGCACTACGCCCTGCAGGACTGTGGTGGGATCAAGGGGTGGGCGTCGATCCCGAAGTTCGCACGACGGCGGGTGTGGTGCGTGGACAGTGGGAGTCCGCAGTTGCGGTTTTTCGTGGAATTCCCTACGCCCAGCCGCCCGTTGGTCCGCGGCGATTTCAGGCGCCTGCGCCCGCGCAGCCGTGGGACGGTGTGCGCGACGCACTGCGATTCGGGCCGCCGGTTCCGCAGCCAGGAATGTCCACTGTCATCGACGCGACCGGCGACGAAGACGCACAGTGGTTGACGCTCAATGTGTGGTCGCCGGATCTCAGCGCTTCCGGGTTGCCGGTACTGGTATGGATTCACGGCGGTAGATACATGGTGGGCGGCACTGCCAATCCGCACCAAGACGGCGCGGTGCTGGCCAAGGCAGGCGTTGTGATGGTCAGCATGAACTACCGCGTCGGTGTGGAGGGTTTCGCTCTGATCGGCGGCTGCCCGAACAACCGTGGGCTTCTTGATCAGATCGCTGCGCTGCGGTGGGTGAAGGACAATGTGGCCGCCTTCGGCGGAGACCCGGGCAACGTCACCGTCTTCGGTGAATCCGCCGGCGCTGGAAGTGTCGCGGCACTGCTCGCGATGCCGATCGCGGCCGGATTGTTTCGCCGCGCCGTAGCACACAGCGTGCCCGGCACCTTCTTCACCGAACGTCTCGCCGCCACTGTCTCCGCTGAGATTGCAGCTGAACTCGGTACGCGAGCCACCCGGGTGGAACTCGACACCATTCCGCCCCACGCACTAGTAGAGGCCAGCCAGGTAGTTCTGGAAAAGATGCCCAAATTCGCCGACTCGTGGGGTCCCATGGCTCTCACCCCGACACCTTTCTCGCCGGTGGTCGACGGTGCGGCACTGCCTGAAGTGCCGTGGCGTGCGCTGGCTGGCGGCGCTGCCCGCAGTGTCGAACTACTGGTCGGGCACACCCGCGACGAATACTCGCTGTTCAATACCTGGCGCGACAAACACATGACCGACGCGCAGCTGACGACAACCCTGCAGCGACTCGCCCCAAAACCACACGGGGCCAACGGATATCGCGCCGCCTACCCGGATGCGTCGTCAGCCGAGCTGTATGAAATCGTCAACGCCGACTGGCTCTTCCGCATGCCCAGCCAACAGCTCGCCGAGGCCCAACACGCAGGCCAAGGAGCGGCGTGGCTGTTCGAACTGTGCTGGAGCTTCAACCAAGACGAACGAGCCTCCCACGGGCTGGCCACCTTGCTGGTCTTCGGCACTCTCGGGACCGACGATGTGACAAATCATCGCTCAGCGCACCGGAACGCCAACATCGAACTCGGGCGTATATCCAGTGACATGCGCACCGAATGCGTGAACTTCGCCGCCCGCGGCAATCCTGGCTGGCCCCACTACGATTCGCACGCAAGACTCACCCGCGTCTACAACGCCGAACCGACCACCGAGCCGTACCCCGAGGAACCGTCCCGTCGCCTGTGGGCCGAGCACCGATTCGATGCCCTCGACCTCATCGGCCAGTAGGCACGTCACGGTCAAGTTCTGTCTACGTTGCGATGACAGCGCGACTTTCGCTGTCGGAGCGCTAACCGGAGTGGCCGTCCATGTGGGCGACTATTCGTTCGAGGGTGCGGCGGCAATTGGTGCTCATGATTGGGTTGCTCGCCGCGTAGTACCAGACTGCTCCAATTGCTTGTTGGAATGCCCATCCGCATCCACGTTGCCATTCCGCGTCGTTGCATCGCAGTTGGATTTTGAGTTGTTCGCGCCGCTGACTGTCAAGCAGATGCCATGCGCTGACCAGGTCCAGGGCGGGATCTGCGGCTTTGAAACCGCTGGTGTCAAGGATTCCGACGAGGTGCCCGTTCGTGGTCAGCATGTTGGGGGGAATGAGGTCACAGTGGCTCATCACGTCGGGGCTGTCGCCACGCGGAAGTTCGCGCAGGTGTTTCCAGATCGAGCTCAACTTGGGGACGTCGAGCAATTCGGTGCTGTTGGCGAGGCATTCCTGGACCCACTGGTCGTGGGCTAGCAAGACACCTCCGCGACCGTGCCCGTCGTGGGTCCGGCCGCGGGTACCGATTGAACGCACAGACTGTATGAAATCACCCAGATCTCTTGCAAAGAAATCAGATTCCGCGCAGCTGTCAGCGGTTGCGGTGTCTCCTGGTAGCCAGGAGTAGATCGACCAGGCAAGTGGATAGCCTGCACCCGGTTCGCCGATCGCGAGTGGCCTTGGGATGGGGAATCGTGTCTGACTGCCGAGTTCGTCAGCGGCGGATGCCTTTAGCCGCAGCGGTTCTCGCATATCGACGTCGCCGCTCGGCGTTAAGGGAAAGCGCGCCGCCATCTCCCCGCCGATGCGGAAAATCGCATTCGTGGTGCCGGCGCCGACCACGGGCCGAACGGATAGACCTGCCCACTGCGGGAACTGTCCAGCAATCAACACCCGCACTGTCTTCACGGACACTGACAACTGGTCGGGATGCATCTGCACGACGGCAGGCTCGCACGCAGTACTGATCTCTATCAAACAATTTCTTGATTTCCCAAGCGGAGTCAACTGGTTCGCGGCCTGGAACAGCTTGTGACTTCACCACCCCGTGAGGCGAATAATCTCAGCGGCGATGTCGGCTACGGCGCGATCGTCAGTGGGGATGTGATGGGCTGAGTCGGCAACGCCAAGCTGCAGTCTTGTACTCATGTCGGCGCTGGAGGCGAGATGCTGGTCGAGAGTTGAGCCGATCTCGCGTTGACCGAGGCGTTTGGCCGCCGTGGTGTCGGTACAAGTGAGTAAGACTGAGATGACGTTGGGGTTGCCGCCAATCGCGGTAGTGAGGCGTGTGATCTGTTCGGGCAGCACGCTGACGGTGTTGGTGTAGATCATGCGGTGATAACCCAGCGCGCGGTAATTCGCTGACATTGCGGAGAGATTGCGCTCAGCTAGGTCGTGCTCCCGGGGTGGCGGGTGGGCCATGTCGAGGAAGTCGCCGTCGATTAGGCAGTGTGAGATGTCGCTGGCACTGAGTTGGGCATGCATCTCGAAGCTGACGCTGGTCTTGCCGGTCCCGGATCGTCCACCGATGAACACCACGTCGCTGATCACGTACTGCAGTGTCGCCTGTCATAGCAGTGGTTCGCGAGAGGTTTTCTTATGCCGAACGCACCGCGGGTTCTAGAGCGGTGGATTGGAGCGCATGGCGACTCCGTTTGGCGACACCACTGACGCCTCGGTGGACTACGCCGGTTACATCGCAGTGGCATCTCGGGCGAGGTGCCGATCAATCTGTGAATTGCAGTGACCGCTGATAGCGCACTTCGTCGACGAGATGGTCGCCGATCGAGTCGGTGCGTTGTGTCCCGTCGTAGTACCAACCCGCCGATTCATAGAAGTGTCGGGCTCGGTCGTTCGCCGATAGAACCCACAGTGACGCCATGTTGTAGCCGCGACTCCGCAGGTGCGCGCAACCAGCGGTGATGAGGCGATGCCCGATTCCGCAGCCCCAGTTGTGCGGGTCGACGTAGATTGCCCAGATCTCGCCACCGCCTTGGAGGTCGTCGTCTCTACAACGACCTGTGGTGACGTGACCGCAGATCGTGTCCCCGTCAATAGCGACCTGAGTGAAGGGACCTTCGGGGTTCATCTGTTCGAAGGAGTACCGGCTGGCCCTGTCGTCGGGTCGCAAGGCATCAAGGTACGGAGCTGGAAGTAGACCGCGGTAGCCGATTTGCCATGACCGGACATGAGCCTCTGCAACAGCCATTGCGTCCGCAGCAACGGCTTCCCTGATGTTGACGGGCATGAGCAATCGTGACAGCACGGCTGCATTGGATTCAAAGGATTTTCATCGACCTCCGTTGGTGCACAATTGCACCGGTGACCCGGATGCGCGTAGCCGCTTACGTCATTCGCCGGGAACGACACACATGGGAGTTGCTCGTATTTGAGCAAGCGGGGATGCCAGAGGCTGGTGTTCAGATTCCCGCCGGTGGAGTTCGGACGGGCGAGACGCCCGAACAAGCTGTCCTGCGCGAAGTTGGCGAGGAGACGGGCCTCGTCGGGCTGAGGCTCCGCGCGCAGTTGCAAACGGAGAACAAGCCACACCCCGTGACCGGGCAATTACGGATGACCACGTTCTTCGTAATCGACGTGCCCCATCAGACCCCAGATGCGTGGTCGCACTCAGTCCTCGGTCTGGACGCCGACGCCGGGATGACCTTCAACTGTCGGTTCGTCGCCCTGCCTCTGCAGCGTCCGCTGGCCGATGATCAGGACGCCGGCCTCGGCTTGATCGACCCAGACCTTATGACGGTGGCCCGACGGCGATTGTCCTAGTTTGAACGCCGTGCTCCCAATGCGGTTCGATTGGCGGCGTCAACAGTTTGGGCGAGCAACACTGCGATAGTGGTGGGTCCGACGCCACCGGGAACGGGGGTGATCAGGCTGGCGCGTTGAGTGGCGGCGGAGTATTCCACGTCACCGATGTTGCCGGGGTTGTAACCGGCATCAAGGACAACGGCGCCGCGCTTGATCCAGTCGCCTTTGATGAGTTCGGGATGGCCAACGGCGGCGACAACAATGTCGGCTTCGGCGATGATGGCCGGCAGGTTGGTTGTCTTGGAGTGGCAGTAGGTCACCGTGGCGTTGCGCCCCAGCAGCAGCATCCCGATCGGCTTGCCCAAGATGGGGCTGCGGCCGATTACGACGGCATGGTGGCCGGCCGGGTCGACGTCGTAGGCATCGAGTAATCGCATCATGCCACCGGGAGTGCACGATTGAAATCCATTGCCACCCAGCGCCATAGTGGCAAACGATGCATAAGTGACTCCGTCGACGTCCTTGCCCGGTGTGATCGCCTCGAAGACCTCGCGCTCGTCAATCTGTCTCGGCATCGGGTGCTGCACCAGAATGCCGTCGACACCGTTGTCGTTGGCGAGCTCAGTGACAAGTTCGACGGCCTGGGCGGTGCTGGCCGTCTCCGGCAGATGGCGGCGTTTCGAATCAAGACCGATGCTCCGGCACCGGTTGGCCTTCATACGCACGTAGGTGTGTGAAGCAGGATCATCGCCCAGCAGGACGGTAGCTAGGCACGGCTTGCGGCCATGCGATCGTTCAAAATTCGCTGCCCGGTAACGGGTTTCGTTCAGAATCTGGTTTGCGACGGCGGTGCCGTCCATGACGGATGCGCTCATGCATTCTCCTCAAAGGTGAGGAGCACCCAGGCGGTCGATGCGTCCCAGTTCAGCTTCCCGGTGGTCACCCACCTGCGCCAGTCGCCTTTGCCGATCGTAGCCGCCGCGTCCAGCGGTGCTTGACATCATTTGATCCGTTGGCGACGCCCCCTAGTGGTCGACGTCAGGGATCGGAGCATCTTCCAGCTAGCTGCAACGCGGGAACGGGTGCTCGCCGGAGCGACAAACGTGCAGGTCAAGCCCGACGATGGAAGCACTCCGGAACTCCGGCTGTCGACGTGAAAGCGAGGACCGACCATGAAGATCACCGTCAAGCACTTCGCCCCCTGGCTGGCCGCTGTCGCCGCCATCGGAGCGTTCACCCTGGCACCTGTCGCCGGCGCAGACCGCGACGAGGCCAAACAGTCTGCCGGCGCGCTGGATCAGCCTCTCTGATCGCGCGTCCGGCGACCGGCCCGGCTCCACCGGACCAGTGTTTCTGCCTTCCAAGGGTTTTCGATGAGAAGGCGGTATCGAGGGGTGACATTGGTGGGGAGCCGGGCCGTTTCGGCTGTGTGGCGCGGCCCCGTGCGGCCCAGCGCAACTCGGGCCGTCAGGCGATGAGGGCGCGGATGGCGTCACCCGACAGATCGAGTTTCGGCAGGAACCTCGGGGGCGAGTCGGTCAACTCTGCGACGGGCAGTTCGGTGAAGGTCGAAGTCAGGATGGCCATGACGGTGGCGGTACCCGCGTGGGAGTTCAGTTGGGCGACAAGGTCGAATCCGCTCTCCTCGCCGAGGTTCACGTCCACCAGCGCGATGTCCGGCCGGAGCCGTTCGACGGTGTGCATCCCGTCCGAGAGCGACCGCGCCGTACCGACGACATCGATGCCGCCCTGTTCCAGGAGTGCCGTCGCCGCGGCGAGGTAGTCGGCGTTGTCGTCGACGATGACGCATCGCAGAGATTGGGCGTTCGTCATGTACTGCATTGTCGCGCGGGTGATGCCGTCGGGGCATTCCTGCTAGCTGCTATCTGTGCCGATGGCGACGGCTTCTTCCAGCGGCATCTCGGCGACCAGCGTGGTGCCGGCGCCCGCGATGCTGGACACACGGAGCTTGCCGCCGAGCGCTGCCACGCGGTCCTCGAGCCCGAGCAGGCCGCTGCCGGCGTCGAGGTTGGCGCCGCCGACCCCGTCGTCGGCGACGGCGATGCGCAACGACGTCGCGTCGGTGTCGACGTTCACGGTGACCACGGACGCCTGCGCGTGCTTGGCGGCATTCGTGAGGGCTTCGGCGACGGTGTAGTACGCGGCGATCTCGACGGCCTGCGGCAGCCTTACCGGGACATCGACATTGACCTCGACGGGCAGCGGCGCGCGCCGGCCGAGGTCGCGCAGTGCCGGACGCAGCCCGCCGCGCGACAGGATCGCGGGATGGACCCCGTGTGCGAGTTCGCGCAGCTCGTCGCTGGCGGTGCGCAGGCCGTCGCCGATGCCGGCGATCCGGGATTGCAGTTCGGCGGGATCCTCGGGGATAGCCATCTGGAGGGTGCGAACCTGCAGGGCCAGGGTGACGAGGCGCTGCTGGGCGCCGTCGTGCAGGTCGCGTTCGATGCCGCGCCGCGCGTTGTCGGAGGCGGTGACGATGCGGGCGCGGGATGCGACGAGCTCGGCGCGCGCATGCGCGTTCGCGATGGCCGTGGCGATGAGCTCGGCGAAGTCCTTCAGACAGTCTTCGGTATCGGCGGGCAGCGGATCGGGACCGGATGTGCCGACAATCATTGCGCCCCAGAGTTGTCCGTCGACCGTGATGGGCACGCCGACGCACGCGTGCAGCCCGAGGTCGCGGACGAGCGCCGCCGTCGAACCCCCGGCGTCGTCGTGGGTGTCCATGCGCGCCGGGCGGCCGGTCGAGCGGACCATCGCGATGACGTCGTCGCCGTCGAGGGGAAACGTGGTCCCGACGGAGATTGCCGTGAGTCCCGGCTCATCATGTGCCGCAACAAGAGTCGCGGTGCCGCTCGGCTCGTAGCGCACGAGCCCGGCGTTGCGGACGTGCAGTACCGCGGCGACTTCGTCGGCCACACCGGACAGGACGTCGGACGGTGATCTGCCTTCGGCGATCTGTGTCGCGACCCGTCGCAGCGCCCCCTGTTGATCGGCCAGTTCACGCACGCGCTCGGTGGCCTCGGTGGCGACCTGCCAGCTCTGGTACGCGTCGCGTGCGCGGTTACGCAGTTGCCAGCCAAGGACATTCGCGATCCCGGCAATGGGCAGGAACACCGAGACGGTGAGAATGTCGATGGGTTTGAGGGGCAGGAGCGGGCCGCCGTCCAGATGCACCCACAGATAGGCGACGGTGCTGGCGACGGTGGTGAGCAGTGACAGGCCCAGGCCCCAGCCCGCGCTCATGACCAGCACGCCGAACATGAAGACGATGGCGTAGGTGCTGTGCGGCGGCGGATCGCGCAACAGCTGCACCACTCCGACCTCGGCGGCGATCAGTCCTGCCGCGACCAGCAGCCCGACGTACCACGGCGGGGTGGAGACAGCCGGATTCCATCGTGCCGGGTTCATGGGCCGCCTCCCGCCTGGTCGCCTGATCTCGTCACGACCCTAACCGTGGTCAGGACGGCGCAGACGGCGACTTGGCCGAAGCGTCAGAACGACTGATCGATGTGGCCTGCCGGCGCGTTCGTGTTGTGTTCGCCGTTCTGGTACTGGCTGTAGGTGTCGGTGCCGGAGGGGACGGTCGGGTTGGTGTCCGCGGCGGCGACGGGTGCCACCACGAGTGCCCCGGCGACCGCGGCGATGGACAACCAGACAGTGGCGCGCTTCAGGGAGTTCTTCATGATCGGGGCTCGCTTTCGGTCGGACGGGAGGGTTCGGGATCAGGTCAGTGGTTGTGGAACAGCAGGAAGCCGTAGTCGCCGCCGAACGGCTGCTGCAACTGGCCGGCTTCCTGGGCTGCCGGGCCCGGCGTCGCCACGACCTGGGCGTTGCCGTTGCTCTGGGTGACGGTGGACCCGGTGGGCAGGGTGGCGGCCGCCGCGGTCGGGGCGACGACGATGGCCAGGGCCGCCGCTGCGGTCGCGGCCAGCGGGATGATCCGGGTGCGGGTGATATGCATTGTCCTCTACCAGCTTTCGGTGTTCTGAATTCTTCGGTTGGCCGTGTCCGGCTGGTATTCAGAATGCTCCGCGGCGTCGTCGGTGTCGTCGATGCCAGCGCCCAAATAGGGGGTAGGGCTAGCTGCAATACGAGCTCCCTGTCAGCGGGTCCGGGGCCGATTCACAGGACCGCGAGCGACGCGGGATCGCGGCCAGGCAAGATGAACGCAATGAGCGGCACGTCCGGCGTCTGACGGCACGGCGGCCATGGGTCGAGACGAACAGGACACAGGTGGACGCAGTGGAGGGGACGCGCGTCGTTGTCGCCGACGACGACGTGCTGCTTCGGGAAGGCGTGGCGAGCCTGCTGACCGGCGCGGGCTTCACCGTCGTCGGGCAGGCCGGTGACAGCGGCGAGCTGCTCACGTTGGTCCGGGACACCGTGCCCGACCTCGTGGTGACCGATATCCGGATGCCGCCGACGCACACGACCGAGGGCCTGGACGCCGCCAAGGTGATCCGCGGCGAACTGCCGAACGTCGCGATCCTGGTCCTGTCGGCGCACGTGGACGTCGAGCATGCGATGGAACTGCTCAGCGGCGGCCAGCGCATCGGCTACCTGCTCAAGAGTCGCGTCATCGATGTGACCGATTTCCTCGAGACGCTGCACCGCATCACCGGTGGTGCCTCGGTGGTCGACCCCGCCCTCGTGCAGGAACTCTTCGCGGCGCAGCGGCGGGAGGACCCGCTGGCGGTGTTGACCGAACGCGAGCACGAAGTGCTGGCCCTGATGGCGGAGGGCCGGTCGAACGCCGGCATCGCGCATCAGCTCTGGGTGACCGAAGGCACCGTCGAGAAGCACGTGCGCAGCATTCTCAGCAAGCTGAACCTGCCCGACACCGGTGAAGATCACCGCCGGGTGCTGGCCGTCATCACCTTCCTGGATTCGCGCTGACCTGCGGGCGGGAGACGCCGCCCAGCGCCCAGATGGTCACGTAGGCCAACCCGAAGAACGCGGCCACCGCCACCCCGACCCCGGTGGACTGCACGTACGACAGCGGCGCGCGCACCCACTCGAACGTGGCGGCCACGACGGCGTGGGGCCGGGTGACCAGGTCCCAGGAGTTCCACCGCTGAAAGCGGCCGATCACCACGCCGATCGCGCAGAGCCCCACGGACGTGACCACGGTCAGCCAGCCCCAGACCGGCCCGAACTCGCGATCGATCCGTTTGTGCACCAGTAACAGGGACACGGTGCCCAGCAGGATGCCGGTCCATGCGGCGAACCCGTACTGCAGGACGTGGCGCCACAGCTCGTCCTGCTCACCCAGATGCACCAGGTCGGTGACGAGGTACGGCGCATTCGGCAGGAACGCGAGCCAGGCCAGACCCAGCGGAAGCAGCCAGCGGCGGCGGGTCACTACCGAGAACGCGGCGGCAAAGCACATCGGGATCCAGGCCAGGAACATGTTCCAGACCAGGAACCGGGTCGGGTAGGACAGCGGCGCCTCGGGATCGGTGATCCCGAGGACCAGCGTCAGGGCGGTCGTGGCGAGCAGAGCGGCGACCAGCAGGTACCCGCGGAAATCCATCACCTGACCAGTGTGCCTGCGATTTCGACGAGTTTGCGGCTTCGAGGTTTCACCCGGTCCGTGCCCGGGTACGTGAACCCCAGGGCAGCGCCTGCCCTGAGCTGATCGAGCGAAGCCATGGAGGGGAGCAGTCCTTGACGGACGCGAGCGACAACTCAATACGGTCGATTCGACGCGTGGCGGCGATCGGTACAGAGGCGCCGACGGCAGCGGGCGCAATTGCGTGGTCCGCGCGCGTATCCCACTGTCCAATGAGGTAGTGGCACAGACATTTTGACGAGGTTAGTCGGCTACCGCGCAAGGCGGTAGCCGGCTGACCGGACTCCGCATCACGAAATCGATTGGAAATCAACAGGAAACTCCAGATGACGCCGCCGGAGTGCGGTCTGTGGGACGGGTACTTTCGTCGCCGTAAATCGGATCGCTGACAACTCAGCGAGCAAACATACTGCAGCAGAACAAATTTGAATCATCCGCACGTCGACGGTGCACATCGGGTACGGTGGAGCCGGAGACGTCCATCAAGGGAGCTGACTTCCACCATGTGCGGCATTGCCGGCGAAATCGCCTGGGGCCGTGGTGCTGATCTGGCGGCGGTTGCTGCCATGACCGACCGCATGGCACCGCGGGGCCCGGACAGTAGCGGATTGTGGGTGCGGGACGGGGTGGCGTTGGGCCACCGGCGTCTGGCAATCATCGATCTGTCCAGTCACGGACACCAACCCATGCACGATCCGGAGCTGGGCCTCACCGTCGTCTTCAACGGGTGTATCTACAACTATCCCCAACTGCGCCAAGAACTTTCGGGCAAGGGATACCGATTCTTCTCCCACAGTGACACCGAGGTGGTGTTGAAGGGATATCAGGAGTGGGGCGAGCGTGTCGTCGAGCATCTCTACGGGATGTTCGCCTTCGCGGTCGCGGAGATCGAATCGGGCCGGGTGCTGCTGGCGCGCGACCGCCTCGGCGTCAAGCCCCTGTACTGGTGTGAGGCCGCCGGGGGAGCGCTGCGCTTCGCGTCGTCGCTACCGGCCCTGGTTGCCGGCGGCGGCGTCGATACCGAACTCGATCCTGTTGCCCTGCAACACTATCTGAGCTTCCACTCGGTCGTGCCCGCTCCGCGCACCATCCTGCGTGGGGTGCAGAAGCTGCCGCCGGGCACCGTCATGCGCATCGAACGCGATGGCAAGCGCACGGAAACGACCTACTGGGAACCGGTTTTCGAGCGGTCGCTCGAGCGGGCCGACTGGACCGAGAACGACTGGCGGGACGCAGTGCTGGCGGCACTGCGCACCGCGGTCGAGCGTCGCCTGGTGGCCGACGTGCCGGTCGGCTGCCTGCTGTCCGGCGGCCTGGACTCCAGCTTGATCGTCGGCCTGCTCGCCGAAGCCGGCCAGCACGGCCTGGCCACCTTCTCCATCGGCTTCGAATCCGCCGGTGGCGAGGAAGGCGACGAGTTCAAGTACTCGGACATCATCGCCCGTCAATTCGACACCGATCACCACCAGATCCGTATCGACTCGTCACGCATGCTGCCTGCGCTCTCCGGTGCCGTCGAAGCCATGAGCGAGCCCATGATGAGCCACGACTGTGTGGCGTTCTACCTGCTGTCGCAGGAGGTCAGCCAGCATGTGAAGGTCGTGCAGTCCGGGCAGGGCGCCGACGAGATCTTCGCCGGCTATCACTGGTACCCACCGATGGCGCAGGCGATCGACAACGATCCAGCCGACGCGTTGCAGCGCTACCGCGCCGCGTTCTTCGACCGCAGTCACGATGCGGTCAACCGCCTGCTGCAGCCGAGGTGGCGGCTCGAGCACGATTCCGCGGGCGCGTTCGCGCTGCAGAACTTCACCCATCCCGGGGCGGGCACCGCGACCGACCGCGCATTGCGGCTCGACACCACCGTCATGCTCGTCGACGACCCGGTCAAACGCGTCGACAACATGACCATGGCCTGGGGTCTGGAGGGGCGCGTGCCCTTCCTCGACCACGAGCTGGTGGAGCTCGCGGCGACATGCCCGCCGGAACTCAAGACCGCCCAGGACGGTAAAGGTGTGCTGAAAGACGCTGCGCGCAAGGTCATTCCGGCCGACGTCATCGACCGGCCCAAGGGCTATTTCCCGGTGCCCGCGCTCAAGCACCTCGCCGGCCCGTACCTCGACCTGGTCCGCGATGCGCTGCACAGCCAGGCCGCGCGTGATCGTGGTCTGTTCGCCCCCGATGTGGTCGCGCAGATGCTGGACGACCCCAACGGCAACCTCACCCCACTGCGCGGGAATCCGTTGTGGCAGATCGGATTGCTGGAACTCTGGCTCGCCAACCACGTCGACGGAGCAGCCCGATGATGACAACGCAGAGCGGCGAGATGGCCGAGGGTGTCGTACAGGATATGGGTTGGGGGCGGCTGGTTTTCGGTCAGACGTTCCACGATCCCGACGAGTTCGGGACGGCGCTGCGGGAGGAGGGCAGCGGCCGCCGCGACATCGGGATGTATCTCGATGCGCCACACGTCTTCGTGGCGCTGCACGCCCACGAATTCTTCATCGACCCGAGCTTCACCTACCGGCTCGACCTGACGAAGCCCATGCAATATCGTCCGCCCGATGTCCCGGGATTGACGGTCCGCCAGGTGAATTCGATCGAGGACTGCATCGCGATCAATCACATCTACGTGCGGTGCCACATGGTGCCGGCCGACAGCGACCTCATGTGGACCAACAGTCAGACCGCGCCGCACGTGGTGTATCTGGTCGCCGTGGACGACGAGACCGGGCAGGTGGTCGGCACGGTCACCGGCATCGATCACTGCCAGTTGTTCGGGGACCGGGAGAACGGATCCAGCCTGTGGTGCCTGGCGGTCGAGCCGACCGGCACCCGGCCCGGCACCGGCGGCCTGCTGGTGCGCTCGCTGATCGAGGAGTTCAGCCGGCGGGGACGGTCCCAGATGGACCTGTCGGTGATGCACAACAACGACGGCGCGATCGCGCTCTATGAGCGCATCGGCTTCACTCGGGTGCCCGCCGCGCTCGGGATCAAACGCAAGAACGCCATCAACGAACCGTTGTTCGCCCCGGTGAAACCGGAGGAAGAACTGGGACAACTAAACCCGTATGCCCGGATCATCGCCGACGAGGCGATCCTGCGGGGCATCGCGGTGGACGTGCTCGACGCTCAGGGCGGCTACCTCCGGCTCACCCACGGTGGCACCAGCATCGTCACCCGTGAATCGCTGTCCGAGCTGACCAGCGCGGTGGCGATGAGCCGGTGTGACGACAAGCGCGTCGCCCGGGCCGTCGTCGCGGAGGCGGGCATCCGCGTGCCGGAGGGCTGCACCGCGACGTTCACCGACGAGGACTGCCGTTTCCTGGAGAAGGTGGGGACAGCCGTCGTCAAACCGGCCCGGGGCGAACAGGGCGCGGGCATCACCGTCGGCGTCACCAACCCCGATGATCTGAACCGTGCCATCGGCCTGGCCATGCAGCACTGCCCCGACGTCCTCATCGAAGAACGTTGTGAGGGTGAAGATCTGCGCATCGTCGTCATCGACGGGAAGGTCATCGCGGCGGCCATCCGCCGGCCGCCCGAGGTGATCGGCACCGGCACCCACACCATCCGCCAGCTGATCGAAGCACAGAGCCGGCGCCGGTCGGTGGCCACCCACGGGGAATCGGTGATCCCGCTGGACAGCGTCACCGATGACACCGTGCACAAGGCTGGTTGGCAGTTGGACGACGTGCTGCCCGCCAACGAACGACTGATCGTGCGTCACACCGCCAACCTGCACACCGGCGGGACCATTCACGACGTCACCGACGAACTCAACCCCATGCTGGCGAAAGTGGCGGTCGACGCGGCGGCTGCGATCGAGATTCCGGTGACCGGGATCGATCTGATCGTGCCGTCGGTGGGCGGCGAGGAGTACGTGTTCATCGAAGCCAACGAGCGGCCGGGCCTGGCCAATCACGAGCCGCGGCCGACTGCACAGGCGTTCATTGATCTGCTGTTCCCGCGAACCGCGGCGACGCCGTGGGCCTGGCATCCAGACCCGATCGAGCAACACTGACAATTGGAGAGATGATGGCTGAGCCCGACGATGCCGAGAACGTACGGATGTCGCCGGACGACCGAGGCTGGATGGTCGACACCCTGTTGGCGCTGCTGCAGACGCCGAGCCCGTCGGGTCGCACCGATGCCGTGATGCAACTGATCGGCCAGACCCTGACCAAACTCGGCGTGCCGTTCACGCTGACCCGGCGCGGTGCACTCATCGCCGAACTGCCGGGGCGGTCGCAGACCACCGACCGCGCCATCGTGGTGCACGCCGACACCATCGGCTGTATGGTGCGCGAACTCAAGGACAACGGCCGGCTCGCGCTCGTGCCCGTCGGCACCTTCTCGGCGCGATTCGCCACCGGCGCCCGGGTCCGCATCCTGCCCGACGACAACGACAAGTTCTTCACCGGAACCGTGATGCCGCTCAAGGCGAGTGGTCATGCGTTCGGCGACGAGATCGACACCCAGCCGACCAGTTGGGACGACGTCGAGGTCCGTGTCGACCGCAGCGTGTCGTCGCGCGCGGATCTCGAGCAGCTGGGGCTCAACGTCGGCGATTTCGTCGCGCTGGTCGCCAGCCCGGAGCTGACGGAAGACGGCTTCGTCGTCTCCCGCCACCTCGACGGCAAGGCCGGCGTGGCCGTCGCACTGACACTGGCCAAGGTCGTCGCCGAGCGCAACATCGTGCTGCCGCACCGCACCACGCTCATGGTGACGATCACCGAGGAGGTCGGCCACGGTGCCAGTCACGGCCTGCCGCCCGACGTCGCGGAACTGGTGTCGGTCGACAACGCGGTCTGCGCGCCCGGCCAGCAGTCGCTCGAACACGGCGTCACCATCCCGATGGCCGACATGCACGGACCGTTCGACTATTACCTCACCCGCAAGTTGTGCAAGCTGGCCCAGGAAAAGGGAATCACCCACGCCCGCGACATCTTTCGCTACTACCGCTCGGATGTGGCGGCGGCCATCGAAGCCGGCGCCGCGACCCGGGCAGCTCTCGTGGGATTCGGGCTCGACGGCAGTCACGGCTGGGAACGCACCCACCTCGATTCGCTCGAGGCGACGTATCTGCTGCTGTACAGCTGGCTCCGGACGCCGCTGACGTTCGCGATGTGGGATGCGCAGCCGTTCGGCGATCTGGAAGATTTCCCCGCCGAGCAGGCCGCGGCCAGCGAGCAGTGGGTGCCGCTGTCGCGCGGCGACTTCCACGACCCGGGCGCCGCGTCTCAGGGGCACCACTGGCCACCCGAGGAGGGCAGCGCCGACGTCTCGCCGCAGTAGTTCGGGCGTAATTGGAGGGTTTACTTCGCCGCGGATTGGGTCACAGAAGCTGGAAAACCGGCCGGACCAACCTTGGAGGGATTTTGATGAGAACTGTGTCGACGACCGCCACCGATGACGTCATCGACTACGTCAAGGCCCGGCACCTCATGGCGCGTGAGTTGTTCCGAAAGACGTTGCACGCGGCCGACGCCGCCGCGCGCCGGCAGCGCTTCGCGGAGCTGCGCGCCGCGCTGACCGCGCAGGAAGTGAGCGGGGAACTGCTGGTCCACCCGAGGGTGCGGCGGGAGCTGGTGGTCGAGTCGCTCCGCGGCGAGACCGATGACACCAAGGAACGGCTGGACCGTATGGCACGGCTGGACCCGGCCTCAGCAGAATTCGAGACGGCGCTGACCGACTTGCAGCAGGCCACCGAAGACCACACCCGGCGCGTCGAAGCCGAGGAATTTCCGCTTTTGACCGACCGCCGCTGATCAGCGCGGCGCGGACTATTCGACGCGGGGTTGCGCTGGGGAGTGGCCGAGCTTGCCCATGACGAATTGTGCTGCCTGGTCGGCCATTCCGTTGTCGGAGTACTCCACGTGGGCGGCATTGTCGCCGCCGCCCGTCGAACACACCGGGTCATCGGCGATGCACAGATCGAGGGTCTTCGACACGTAACGCGAACCGACCGTGATCGGGGGCGCGCCCGTGTAGACCATCTGCAGGAAGCCGGACGACGGCTTGCCGAACAGGACGACTGCCGCGACGTGGTCTGCCACGAATGCCGGCATCGGCCCGGTGATACCCATGGGCAGGGTGACACCGGCGGGGACGGCGTCTTCGGTGATGTAGGCGGCCACCGCCGCGCCCTGGGAATACCCGCCCAGCACGATCTTGGTGGTGGGGCAGACGGATGCAGCGCTCTGAACCCGGTTCGTCGCGTCAACGACCCCATCCGCGGCGGTCGCGAAGTCGAGCGACGCGGGGTAGTCCACCGGGGCCACATCGACCGTGCGGCCCGCGGCCCGCGCGGTGAGGGAGTCGACGAAGGCCTGGCCGGCCTTGCCCACGCCCGGCGGTTCCATCGTGCCACGCGCGAAAATCACTTGAATATCAGGGCACGGCTGCGCAGGCGCCGGAACGCTGCCCGCCGGCGCGGCCAGCATCAGGGTCGTCAGGGGCACCGCCGCTGCGATGCAACATGTGATGGTCTTCATGACGGAATCCACCGATCCTCGGCTCACCGGTCGGATCGCTCCATTGCGGTCGACGAATACGGCGGGTTTACCCCGCGTCCGAAGTTCTAAACCACCGTTCGCATCACTTGATGACTACCCGAATTGCCAACGGTCGGTGTTCGCCGACGGCCTGGCCGAGTGATCACCGGCCTGAGCGCAATGGTCGCAGCAGTACTGGCGGCCGTCGAGTCGTAAGCCGTGGCCCAAGATTCGGCATCCGCAGTGGCGGCACATCGGGGCCACCATGGTGGCCATGCATTCGATGCAGTCGAAGCTTGCGCTGCGCCCGTTCCAATTGACAGTGAACGACTCGTCGCAATCGGTTCCGCAGGTAATACATACCGCCATCGAAAAGAGCCGTTCCTGTCGAGGTTTTCAACTGTTGGTCGGTGCCGTTCCCGGGCATACCCTGGGGCGGTCCCGGCCAAACCTGTTCTGGCAGAAAAGTTTTTTGCCGCCTGACCAGCTGTGATGGCCGGTCGGCGCGGCGCCGCGGTGGTGCCTCGATGGGTTCGGCGGTATGGTCGGATGCAGCGTCAAGATGGCGCAGTTGCTTAGACCGAAGCGACGGCAGCTGAGCGCCACCGGTCCGGTACGCGGCCGCGGTCCAGATGAGGGCACGGCTGTATTGATGCCGTAGGTGGCGATCGGCGACGGCAGATTGCCGGTCCACCTCATTGGTGGAAACAACACGCATGCACGGCGCCGAGTCGATACTCAGGGAGCCGAATCTCCCGGTGCGTGTTGTAGGCCTGGGGAAGGCACGTCATGTCAACTTCGTTGCTGGAGCAGCGTTTACCTGCAGGAGCCCGCTACGCCGACGAGTATGCGGACGTACCGGAATTGGTGGCGGAGCTCCGCGCCCTGCCAGCCGAATCCGACGAGTTCGCTCGGCAGCGCGAGCAGATCGTCTTGCGGTGCTGCCCGTTGGCGGACCGGCTGGCGCGGCATTTCGATGGCAGAGGAGAGAACCTTGACGACCTGGTCCAGGTGGCACGACTCGGCCTGATCCAGGCGATCAACCGCTTCGATCCGGACAACGGTGCGGGGTTCGTCGCGTTCGCTGTCCCGACGATCATGGGGGAGTTGCGCCGCCATTTTCGCGACTATGGCTGGAAAGTCCACGTGCCGAGGAGCATTCGCGACATCCGTCAGCAAATCAAGGGCGCGACAACGGAATTGACGCAGCGGCTAGGGCGCACACCGACCGCCGGTGAACTGGCGGAAGCGTTGTCCGTCTCGCCGGAACAGATCGTCGAAGGCTTGCTGGCGGCCAATGCCTATCAGCCGCAATCGCTCGACACGCCCGTCGTCGACAACGAGGACAACGCGCAGTCGCTCTCCGACCTGCTCGGTGACGTAGACGAGGGGTTCGAGCGCATCACCGACCGCGAGTCGGTCAAACCGGTGCTGCAAGCGCTGCCGGTGCGCGAACAGCGGATCCTGTACCTGCGGTTCTTCGCGGCCAAGACGCAGCGCCAGATCGCGGAAAGCATCGGTGTTTCGCAGATGCACGTCTCGCGCATCCTGGAGCGCACCCTGCGGGACATCCGGGAGCAGGTCGCGCAGGCCTGACGGCGCTCTGGCGTAACGGGTTACGATGAATCAGGTCCGGTTCGCCGGCCGGATCGACGACCATGCCCGAGCACCGAGCGACGGATATGACGGATACGCCTGTCGACAGTCAGGAGTCGTGGGACGTCGCCGCCGTCTTCAGCGGCGGGGAGAATCAGCGCGTCGGCACATTCCAGTACTACGTCGCCGACCAGCGCTGGGTGTGGTCCGACCAGGTGGCCCGGATGCACGGCTACGAGCCGGGGGCGGTCGAGCCGACCACCGAATTGTTGTTGAGCCACCAGCATCCTGATGATCGCGCGAAAGTGGCGGAGATCCTGGACCGGGTCAAGACGGGCGGGCAGTTCAGCAGCCGCCACCGGATCATCGATGCCGCGGGCTGCACCCGCTGGATGGTCGTGGTCGGTGATCGGATTCTCGACGAGTCCGGTCACGTGATCGGCACCGAAGGTTTCTATGTCGACGTCACCGACAGTGTGCAATCTGATGTCACGAAGGCCATGTCCGGCGTCGTCGAGGCCCGTGCGCTGATCGAGCAGGCCAAAGGTGTGCTCATGGTGGCCTACGGTGTCGACGCGGACCGCGCCTTCGACATCCTGAAGTGGCGGTCCCAGACGACCCAGGTGAAGCTGAAGACCGTCGCAGCTCAATTGCTCGACGCGCTGATGCGCCAAGGCCTTTCGCCTGAGAGCACCAGCGTCGTCGATCGTCTGTTGGTCGCTGAAACGGGCCTCACGGACGTCTAGCCGTGCCCGCTGCCGCAACCCACTCCGGGAATGCAGCCGCTGCCGCCCGGAATGCCACCCGGGCCGGCGTTCACGCCGCCGGAACCGCAGGCCGTGCCCCATTGGGTGGGCACGCAGCCGGCACCTCCCGGGCCGCCTCCGGGTCCACCGTTCACGCCGCCGGAACCACACTGGCCGTTGACACAGCCGCCACCGCCCGGGCCGGGGCCGGGATCATCGACGGGCTGCAGGGGGTAGCTGGTGAGGACCGGATGGGCGCCCACGGTGCTCGGCACGATATCGGCTGACACGAACGAGGCGGCCACGCCAGCCGATGCGAACGCTCCGGCCGCCAGCAGGGGAATCAACTTGTTGGTGAACATATCTGGTTCATTGCCGTCTGACGGGGCGGTCAAACATCGGGGTCGTCGGATTCGCAGATCGGTCGTTCTGAGGCGCGTGCCAGCGGCTACTACGTTGTGTCGTAGGTCACGTCCAGTAATACTTGCATCGATCATGCTTATTTAAATAGCCTGGCAGGCAGGTGGAGGACGGGCATCGGCTAGTCGTCGATCCAGGTCGCGCCCACGCATTCACGACGAAGTGAGAGGTCCTGCCATGTTGTCCACGTCCACGTTGTCGCCGGCCCATGCCGAGGTTGTCAAAGCCACGTTGCCTGTCATCGGCGGTGCCGTCGGCGAGATCACGCCTGTCTTCTACCGCCGGCTGTTCGCGGCACATCCCGAGTTGGAGCGGGACCTGTTCAACCGCGGCAACCAGGCCAACGGGTCGCAGCAGAAGGCATTGGCCGGATCGGTCGCGATGTACGCCACGCTGCTCGTCCACCCTGACGCCCCCGGGGCGGACGTCATCGAGCGGATCGCCCACAAGCACGCGTCGCTCGGCGTGGCGCCGGAACAGTACCCGGTGGTCTATGAACATCTGTTCGCGGCGATCGTCGAGGTGCTCGGCGCCGACGTCGTCACCGCGGAGGTGGCCGAGGCGTGGACCGCGGTGTACTGGTCGATGGCCGACATGCTGATCGGCCGGGAACGGGAGCTGTACGCGGCGGCCGGAACCAGTCCGGAGCATGTCTGGATGCCGGTTCGGGTGGTCGAACGGGTGCAGCAGTCGCCGCTCACCGTCGCCTTTGGGCTCGCCGCCGTCGATGGTGCCGAACTTCCGGATTTTGCTCCTGGACAGTACATTTCGGTAGCCGTGCAGCTGCCCGACGGGGCACGGCAGATTCGTCAGTACAGTCTGTCCCACGCGGGTGCCGACGACCGGTGGCGCATCTCGGTGCGCCGCGACGGCGCGGTGTCGTCGTACCTGCACGAGTACGTGTTCGAAGGCGACGTGCTGCAGGTGTCGCACCCCTTCGGCGATATCACCCTGGACAGTCCGGCGGAGACGCCACTGCTGCTGATCTCGGCGGGCATCGGGATCACGCCGGTACTCGGCATGCTGTATTTCATCGCGGCCGAGCAGCCGGGACGCCAGGTGACCGTCGTGCACTGCGACCGCACCCGCGCCAGTCACGCCCACCGTGCCGAGTTGGCGGATCTGGTCGCGCAGATTCCCGGTGCCGCGCTGCACACGTGGTACGACGGACTGCCTGACGGCTATCCTCTGACGGAACCCGACCGGCGCGGTCGAATTGACCTGAGCGCCATCGCATTTCCGCCGGATGTCAACGTCTACATCTGTGGTCCGACGCCCTTCATGGAAGCGGCGGTCCGGCAGCTCGGGACGGCGGGCGTGGCGCGTGACCGCATCTGGTTCGAAGCGTTCAGCCCGCTGGCCGTCTAGCCGCGCCGCTGATGAGTACGCCGACTGCGATCCAGATCGCCATCACCTTCGTCTGGTTGGGGATGGTGCTCGCCATCTCCTTCCTGGAGGCGCCGCTCAAATTTCGGGCGCCGAACGTCACCGTGCCGATCGGTCTCGGTATCGGGCGTCTGGTGTTCCGGGCGCTGAACACCGTCGAGCTGGTGTTCGCTGCGGCAATTGTTCTGGCGGCCTTGATGAATCGGCCGTCGGTGACCGTCATGGTCGCGTTCGCCGTGGCCGTGGGGGCGCTGGCGGTGCAGCTGATTGCCGTGCGGCCGGGGCTCAACCGTCGGTCCGACGAGGTGCTGGCCGGGCGCGAAGGGCCGCGCTCCCGCGGTCACCACGTCTATGTGGTGCTGGAGTTGGTCAAGGTCGTCGCGCTCCTGGTCGCCGGCGTGGGTTTGCTCTAGTCGAGCCGTGCGAGCAGTGTCGGTCGGGCTACGTAGCCTGGGGCCATGAAGCAGCAAGTGCACTTCTTCACGCTGGCCACGGTCGATCTCGATGCCACCCGGCAGTTCTACGGTGCGCTCGGCTGGACGCCGACGCTCGATGTGCCGGGGGAGATCATCTTCTACCAGACGGCGCCGGGCCAACTGCTCGGGTTCTTCCTCGCGGAAAAGTTCAACGCCGATCTCGCGCAGGCTGCCGACCACTCACAGGTCAGAGGAATCACGTTGGCACACAACGTCGACAGCCAGGACGAAGTCATCGCGCTGGCGGCTGCCATGATCGCCGCGGGCGGCACCACGCTCAAGCCGCCACAACCCGGGCAGTTCGGTGGCGTGTTCCACGCGCATGTGCAGGATCCGAACGGCGTGATCTGGGAGATCGCCCATAATCCGAACTGGCGCATCAACCCGGACGGCACCGTCAGCCTGGGGTAGAAACCCTTACATCTTGATGGCAGGCAAGAGCCGGATCAGGTTCCAGGTCCGGTTGCGGCGGGCGCACAGACTCGAAATGCCCAGTGCGCCGAGCCAGATGCACACCAACACGATGATGGCCTGCCACAGTCGGCCGTCGATACCGCCCAAGATCAACTGGCGAAGTCCGTTGACGCCGAACGTCATCGGATCGAACTTGTGCATGACCTGGAACGGCCGGGACGTCGTCTCGACCGGATACATGCCGCCGGCGCTGACCATCTGCAGCATCAGCAGCGCCATGATCAGCACGCGACCGACGGCGGGCCCGACCAGCGCGTTGATGGCCTGCGTCGCGGCGACGAAGGCCAGCGAGATCAGCATCATGAAGCCGAGCATCGCCACGGGATGCGCCACCTGCATGCCGAGGGCGAACCGCACCACGCAGTACAGGATGATCGACTGGCCCAGTGCGAGAACCGCCGCGGGCAGATAGCTGGCGAACACCACACGGATGGCCAGCACCTCGGCCGCGATAGGACGGTTCTGCAAGGGCCGCAACACCATCCACAGCACGAGCGCGCCGAAGAACAGGGCCAGCGTCAGGAAGAACGGGGCCATGCCGGTGGCGAAGTTGGGGGCGCCGTTCTCGTGCGAGGACTCCAGATTCACCGGACCACCGATGGTGTCGGCGATGGCCTGCTTCTGCTGCTCGGTCCACGTCGGCACCTGCTTGGCGCCGTCGGCCAGCTTGGTGGCCAGCTCGTGGTTGCCGTCCTTGAGCTGAACGGTGCCGGACTTCAACTGGCGCGCCCCGTCATCGAGTTGCACGATGCCGCTTGCCAATTGCGCATTTCCGGTGGCCAGTTGCTGGGCGCCGTTGCGCAACTGGTTCAGCTTGTCGGTGAGCTGCTGGCCGCTGCTGCCCACCTGGTCGAGAGCAGTCCGGAGCGGGCTGCCGGGGGACCGCAGAGTCTCGGTCATCGAGATCGCGGCATTGCGGCCATCGGTGATCTGCTGACGGATCTGTGGCGTGAACTGATGGCCGTTCAGCTGGTCCTGGACGCCGCGCAGCGTGTTGACCGCACCGACCGAAACCGGGTCCTGGTTCACCGAAAGTTGTTGGATCACCGAACCGATCGCCGCTGCCGCGGTGTCTTGGGCGGTGGCGAGCGCACCGGCCTGGTCGGCGGCCTGCTCCAGCGCCGTCGCGCTCTGCTGCAACTGCTCGGTGCTTCCGCCGACCTGTGACAGGGCCTTGGTGACCTTCAACAGGGGGTCGGTGGCCTGGGTGATGCCCGAGGAGAGTTGTTTGGCTCCGGAGGACAGCTTGGCCGAGCCGTTGCGGGCGTTGTCGAGACCGCTGACCAACTTGCCCGCGCCGGTGTCGACCTGCGCTGCACCGTCGGCCAGTTTCTGTGCCCCGTCGGCCGCCTGCTTGATGCCGGTTCCGGACGAAACCACCACGGACAGAATCTGATTGACGGCCTGGCCGGAGATGCGGGTCGACACCGCGTTGAGCACCTGGCTCGTGGCAGTGCGCCCGATGGTCGAGGAGATGTAGTTGTTGGCGTCGTTGTACACCGCGATCAGCTGTGCTTTTTCGGGATTGCCCGTGACCGGTGAGGCGATGGCCTCGCTGAAGTTCTCCGGCAGCTCCAGCATGAAATAGAACTTGCCGTGCTCGACGCCGTCCCGCGCCTCCTTGTCGCTCACCACGTGCCAGTCCAGGCTGTGGTCGGCGGTCAGGCTCCGGGCGATCTCGTCGCCCGCGTTGACGTGGACGCCTTCGACGACAGCGCCGCGGTCGGCGTTCACCAGGGCCACCGGCATCTTGTTGACCTGGCCGAACGGATCCCAGAACGCCCACAGGTACAGCGCGCCGTACACCAGGGGCAGCAGCATCAGCACCACGATGGCGGCACGCGTCATGCGGCTGCGGCCGAATCGCTTGATCTCCGAGCCGAATGCGAGTCCAGCAAGCATGGTCAGGCCTTTCCGGTCTGCATACGGCGGTCATGCAGAACGTGGTCGGGGGCGTCGTCGCCCAGCGGGTTGGTCACACCGACGACGACGGTGCGGTGTTCGGCGAGGGCGCCGAGCCGCTGGACCGCGAGGGCGCGGCGTTCGTTGTCGCGGACCTGCTCGAGGTCGCCGACGACCAGCACCGGCCGGTCGGACATCAGCGCCAGGGTGATGCGCAGCAGGAAGAGCTCAAGATCGGACAGCCCGATGATGAAGGTCTTCGGCGACAACAGGGGAATGTCGTCGCCGAACACCGCCGCCATCTCCGGGACGTCCGACTGGACCGGGACCCACGCCGGGAACGGCGACACCCAGCGGCGCTGCTCGGTGATCACCGTCTGCACCGTCACCATTTCTTCGAGGTCGTCGATGTCCGCGAATGCGGCGATGGCACAGTGCTTCCGGATGCCGCGGGGCCCCGTCGCGCCATTGACGGTGACGGTGCCGCGCGTCGGCTTGAGCCGACCCGCGAGCGACAGCAACAGCGTGTGCTGAGCGGGACCGCCCGGCATCTGGATGGCGTGGAACCCCGGCTGCAGTTCGAGATCGACATCAGAGAAGAGCGCGCCGTGTTCGCCCACGACAGCGAGCCCCTGCGCGGTGATAACCGGCGGGCTGTCCGCTGTCTCGGGGGCGGCCGTCGTCTCGTCGTCCATTGCTGCTCATCTCCGGGGTCGAAGTAACGATGGCCAGTAAATCAGCGTGCAAGGGCAGAAACTCCGATAGCGGCGTTCTCGCAGGTGTGATGTCACGCGGGATTGGTGGCGATATGCCGTGGCGGACACAGCGGTCACGCTGACGTCGCGCGTCGCTTGCAGGTAATCTCTGTGCGGCCCATCACTCGACGTCTGTCAAGAATAAAATTCTCGATTTCGGGCAGCAATGATTTCGTGTATGAGAGTCCCATTGTTATCGTGCCGTTATGCATCGCTTCGGGGGAGTTCTTGCCGCATGTCTGCTCATCGGTTCATTGCTTGCGGGACCGCCCGCGGCCCACGCGGACGGCGACGAGCCGCAGTACGCCGAGTTCTACCTGCCGCCCGATCCGCTGCCGCCAGGCCGGCCCGGCGACCTGATCCGCACCGAACCCTCGCGCCTGGTACTCGAGCCGTCCGGCCAGCTCGGCGCCATCATGGCCACCGGCACGCGAATCATGTACCGCAGCACCGATGCCCGCGGAAACCCGGTCGCCGTGACCGGCACCTACTTCGAGCCGTACAACGACTGGCCGGGTAAAGGGCCGCGGCCACTGATCAGTTACGCGGTGGGCACGCAGGGCCAGGGCAACCAATGCGCACCGTCGCGGCAGTTCAACCAGGGCATCCACTACTCGGGTGGCTGGGACATCATGGTCAACTACGAAGAGGCGTTCATCGCCACGATGGTCGCGCGCGGTTTCGCGATCGTGATGACCGACTACGAGGGCCTCGGCACTCCCGGGATGCACACGTACGTCAACCGCGTCGCCGAGGCCGCCGCGGTGCTCGACGCGGCGCGCGCCGCCAAGAAGCTGCCGGGCACCTCACTGGATCCCGATGGGCCCGTTGCCTTCTGGGGTTACTCGCAAGGCGGCGGTGCCGCGGCGTCGGCGGCCGAGTTGGCGTCGTCCTACGCGCCTGAGCTGCATGTCGTCGGCACATACGCCGGGGCTCCGGTGGCCGACCTCAAGGAACTGTTCCCGTACACCGACGGCAGCGCGCTGGTCGGCGTGGTCGGGTACGCGCTCAACGGCGAGATCTACGCCTACCCGGAGTTCGCCGACCTGATCCGCTCCAAGCTCACCCAGCGCGGCAAGGACATGCTCGAGAGCGTCTCGCGGCAGTGCGTCGGGCAGACCATCGTCGACTTCATGTTCCGGCACCTGCAGCCGTACTTCACCGAGGACATCAACGTGCTGGTCGAGGAAGAGCCCTTCAAGACACTTTTCGAGATGCAGAAGCTCGGCAAGTACAAGCCCAACGCGCCGGTTCTCATCAACAGCAACCGATACGACCCGCTGGTGCCGTGGACGGCCGCCAATCAGCTCGGCCGGGACTGGTGCGACAAGGGCGCCGACGTCGAGTTCCGCACCAACGAGGAACCGCCGTTCCTGAACAAGCTGGTGATCAACCACGCCTTGCCGATGCTGGTCGACGGTGAGCCGGCGATGCAGTGGATCGCGGCGCGGTTCAACGGTGAGCCCACGTCGCCGAACTGCGGGACGTACTGAGCCGACGGCTCAGTCGCTGCCCGCTGCGGAGGCGCGGATCACGCGGTCGCGGCCCCGGCTCTTCGCTTCGTACATCGCCACGTCGGCGCGGCGGATCGCCGACCGCAACCCTGCCTTGTGCCCCAGCTGAGAGACCCCGATGCTCACCGTTCCGGCGAGCACGGCGTCGTTGTGGCTGAATGTCGCGGCGGCGAACGCCACCCGCAGTCGGTCGGCGATGACCGCAGCCTGACTTTCGTCCACGCCCGGCAGCATGGCGCAGAACTCCTCGCCGCCGATGCGGGCCAACAGGTCGCCGCTGCGCAGGTTCGACCGCGCCACGCAGGCGAATTCGGTCAGCAGCCGGTCGCCGGCCTCGTGCCCGAAGACGTCGTTGACGGCCTTGAACTCATCGAGGTCCATCACGATGACCGAGCACCGCAGCTGCCGTGCCACGCATTCCTCGGCCAGGCGCTGCGCCTGAATCATGAAACCGGCGCGGTTCAGCGTGCTGGTGAGCGAGTCGAGCATCGCGGCATCAGCCAATTGATCCTCGAGCCGTTCCCACCCCATCAGCGACAGGCACAGGTTGATGGCCATGACGGCGAACGCGAAGAAGAGCATCGGCACCGACACGACCGCGCTGGTCGTGGCGAACTGAACGGCGCCGGGGTCGAGATGCAGGCTCACCGAGCGGGCGACGGTCGCCGCGGCCGCGACGACATACAGGCCGATCAGGATGCGCCGTGACGCCAGACGCTCGACGCGCTGAGCCTTGATGCCGTCGACGACACTCAGCGTGAAATACCCGGCCAGTACGAGGGCGGTCAGGGACACCCGGGCCGGGATGCTGACGGTGAACGGCGGTATCAACTGGAATGCGGCCAGTACCGCCAGCGGTCCCGCGGCCATCACGCGGCCGCGGACCGGTTGGCCGTTGAAGGCGCACAGGCCGCCCCAGATCAACGACCAGCAGGTGATGATCAGGACGTTGGACACCGTCACCGACAACACCTCGGGGACGAACCCGCGCGCGCTCAGCAGCCCGGCGCCGAGGGCACCGGCGAAGTTGCCCGCGCCCCACAGCTGGACCGCCGGATGCCGCCGCTTACCGGCCCCCACCCAGACGTGCAGCAACCCGAAAATCAGGGCGGTCATGGAGACGACCATCCACAGGGTGCGCACGTCGGGATTCATGTCGCGCTACCGGGTGCGCCCAGGGGCGTGCGGCGTCGGGATCGGCTGAGGCATAGCGCAAACTTACTCGCCGCTGCCGACGACTGTCGGCAGCATTGGGTAGGGTCCAGCCCGTGAATTTGAGCGTCAAGTCCGTCGTCAAGTCTGTGAACGCCCGCCTGGCCGAAGAGTTGGCCGTCGCCGAAGGTCAGGTCGACGCCGCGGTACGGCTGCTGGACGAAGGCGCGACCGTGCCGTTCATCGCCCGGTACCGCAAGGAAGTCACCGGCAGCCTGGACGACGGTCAGCTCCGCACCCTCGAGGAGCGGCTCCGGTACCTGCGCGAACTGGATCAGCGGCGCGACGCCGTGCTGGCCTCGATCGAAGAACAGGGCAAGCTCACCGACGACCTGAAGGCGGCGCTGCTGGCCGCCGACACCAAGGCTCGCGTGGAGGACATCTACCTCCCGTACAAGCCGAAGCGCCGCACCAAGGCCCAGATCGCCCGTGAGGCCGGTCTGGAGCCGCTGGCGGACCGGCTGCTCGCCGACCCGACGCTCAACCCCGATGACGTGGCTGCCGAGTTCCTGGGTGAGGAGGTGGCCGACGTCGCCGCCGCGCTCGACGGGGCACGACACATCCTGGTGGAGCGGGTGTCCGAGGACGCCGAACTGGTCGGTGTGGTCCGTGAGAAGTTCTGGTCTGACGGCACCCTGACCACCAAGCCGTGGTCGGAGGAAGCGGCGAAAAGCCCTGCCGCGCAGAAGTTCCGCGACTACTTCGAGTACTCCGAGCCGCTGGAGGACATGCCTTCTCACCGCGTGCTCGCAGTGCTGCGCGGTGAGAAGGAAGAGGCGCTGTCGCTGAACTTCGACGGTGGCGACGAGACGCTGTACCAGGCCATGATCGCCCAGTCGCTGGGTGTCGACATGGCCGCCGGCGGCGCCGCCACGCCGTGGCTGACCGCGACGGTCGGCTGGGCCTGGCGTACCAAGCTGATGTTCTCGGCCGCCGTCGACGCCCGGATCCGGCTGCGGCAGCGCGCCGAGGAGGACGCCGTCGCGGTGTTCGCCAAGAACCTCAAGGACCTGCTGCTGGCCGCGCCGGCCGGGACCCGCGCCACACTCGGGCTCGATCCCGGGTTCCGCACGGGCGTGAAGGTCGCGGTGGTGGACGGCACCGGCAAGGTCGTCGACACCTGCGCCATCTACCCGCACCAGCCGCAGAACAAGTGGAACGACGCCAAGGCGACGCTGGCCGCCCTCGTCGCGCGGCACAACGTCGAGCTGATCGCCATCGGCAACGGCACCGCCTCGCGCGAAACCGATGCGCTGGCAACCGAACTCATCGCCGACCTGAAGGCGGCCGGCGCGTCCGGTCCCAAGCGGCTGCCGACCAAGGCCATGGTCAGCGAAGCCGGGGCGTCGGTGTACTCGGCGTCGGCCTACGCCGCTCACGAACTGCCCGAGTTGGACGTGACGCTGCGCGGCGCGGTCTCGATCGCCCGTCGGCTGCAGGACCCGCTCGCCGAACTGGTCAAGATCGAGCCGAAGTCGATCGGTGTCGGGCAGTATCAGCACGACGTGACGCCGGGAACCCTGGCCCGCAGCCTCGACGCGGTGGTCGAGGACGCGGTGAATGCCGTCGGCGTCGACCTCAACACGGCCTCGGTGCCGCTGCTGGCCAAGGTCTCCGGCGTGACGGAATCGCTGGCCGAGTCGATTGTGTCGTATCGCGACAAGACCGGACCGTTCCGGAGCCGCAGCGGCCTGCTCGACGTTCCGCGCCTGGGCCCCAAGGCCTTTGAGCAGTGTGCAGGCTTCCTGCGTATCCGTGAAGGCGACGACCCGCTGGACGCCTCGGGCGTGCACCCCGAGGCCTACCCGGTGGTGCGGCGCATCCTGGACCGCGCCGGCGTCACCCTCGCCGAACTGATCGGCGATGAGCGCAAGCTGCGGGCGCTCAAGCCGGGCGATTTCGCCGACGAACGCTTCGGCATCCCGACCGTGACCGACATCCTGGGCGAACTGGAGAAGCCGGGCCGCGACCCGCGCCCCGCGTTCTCCACCGCGACCTTCGCGGCCGGCGTCGAGAAGGTCTCCGACCTCAAGGTCGGCATGGTGCTCGAGGGCGTCGTGACGAACGTGGCCGCGTTCGGCGCGTTCGTGGATGTCGGCGTTCACCAGGACGGCCTGGTGCACGTGTCGGCGATGGCCGACCGCTTCGTCTCCGACCCGCACGAGGTGGTCAAGTCCGGCCAGGTCGTCAAGGTCAAGGTGCTCGAGGTCGATGTCGAGCGGCAGCGCATCGGGCTGAGCCTGCGGCTGAACGACGACCCGCAGCGCGCCCGCGACGGCAAGCGGCCCGAGCAGGGTGGCGCTCCCCGGCGTGATGGTGGTGGTCAACCGCGACGCGATGGCGGCAACCGTGGCGGCGGCGGTGGCAACAGCGGCGGCCAGAACCGCGGCAACCAGGATCGTGGACGTAATCCGCAGCGCGGCAACGGCGGTGGCCGCCGCGAGTCGGCGCCGTCCGGTTCGATGGCCGACGCCCTGCGCAAGGCGGGCTTCGGTAAGTAGCGGTGTTCTCGCGAGAAGACATAAAACTGTCGATACCCCAGTGATTTTCGACAGTTTTATGTCTGCTCGCGAGCGGGAGGTGCCCCCAGCTCCGCGAGAAGAGATCAGGAATCGAGAAGCACGGCCGATCGGCGCCCGATTAGCGTGTGGGTATGCCCAGCAGAACGCGTGCCGCTGACAGCCATGACCTCATCCGCGTAGTCGGTGCCCGGGAGAACAACCTCAAGGACATCAGCGTCGAGATCCCCAAGCGGCGGCTGACTGTCTTCACCGGAGTGTCCGGCTCCGGCAAGAGCTCGCTGGTGTTCGACACCATCGCCGCCGAGTCGCAGCGGCTGATCAACGAGACGTACAGCGCGTTCGTCCAGGGCTTCATGCCGTCACAGGCCCGCCCCGACGTCGACGTGCTGGAGGGCTTGACCACCGCGATCATCGTCGACCAGGAACGGATGGGCTCCGACCCACGTTCCACGGTCGGCACGGCCACCGACACCGGTGCGCTGCTGCGCATCCTGTTCAGCCGGATCGGTGAACCGAACATCGGCTCGCCGCAGGCGTTTTCGTTCAACGTCGCTTCGATCAGTGGGGCCGGCGCGGTGACCATGGAACGCGCCGGACGCACCGTCAAGGAACGTCGCGACTTCAACATCGTCGGCGGCATGTGTCTGCGGTGCGAGGGCCGCGGCGCGGTCAACGACATCGACCTCACCGTGCTGTATGACGACAGCAAGTCGATCAACGAGGGCGCCATCACCATTCCCGGCTTCAGCACGGAGGGCTGGTACGGCCGAATCTTCAACGGCTGCGGCTTCTTCGACCCCGACAAGCCGATCCAGAAGTTCACCAAGAAGGAACTGGACGCCCTGCTGCACAAGGAGGCGACCAAGATCAAGGTCGACGGCGTCAACCTCACCTACCTGGGTCTGATCCCGCAGATCAAGAAGTCGTTCCTGAGCAAGGACGTCGAGGCGATGCAGCCCCATATCCGGGCGTTCGTCGAGCGTGCGGTGACGTTCACGACATGCCCCGAGTGCGAGGGCACCCGGCTGTCGGAGCTGGCACGCTCGTCAAAGATCAAGGGCGTCAACATCGCTGAGGCCTGCGCCATGCAGATCACCGATCTGGCCGAGTGGGTCGGCGCGCTGGCCGACGACAAGCGCCTCGGCGCCGGCGTGGCGCCGCTGTTGGCGACGTTGCGGCACACGCTCGATTCGTTCGTCGGCATCGGGCTGGGCTATCTGTCCCTGGCGCGGCCCGCCGGCACGCTCTCCGGCGGAGAAGCCCAGCGGGTCAAGATGATTCGTCATCTCGGCTCGGCGCTGACCGACGTCACCTACGTGTTCGACGAGCCGACCATCGGACTGCACCCGCACGACATCACCCGCATGAACGAACTGCTGATCCAGTTGCGGGACAAGGGAAACACCGTACTGGTCGTCGAACACAAGCCGGAAGTGATCGCCATCGCCGACCACGTGGTGGACCTCGGTCCCGAGGCGGGCTCGCGCGGCGGTGAGGTGGTCTACGAAGGCACGGTGAAGGGGTTGCGCGGCAGCGGCAGCATCACCGGCCGGCATCTCGACGACCGGGCGGCGCTGAAGGATTCGGTGCGAGAGGCCAACGGGGCGTTGGAGATTCGCGGTGCCAACACCAACAATCTGCAGGACGTCGACGTGGACATCCCGCTCGGTGTGCTCGCCGTGATCACGGGCGTGGCGGGCTCGGGCAAGAGCTCTCTGCTCGACGGCTCGGTGGCCGGGCGTGACGGCGTCGTCACCATCGACCAGGCACCGATCCGGGGATCGCGACGGAGCAACCCGGCCACCTACACCGGACTGCTCGACCACATCCGCAAGGCATTCGCGAAGGCCAACGACGTCAAACCCGCACTGTTCAGTTCGAATTCGGAAGGCGCCTGCCCGGCGTGCAACGGTGCCGGCGTCATCTACACCGACCTGGGAGTGATGGCGACCGTCGAGTCCCGGTGTGAAGAGTGTGAGGGCCGCCGGTTCGGTGCCTCGGTACTCGAATACACCCTGGGCGGGCAGAACATCGCCGAAGTGCTGGCCATGCCTGTCGCCGAGGCCGCGCAGTTCTTCTCCGACGGCGACGCGAAAGTGCCGGCCGCAGAGAAGATCCTCGCTCGGATGGTGGACGTCGGGCTGGGCTATCTGACGCTCGGGCAGCCGTTGACCACGCTGTCCGGCGGGGAGCGGCAACGACTCAAGCTCGCCACGCAGATGGGGGAGAAGGGCGACGTCTACATCCTCGATGAGCCGACCACCGGCCTGCACCTGGCGGACGTCGAGCAGCTGCTGGCGCTGTTGGACCGGATCGTCGACAGCGGCAAGTCCGTGATCGTCATCGAACATCACCAGGCTGTCATGGCCCATGCCGACTGGATCATCGATCTCGGTCCCGGTGCAGGTCACGACGGCGGGCGGGTGATTTTCGAGGGCTCTCCTGCAGACCTGGTCGCGGCCGGCAACACGTTGACCGGGTCCCACCTGGCCGAGTACGTCAAATAGCAGTCAAGGCTGCCACCGCTGAGCGGTGGCAGCCCTGACTGTGAAACAGAGGGGTCGTCGAACGGTTAGACGGGCATCTCCGGGCCCTCGGGAGCCGGCGCCGGCGCCTCGGGAGCCGGGGCCGGGGCCTCGGGGGCAGGCGCGAAGTTGGCCGCCTCGATGATCTCCGGGGCCGGGAGGTCGGCCGGACCTGCGGGAGGAGCCAGCGGCGCGTCCAGCGGGCCGTCGAGGGGCAGATCGGCGGGGATGTCCTCACCCGGGGCGATGGGCAGGTGCATGTGGTGGGTGAACTGGCGCTGGAAGGCGCCGCCGCCACCGATGCGGACGCCGCCGCCCTCGCCGCTGGACACCGGGGTGCCGTCCGGCAGCGTCACGGCCGTGTGGCCGCCGTTCCAGCCGATGTTCAGGGCGCCGGGCGCGGTGCCGGGCAGGAAGCCACGAGCCCGCAGAGCGGCCTCTTCGTTGCCGGTGTTGAACCGGTTGCCGTAAACGGGGCGGCCGGTGGCCGCGTTGGCCACCCAGGAGGCCAGTCCGGAGCAGTCAGTGCCGCGTGCCGTGTCTCCGCCGGAGATGTACGGCGTACCCGAAACCTGGTTGACCAAAGCCAGCAGCGATGCGGTCGCAATAGCAAACATGGCGATGAACGCTAGCAACGGAAAATCGACAGCGTCAAAATTCCGTGTCCGCCATCACGTTTCGCGAATCCTGTGGTGTGCGTTACATCCACGTTTATTCGCGTCTTGTTGGGGCAGAGGCGATTTCACGTATTCGCAGGTGAATGCACAAAACATACTGCCATACACAGCTTTTGCGCAAATGCAAGGTCGTCACGGTCGTTGCGAGGTCGTGACCAGCTAATTCCGAAAGGGCTCTGCGAGGCCTCAGCGCGGTTTTGGCGCCGATTTCGACGCCCGGCCCGGCAGCTCGTGCCGCCGATCCGGCGGATACTGGCTGACCATCTGAAACGGTCAAGTTACGGTGGGTCGATGTGGCTGTCGCAGTCCCGGTTCGAGCTGACGGAAGGGGTGCCCGGGGCGCCCGATGGCGTCCGCACCTTCTATACAGATCTGGCGAACATGAAGCTGGTGCATCCGCTCGTCGTCGCGGTGGACTGTCTCGCCGATCAGCAGGATGTGCGGGGCCGCCGTCGTGACTATCGGGTGCGGGATCGCATCCCATTCGGCCCGTTCAGTCTGCGCGTGACCTACCGGGCCACGGTGCTGATCGCGCCCGACGGCGTCGTGCACACCGAGGCGCGCCAATTTCCGTCCGTGCGGCTCAGTGGCACGGTTACCTTCGCACCTGCCGGCGCCGGCACCACTGTCGCCGAGGCGGTGGATATAGAGGCGCCTTTTCCGCTTATGGTCTTCACTGCCGCGCAGGCGGAGAAAGCGCACGCGGCGATGCTCTCGGCTATCCGGCGTCACTTTGAGGAAAGCTCGGCCTGATCCAGGCGGCTGGATGGGGTGCCGCGCTGGATGGCTTCATATACCTGGCTCGACGGCGACTCTCTCGAAAAAACTTTGGTCACTTTGTTTTCAATGGTCGCAGAAGGTAACTAGTGGCCCATTCGTCACAGCGACTTGTCGGTGATTCGAACTAATGTTCGAGTATGGCCATCGACTCCGCTACCGTCCTCAACGCCTACGCGGCGCTTGAGGATGCGATCGCCACGGTCAACGGCCTGGACTACAGCGGGTTGCCCATCAAAGTCCTGTTGGAGCTGCAGTCCCGCCGCGAAACCCTGAAGTGCGCCGCCGAAGCCGTCGATCACCAGATCCTGGCGGCCGCCCAAACCCAGGCGACGGCGAAGGAGATCGGGGCCAAGGATTGGCCTGAGGTGTTGCATGTGCGGCTGCGGATCAGCCGGGAGGAGGCCCGTCGACGGGTGCGGGACTGCGACAACGTGGGTCCGCGCTCGGCGATCACCGGGGAGGCGTTGGGCCCGGTGTGGGAGTTGGTCGCCGCGGCGCTGGCTGAGGGTGCGATCAATGGCGAGCACGTCGCGGTGATCACCTGGTTTTTCGGCAAGGTCCCGTTGTGGGCGGCTGATCCGGTCACCCTGGCCCAGTGTGAAACAGATCTGGTGGCCGACGCGAGGGTGAAAACCCCCGAAGACCTCCGCAAAGCCGCGGCGGATTTGTTGTACCGGCTCGATCAGGACGGGCCCGAACCCGACGACACTGAGCCGGACTCGAAACGCTCGTTCGTCATGGGCAAGCAGCGCCCTGATGGCCGTACCGACGTCACCGCGGAACTGGATCCCGAAGGCCGTGCCTACTGGCAAGTGCTGTTCGACAAGTACGCCGCCCCGGGCATGTGCAACCCCGCCGACCCACACCCCTGCTACTCCGGGACGCCCACCCAAGAACAGATCGACAACGACACCCGCACCCTAGCCCAGCGGCAGTACGACGCCTTCAAATTCGTGGGCCGGATGATGCTGGCCACGGGGACCTCCGGGGTGCACAACGGATTCCCGGTCGCGGTGATCGGCACCTGCACCGTCACCGACCTCGAGAAGCGCACCGGAATGGCGCTCACGCACACCGGCACGAAACTCCCGGTCAAAGACCTGGTTCAGATGGCCGCCAGCGGAGCCGACCACTACCTCGTCGTCTTCGACGACCACACCGAACAACCGCTGTACATGGGCCGAGCACGTCGCACCGCCACTGTCGCCCAGCGTTTCGCCCTCTTCGCCCGCGACCTGGGCTGCACCAAACCCAACTGCACCGCCCCCGCATCCCGCTCCCAGGCCCATCACGTCAACACCAACTGGCGTGATGACGGCCCTACCGACATCACCAACCTCACCCTGGCCTGCGGACCCGACAACCGCCTGGCCGACACCGGCGGCTGGACCACCACCATGGGCCCCGGCGGGCGCACCCACTGGACCCCACCACCCCTACTCGATGTGGGCCAGCCAAGGACTAATCGCTACCACCACCCCACGCTGTATCCGACCGAGGGTGAGGACGCAGATGGCGAAAGTGATAGTCCCGCAAGGTGATACGGCGCACTGAGCTGGTCGCGTCGGGTCGGCGCGCGCCTTGGGTGGGATCGACGGCCCCGCCGTGTGAGCCGTGGGGCTGCGGGGTTATGGCAACCACGCTGCGCGGCGCCACCGACTACCAACGGATGACGACAACCACGAGAGGCGAAGATGTTGCGTTGCAGCCGAATCGGCTACTCACTACCGCCAGGGGTAGGAGGAGCCGGCAGGCTACCAGCGCTGATTGCGCGGTGTGGCGATCAGGCGGGTGGCGTGGTCAGGCCGGGAGGCGGTCAGCTCGGGAAGAACCCGTCACCGGTCTTGAAGCCGGGCTGCCAGCCGGCGGGACCGAGGCACAGCAGCGGGCGGCCGTCGGGGGCCTGCGCCGCGGTCTGCGGGCCCGGGCACGGAGAACCGATGTCCTTCACACCCTGGATCGCATAGGAGTATCCCCAGAACCCGGTGTCGACCGGCGGCCACTGGTTGGGGATCCAGTGACAGGCCATGGAGGCGCCGCCCGGGCCGCGGCCGAAGATGAAGATGTCGTGGTTGTCGCACGGCGCACCGTTGACAGCCTGGTAGTTCATGCCGGGGACGTCGGTGGGGTAGCGGCCGGGATCGTCGCTGCCGCCCAGGGCCGGATCGGCGTTCGCGAAAGGTGCCAGCCCGATGGCGGTTCCGGCGATCGCGGCGGCCACCGTCAGTACCCGAAACATCCTGGTCATCTCCCCTCGCACTACTGCCACACGACAATGTGGCAAAGCGTAGCGTGTCAGCCGCGTCGCCGGGGATATTGTCGGCAGGTCAATATCAGTGGGGTTCGTGCCGCGGCGTCTGATCGTCGTCATGCGGCTGCGGACCGGCCTGCTCGGGCGCGTCCAGCACGCTCACTCCGATGCCGTAGGGCAGGAACCTGACCTTGCGGGAGGGATCGATGTTGTTCTTGTTGGCCCGCAGGGCTTCGAGTTCGGAGGGGTAGACCTCCTCGACGTGCGCTCCGCCGTCGGCGGCCACGGTGTACACCACCCACACGCCGTCGCCCGTGTCGCCGGTGGTCTCGGGCTGGGTTGCGTGCCGCGGCGTGCGGGTCAGATCGTTGACCACATTGGCCCAGGCGGCGCCGCGGCCGAGGCGGTCGAACACGCCTCGGATGCCCTCGCCCGTCTCGCGCAGGACGCGATCGAACTCTTCCGGATCGATGCCGAACGGGCCGTTGTTGCTCATACCGACCAGTGTGCGCGACATCGGCGACATCTGCCACGACCATCTGGCCGGCCATCCGCTCGCAGCGGAACTCGGCGGTGGTGGACGATGGAGACATGTCCGTACCGCAATCGCCGACCCGCGACGACCTCCTGGCCACCGTCGAGCGCTCGCCCGCCGCCACGGCCGCGCATGACAAGGCCGCCTGGGTGGGGCTGTTCAGCGCCGACGGACGCGTCGAGGACCCGGTCGGCTCGCGGCCGCACGTCGGGCGCCGCGCTATCGCGCAGTTCTACGACACCTTCATCGGGCCCCGCACCATCATGTTCCACCGGGACGCCGACATCGTGCTGGGCAATACCGTGGTGCGTGACCTGGAGCTCGAAGTGCACATGGGCTCGAAGGTGCAGCTGCGCATTCCGGTCTATCTGCAGTACGACGTGGTGACCGAGGGCTCGGACCCGTCGCTGAAAATTTCTCGGCTGCAAGCATTTTGGGAGCTGCCGGGCATGGTCGCGCAGTTCGTGCGGTGCGGCGCCGCGGCGCTGCCGGCCGGATTGGGGCTCTCGGGGGCGCTGCTGCGTAACCAGGGCCCCGGCGGCGCGCTCGGTTTCCTTGCTGGCCTGCGCACCGGTGGTACGCGGGCAAAACGGTCGCTCACCGGGCTGTTGGCCGATGCGGCGAATGGAGACGAACTCGCGGTGAAGCGCCGGCTCAGCGAGCCCGTGCAGATCACCCGCGGCCTCGACACCCGGCTCAGTGTCTCCGAACTGGTCGAGGAGCTGACCGGCAGCCGCGTCGCGAAGGTGATAGCCGCGGGCCGGTACGTCCTGGCCGGCGTCCGACGGGACGGCTACCGCGGGGTGGTCATCGCGGAGCTGGGCCTCGGCGGCCGGGGCATCATCGGCCTGCGACTCTTTGCCGAATGAAGCCGCCAGTTGCCGCGGCTTCCGTCCCCGACATGAGAACGTAGTTACACCATGCCAGTGCAACCACAACACGAATACATGTCCTACGAGGAATTCGGTCGACGATTCTTCGAGGTCGCCGTCAGTGAGGAACGTGTCGCGGACGCGATCGGCGGCATCGCCGGTGAAGCCTTCGACATGGGTCCCATTGCCCAGGGCCCCGGCGGGCTCGCGAAGGTCACCGCGCGCGTGCAGATCAAACACCCCGTGGTGGCCAGGACGCTGGGTGAGGAGATCACCTTTGCGATCCGCATCCCGCTGGAAATCGACATGACGCTCGACCTGCGCATCGACCGGCCCCGATTCATGGTGTTCGGCGAGATCAATCTGACCGCGACCGCGCGGGCCGCTCATCCGCTGCTGCTCGTCATCGACGTCAAGACGCCGCGGTCGTCGGACATCGCCATCCACGTCACGTCGTCGTCGATCCGCGCCGAGCTGCTGCGCATCGTCGGCAACGTCGACGGCGAGATTCGGCGGTTCATCGCCCACCACGTGGCAGGCGAGATCAACAGCGCAGATGCCAAGGTCATCGACATCGGAACCCGGATCGCGAGCGCCTGGACGGGTGTCTGAGACGGCCGTGAGGCGGCATCGGCAACATGCTTCCCTTATGATGAGGGCATCATGAAGAGCACATTCGGTACCGCTATCGCAATCGCAGCTACCACGGCCGGCATCGTGGGCAGCCTCGTCACGGCCGGTCCGGCCAGCGCCGATGCGGGTGTCGACGCCTTCAACAACGCGCTCAGCAACGCCGACATGATGCTGCCGAACGGCTCTGATCCGGTCGCGCTCGGCCAGTCGGTGTGCCCGATGCTGGCTCAGCCCGGCCAGAGCCTGGCTGACGCGGCGGCCAAGGTCGCCGACTCATCCGGCATGTCGCTGGGCCCGGCCACGATGTTCACCGGCTTCGCGATCTCGTCGTTCTGCCCGGGGGTTGTCGGCGCGCTCGGCCGCGGCGAGTCGCCGCTGCCTTTGGGTCTACTCGGCCTCGGATAACGCAGGGCTGGCGTCGAGCGGCGCCATGACCGGGCGCTTCGGCTCGAGCCCCTTGCCCCGCGAACTGCCCAGCGTGTGCCGCCAGACCCAGGGCATCAGCATGTTCTGCGCCCACATCAGCTGCGAATACATCCGCTCGCGCAGTCGCGGCAGCACAAGTTCACCCTCTACCTCTGCCCAGCGGTGATCGCTGCCGGGCAAACCCAGCGCCTCGGCAGCGGCGTCGGCGAACAGCTGATGGCCGTGCGGGGAGCCGTGCACCCGGTCGACGGCCCAGGTCGCGGGGTCCAACATGGAGGTGGCCGTCGACAGATCGACCAGCCGGAAGCCGAAGTGGGCCGAGTCGGACCGGATGACCTCGTTGATCCGGCGCAGCCGGCCGCTCAGTACCCGCCCGACCGGCAGGATGCGGGCGATGTCGGGAAACGTCGTCGTGACCACGGTCGCGCCGGTGGCGGCGAGTTCGGTATGCACGCGCCGCATGTCCTCGAGCGCCTTGTCGAAGCTGCGCACCGGCCGCGTGACGTCGTTCATCCCGATGCAGCTGGTGATCAGGTCGGGGTTCATGTCCCGGGCCAGCGGCAGCTGCCGGTCCAGCACGTCACTGATGCGACGGCCCCGCACTGCGAGGTTCGCGTACTGAAGTCCGGGCTGTAACGCGTTGAGTCGCCAGGCCAGGCGGTCGGCGAAGCCTCGAACGGCGCTGTCGTCCGTACCGTCCATGTCCAACAGGCCCTCGGTCTGGCTGTCGCCGAGCGCGACATATCGGGAATAGCCGATGGTCACGACCGTGACTGTAATGAAGGATCGGCAAATCTTCAGCGCGGCGGGTCAGCTCGGCCAGATCACGTCGAGCGGACGGCCCACCACACTGAGTTGGTTGATCAGCTCGTCCAGTACGGCGCGTGGCAGGTCGAACCGCCATTCCGGCAGCGTCGCACCGACCCGTACCACCCCCGGACCGAGCTCCACCGAGGTCAGGGTCATGCCGTACGGCAGCTCGGGCAACCGCACCGGGTAGGCCGGGGCGAGTCCGGGCACCGGCACCCGGGCCGTACCCAGCGTCAGTCCACGGGGCTTGAGCCACAACGTGTTGCCGTGCAGGTGGGGATCGACCTCGACGACGCCGGAACGGAAGCGCGACAACCGGATTCGGGCGACGCCGTCCTCGCCGATCTCGGTGCTGACGCGCGGTTCGGCGGCCTGGATCAGCTCGTCGAGCGAGTCGGACGGCACCTCCACCGTCAACTCGACGGGCGCGGCGGCCAGCATCGGTGGCACCGACGGCCGGATGTGCAGGTTGTTCAGCTTTGCCGAGATCGTATTCAGCACGGTGCCAGCCCATTTCACCTTGTGGGCGGTGATGTTGACGGTGCCGATGTGGCCGACGGCGAAGATGCTGGCATCCCACCTGGAATCGAACTCGGCCACCGTGAGGGCCAGGTCACTGGTGCGCAGGCGGACGGTGATCCGGCGCCCGATCACCAGCGGTCGCACCGTCAGCAACGCCGTCCGATAGGCGGCGGCCGCCCCGGTGCTCATCGGCAGCACCGCGGCGGTCGACACCACCGAGGTGAACAGATCGAGCGGTCGGAGCGGGTCCCACCGGCGCGGCGGACGCGTCATGGGCTCCAGCATGCCTGGATCTGCCGCCGGTGCACCACTCGGTGCCCGGGGAACGGGCTCCGGGTAGCGTCGAGTCGTGGCTGAGTCTGATGAGCTGTACCGGCAGCGCGACCGAGCTGATTCCTTCGGAGGCGCCGCCCGGTCCTATGACCAACACCGGCCCCGCTATCCGGAGGCCATGCTCGACGAACTGGTCGGGACGGGCTCGGTCCGGGTGCTCGACGTCGGCGCCGGCACCGGGATCGCGTCCCGCCAACTGATCGCTCACGGTGCGGAACTGGTTGCGCTGGAACCGGATCCGAGGATGGCCGAGATCGCCGCCGAGCACGGCGTCACAGTCGAGGTGGACACCTTCGAGGACTGGGACGACGCCGGCCGGACCTTCGACGTGGTCCTGTTCGCCCAGTCGTTCCACTGGGTCGACCCGGCGGCGGCACTGCCGAAGATTCGCCGGCTCCTCGTGCCGGGCGGCCGGCTGGCGCTGGCGTGGAACCGGCTGTTCCCGGTCCAACCGTCGCGCGCGGACTTCGCGGAGGTGTACCGCGACTTCCTCGATGCCGCTTCACCTTTGGTGACCGGGACCCCCACGGGCGGGACGGGATCGGGGATGGACAGCGGCGACGTGGTGGCTGACCTGGAGGCCGCCGGATTCGCCGTGCAACAGCTGACCTACGCCCGTGGTGAGCAGTACAGCCGCGACCAGTGGCTGGACCTGGTGTTCACCTACTCCAACCACCTGGTACTGCCCGCCGACCGGGCCGCGGAGCTGCGGGCGCGGCTGGGAGCGGTGATCGGCGACGGCGGCGTGCAGGTCGGCGGCGACACGCTGCTGATCGTGGCGCAGCCGACGTAGACGGCGGCTAGTCCCGGAGGCGGCGGATGGGCCGCGTCTCGATGGCGTTGAGCGTCAGGGCACGGCGCCGGATGCGCCAGCCGCCGCCGGTCCGGGCGTACTCGTCGTCGTACCTCAGATGCCACACCAGATCGGTGACGACGGAGTCGGCGTCGCGGGTCCAGTGGTGGGCGACGCACGTGATGCGCCCACGGGCGTGGTCGGAAGCGTCGGTGTAGACCTCGCCGACGATCTCGTGCTGGGTACGGGCAACACCCGCCAGGGCGGCCATCGCCGCCCGCACCCCGTCTGGCCCGTGTTCGGTCCGTACCGGGTCGAGGGATCGGGGCGGGTCCGGAAGGACCAATTCCGCTGTGCTGGTGAAGAGTTCGACGACGTCGTCGAACCGGCGGTCGTCGACGGCCGCGGCGTAGCGGTGCACCAGGTCCGTCAGCGCCAGCCGGTCGGCCACTGTCAGCGGCACGGCGTGAGCCCCAGCCGTTCGGCGCACGCCGACAACATGTCCTTGGCCTCGTCGATGTCGGTGACGGGCGGCATCGCCAGCACGATGCGGTCGGCGCCGAGCTCCGCGAGCCGGCCCGCGCGATCGGCGTCGACCTTGGGGACCAGGTGTCCGAGGGACAGCTCGAGGGCCCCCGGGTCGCGGCCGGCGCGCTCGGCCGATTCCCGCATCAGCGCGATCAACCCCGATAGTTCCGCGCCGGCGACGCCGAGCGGCTGCAGACCGTCACCGCGCCGGCCGGCCCGGCGGGCCGCAGCCCGGCTGTGCCCACCGATGTGGATCGGGATCGGCGAAACCGGCTTGGGATAGCAAGCGGCGTTGGCGAATTCGAAGAACTCACCGGAATGGGTGGCGCCCTCGGGCTGGTCCGACCACAGCAGCCGCAGGACGTCGATCTGCTCGTCGGCCCGGCGGCCGCGGGCATCGAACGGGGCCCCGCACGCCTCGATCTCCTCGCGCAGCCAACCCATGCCCACGGCCAGGCGAATACGCCCGCCGGACAACGCATTCAGGGTCGCGACACGTTTGGCCAGCACCACCGGGTGGTGGTTCGGCAGCACCAGCACGCCGGTCGCCAGGCCCAGTGTGCTCGTCTGCCCGGCCAGGAACGTCAGCAGCTCCAGGGGATCCGGGACGGCGCAGTCAGCGGGGATGTCCACCCGGCCCGAGGCGTCGTAGGGATACACGCTCGAGTACTCGGTCAGCAGCACTGTATGTTCCACGGCCACAATGGATTCGAAGCCGCAGCTCTCCAGGTGGCGGGCGAACTGCGTCATCCAGACCGGGTCGGCGGTGACGCCGGCCGCGACCGGCGCGACCACGGCGAACGTGGGCGACATCAGCGCCTCCGCTCGCTACGGCGAATCTCTTCCCAGCACTGCAGCCGCGTCATCCCGGTCCGGTCCATGCATTCACGGATCGGCGTTTCCTGTTCGGGCGCAGGCGTTTCGGTGGTGGTCGGGGTCGTCGGCGGCGGTGGCGCGGTGGTGGTCTCGACCGTCACCGTGCTGGTGACCGTCGCCTCGGTCGGCTCGGCGGGAGACTCGGTGGGCGCGACGGCCGATGTCGGGCTCGGCGGCGCCTCGGTGGTCGACGGCGAGGGGGTCACCGGGGGAGCCGTGGTGGTCGTCGCGGCGGGACGGGGCAGTGCCGGCTGCTCGTCTTTGGCGCGAGTGAACTCGATGGCCGCGAAGACGAGTGCGGCTATCAACAGCACCGTGAGCACGACGGGGAGAATCAGCGACCGGCGCGACCGGGTGGTCTTGTCGGGCTGCAGGACCTGCGTGCGACCCGCCGCGGCGGGAGCCAGGATGGTGGCATCGGCGCCCGGCACGCCGAGCCCGTGCTGAAGGGCGCGGGCGAAATCGGCGCACTTGTCGTACCGGGCCTTGGGATCCTTGGCAAGTGCCTTGGCCAGCACCGGGTCCAGGGCAGCGAGATCGGGCCGGCTCTGGGACAGTGACGGCGGGGGAGCGCTGAGGTGCTTGCCGATGATCACCGCGGCATTGGAGTTCTCGAACGGCGGCGCCCCGGTGAAGAGCTGAAACGCGGTGGCCGCCAACGCATATTGGTCGGCACGACCGTCGATGATGCTGCCGGTCAGCTGCTCCGGCGCGGCATAGAACACGGTGCCGACGGTCATGTTCGTCGCGGTCAGTCCGGCGGAGTCATTGGCGCACCGCGCAATGCCGAAGTCGGCCAACTTGATTCGCCGGCTCGCCGGATCGGTGTCGCTGATCAGGATGTTGGCGGGCTTGACGTCGCGGTGCAGCAGATCGTGCTGGTGCGCGTAGTCGAGCGCGTCGGCCACGGCGCTGATGATCGCGACCGCCTGGTCATCGGATACGCCGCCGGCGCCCCGGAGCAGCCGGCTGACGTCGGTGCCGTCGACGTACTCCATCGAGATCCACAACTGGCCGTCGAACTCGCCGCGGTCGTAAACCCCGACGATGTTCGGATGCGACAGCGCGGCGGTCAGATCCGCCTCGCGCAGGAATCGCTCGCGGAACTCCTGATTGGTGGACATCTCGGGACGCAGGACCTTGAGCGCGTCCTGCCGGGGAAGTCGCGGGTGCTGGGCGACGTAGACCTCGCCCATGCCGCCGGAACCCAGGCACCGGACGATGGTGTACCCGGCGAAATCCGTCCCCTCGGCCATTGGCATTGGGGCATCGTAAACCGATGGTCGATGGCATCGGCCGTTGGCTTGTGTTCGAGAATCGGTGAAACTCCCGAACACAAGCCAAGACTGACGGCTACAGGTCCAGTGTCAGGGGGCCGTCGCCCTGTGCCCGCGACACACAGATCAGCGCCTGACCGGCCTCGCGTTCGGCCTCGGTCAGCAGGCCGTCACGGTGGTCGACCGCACCGGCGAGCACCTTCACCCGGCACGTGCCGCAGAAGCCCTGCTGACACGAATACGGTGCGTGCACACCGGCTTTGATCAGGGCCGTCAGCAAGGTTTCGTCGGCCGCGACGGCGACGGTCTGGCCCGTCGAGGCGACCTCGACCTTGAACTCGTGGCCATCGGTCACCGGCGGCGCGGCGAAGCGCTCGAAGTGCAGCTCGATGTCGTCCGCCCCGACCAGCCGCGCGCGGATGGCATTGAGCATCGGCGCCGGACCACACGTGTACACCGAGGTCCCCGGCCGGCAGTCGCCCAGCAGGTCGTCGGCCGTCGGCAGGCCGTCGACGTCGTCGGTGCGGATCTGCACCCGGTCGCCGAACCGCGTCAGCTCGTCGAGAAACGGCAGACTGTCGCGGCTGCGGCCGACGTACAGCATCGACCAGTCGATGCCGAACTGCTCGGCGCGCGCCAGCATGGGCAGGATCGGCGTGATGCCGATACCACCGGCGATGAACCGGAGCGTGCGGGTCGGCGAGCCGAAGCCGGGCACCGCCAGCGGGAAGGCGTTGCGCGGCCCGTTGGTGGTGATCACGTCCCCGACCGCAAGCTCATGCGCCTCGATGGAGCCACCGCCGCCATCGGGTATGCGCCGCACGGCAATTCGGTATGCGCCCTGCTCATCGGGATCGCCGCACAGCGAGTACTGGCGGACCAGGCCGCTGGGCAGGTGGATGTCCAGGTGTGAACCCGGGTGCCAGCTGGGCAGTTCCGACCCGTCGGCGCTGACGAACGTCAACGCCACCACGTCCTGATCGTGCGCGACCACCTGACGGTCGGCGATCTTCAGCGCGATGGTGCGTTCGACGACGGCCGGTACCGGGGGCTTGCGCACCCGCGTCGATACCCAGAACGTGCTGCTGACGACGGCGTCGGCCACGGTGACCAGCAGGTCGTGCGGCAGCAGGCCCATCACGCTGGGCGGTGCCAGACGTGACCGGAAGCGGCGCGCCCTCACAGGTGTGCGGCGCGGGCGGCGGGCGAGGCGGCCAGGTACGCCACGGCCTGCGCGGTCGAGCCCATCTCTTCCGGGCTGTAGTTCGGCTTGAAGTACACCAGTGTCTGGGTCAGCAGCAGGTTCCGGTACTTCGGCAGGAGCCCCAGCTTGGAGTCGCGCATGCGCAGGCGCTGCGATTTCCACCAGCCGAGCTTGAGCTGCGGGTCGCTCTTGACCAGGAACCGCATGCCGCGCTGGAAGAACACGTACATCAGGACCGCCACGACGCTCATGGCGCGGATGCGGTCGAAGTAGCTGTTCCGGAAGTACACGGCGACCTCGTGGGCCACCGAGCGGTGCTCGACCTCTTCGGCGCCGTGCCAGCGGAACAGGTCCACCATGACGGGGTCGGCGTCGTAGTTGTCCCACGTGCAGTTCAGGACGAAGTCGCCGAGGACGGCGGTGTAGTGCTCGACGGCCGCGATGAACCAGAGCCGCTCGATGAGGTTGTTCATCTTGCGGCGCGGGTCGTCCGTATTGGCCGGCGCGAGGATGTCCTCGAACACGAACTCGACCTGATCGAGCAACGGCGTGACGTTCATGCCACTGCGCACCAGGTAGTCGTTCATGACGGTGTCGTGCGCCTCGGCGTGCATGGCCTCCTGGCCAATGAAGCCGCGAACGTCGTCGGCGAGCTTCGGATCCTTGATGAGCGGCAGCGCCTCGTTGAACGTCTCGATGAACCAGCGCTCACCCGCCGGAAGCAGGATGTTCAGCAGGTTCACCACATGCGAGGCGACAGGGTGGCCGGGAATCCAGGACATCGGCTTGTCCGCGGTCTCGAAAGCCACGTTGCGGGCCTGGATCTGCACCGGACCCGGGTCTACCTCGTGAGTGAAACGTTGTGGTCGCAGCATGGAACAGCTACCTCCGGATCCTCAAGCATCGTTGCGAGTGGATTCAGTGTAAGCGTTTTATGTGGGAACGGCGGTACTGGGTTTTGCCGTGATACGCCGAAGCGGCATCCCAGCAGCCAAAAACTATGTCTTGACCTCCTGGAATGCCGCTTCTGCAAACAGTTACATACCGGGGACCGACATGCCCGGCTGCGGGCCGACCGGCGTCGCCTGGACCGTCGTCACGCCGTTGGCGCCGACGTGCGGGCCCTGCGGAGCGCCCGGAGCGCCGCCGGCCGCACCGGCCGATGCGGGTGCACCGGCCTGGGCGTTCTCGACGGCCTTGGTGGTGCAGTTCAGCATCAGGATGACGCGGCCATGGCTGCCCATCTTCTCCTGATCGACGATGCACTGTGCCTGCGGCACGTCGCTGCCGACCGATCCACCGAACGTGGCCTTCACGCCCTGGCTCTTGAGAATCGAGACGGCGCGGGCGTAGGACTCACCCACCACATTCATCGAACCGGCACCACCGGGATCTGACGCGGCCACCGACGAGCCGAACATCGCGGTGGCACCCACCGCCACCGCACCTGCTGCCACGGCGCTTGCCGTCAGCATCTTCAGCTTCTTCACCTGACCTCCTCGAGTACAGCGAAGATAGCGCAGATGGCGGGGTGGAGAAACTCGAATCAACTCAATCCCGGTGTCACGGCGTCGGCCATCACCTGCGCCAACGCGGCCGCACGAGCATCGGAAAACAGGTCTTCGAGGAGGATTTTCCGGCCGTCCGGACCCGCCAGCGGTACCCGCCAGTTCGGATATTCGTCGGTGGTGCCCGGCTGATTCTGGGTCCGCACGTCGCCGACCGCATCGGGCAGAGCCAGCGCCAGCAGCCGCGACGGGGTGCGGGTGAGATAGCGGTACAGGGCCAGGACGGTCTGGTCGGCGTCGATCGCCTCGGGCGCGTTCGGTGGCAACAATCCCGCCGCCCGTAGGACGTCCAACCAGCGCTGCTGGTCGGCCCGGTCGGCCGCGACCTCTTCCTTGTACGGACGGGTCAGCAGCCCGAGGTCGCGGCGCAGCCGCAGATGCGCACCGGCGAGGTAACCCGCCGTCGGTGGCAGGTCATGCGTCGTCACCGCCGACAGGCAGTACTCGCGCCACCGCGGCGCGGGCAGCGGTCCGCCGTCCTGATCGGCCTCGAACCACAGGATCGAGGTGCCGAGCAGGCCGCGGTCGCGCAGGTAGTCGCGAACCCACGGTTCGACGGTGCCGAGGTCCTCGCCGACCACGACCGCACCGGACCGGTACGCCTCGAGCGCCAGGACGCCGATCATCGCCTCATGGTCGTAGTGGACGTAGGTACCGTCGACCGGCGTCGCACCGTCGGGAATCCACCACAGCCGGAACAGGCCGATGATGTGGTCGATGCGGACGCCGCCCGCGTGCCGCAGCACCGCCCTGACGACGGCGCGGAACGGTTCGTACGCCCGCTCCACGAGTTCGTCCGGACGCCACGGTGGCTGTGACCAGTCCTGCCCGAGCTGGTTGAACTCGTCCGGCGGCGCCCCGGCCGACACCCCGGTCGCCAGCACATCCTGCAGAGCCCACGCGTCGGCGCCGCCCGGGTGCACGCCGACCGCCAGATCGTGGACGATGCCAAGGGACATGCCCGTCTGGACCGCGGTGGCCTGGGCGGCGGTCAGCTGGTCATCGAGCTGCCACTGCAGCCATCGATGGAAATCGATACGGCTGCTGTGCTTTTCGCCGAATGCCCGCACCGCCGGATGGTCGGGGTGCTGAAACTCCGCCGGCCAGTCGCGCCAGTCGTCGCCGTGCTTCTCGGCCAGCACGCACCACGTCGCGAAGTCGTCGAGCGTCCGGCCGGTCCGTTGCCGGTAGCCGTCGTACGCGAGGGCCCGCCCCGCCGAGCGGTGGGCCCGATACACCTCCTTGAGCGCGTTGCGCTTGGACTTCCACGCGGCGTCGCGATCGATGAACTCGTTCTTGTCGGCGCGGGACTGTGCGTCGGCCCGCGCCTTGCGCAGCGTGGCCGGGGTGCGGACGGCGGTGTATTCGGGGATGGCCTGCACCCGCAGATAGAGCGGGTTGGCGAACTGGCGCGACGTCGGCAGATAGGGCGACGGCTCCATCGGGGCCACCGGACCGGCGGCGTGCAACGGGTTCACCAGGATGAAATCGGCATGATGCCGGGCGGCCGACCACACGGCGAGGTCGGTTAGGTCCGTGAGGTCGCCCGTACCCCAGGAGTTCTGCGAACGCACGCTGTAGAGCTGGGTGGCCAGGCCCCAGGCCCGGCCGCTGCCCAGGCGGCTCGGGAGCGTCAGCGCATCGGGGGTGACGATCAGGACGGCATCGGCGTCCGCGGCGGCGCCGGCCTGGACGTGCAGCCGGTGGTAGCCCAGCGGGAGATCGGCGGGCAGCTCGAAGGTCGCCTCGCCGACCAGGCGGCCATCGAGATCGAAAGGCGGCCGGTTGTTCTCCAGCTGGCGCAGCCCGGCCCGCACCGAACCGTCTTCCAGCCGGATCCACACGCCGACGGGTGCGCCGTGGGTGACGTGCACCCAGAAACTCGTCGGCTGGCCCGACCGGGCGACGATGGTGGGGTACAGGGTGCGCTGCCAGTACGCGCGCTCGTGGTCGGCCAGGGCCGCCGCGCGCGCCTCCTCGGAATCGGCCGGTACGCCGAGCGCCGCGAGCACGGCGACCAGTGTGGACGCGGCGACGGCGTGTTGGGCGCCGCTCCAGTCGACGTACTCGGTGGCCACACCGTGGCGTCGGGCGAGCTCGACGAGCGACGCGGTGCGATCAGTCATGGGCGCCATCTTGCCGCGATTCGGAGCACCATGGGAGCTGAGCGCGGGCCGTCCGGAAGGCGAGGTTGCGGGCGCATTTCCGGCCGGCGGACGGTGTGCGTCCGGATACGCTGCGCGCGGAGGTGTCGACGTGAGTTCCGATCTGCTGTCCGACGTGTTGCCCACCATGCTGCACGACCCGGTCTCGTACGCCATTCCGTTCTTCGTGGTGGCGCTGCTGCTGGAGTGGGGCGCGGCCCGCAAGCTGGCGTACGACGAGCAGCGGCCGCCGTCCGGCGCCTATCTGCGCGCCGACGCCTGGGCCAGCATCTGGATGGGCGCGGTGTCGCTGTTCACCAGCGGTGTGCTGAATTTCCTCGCGCTGGTCGGCTACGCGGCGCTGTACGTGTACGTCGCGCCGTGGCACCTGCCGGGCGACGCCTGGTACACGTGGGTGATCGCGATCCTCGGCGTCGACCTGATCTATTACACCTATCACCGCATGGCCCACCGGGTGCGGCTGTTCTGGGCCACGCACCAGGCGCACCACTCCAGCGAGTACTTCAACCTGTCCACCGCGCTGCGGCAGAAGTGGAATCCCTCCGGCGACCTGGCGATGAAGGCGGTCTTGCCGGCGCTGGGCGTGCCGCCGTGGATCGTGTTCGCCAGTTTCTCGCTGAACCTGGTGTACCAGTACTGGATTCACACCGAACGTATCGGGAAGCTCTGGCGGCCAATCGAATACGTCTTCAACACGCCGTCGCATCACCGTGTGCACCACGGCCGGGACCAGCAGTACCTCGACAAGAACTACGGCGGCATCCTGATCATCTGGGACCGGCTGTTCGGCAGCTTCACGCCCGAGACCGCCCGGCCGAACTACGGATTGACCAAACCTGTTGGCACGTATGACATCTGGAAACTACAGACGCACGAATACGTCTCGATGGTCCGAGATGTGCGCCAGGCCAACGGATTCGGTGACCGAGTGGGTTACGTGTTCGGTCCGCCGGGATGGCAGCCGGCGGGACCGGGGTCTGCGCCGGTTCGCTGACAGGGGCGTAAACGCTATCAGAACGCTGTGAATCCTTCGCGATAACTCATTGTTTGCCAACTGTTTTGATTTGGGCGAGCGCAAACGCTGGCGTTCCCCGGAACCGCCGGTACTGTCGATGAGCGACAGGGTGAATCGAACCAAAAGGAGCTGGACTTCATGGGTGACACACTTCAGAAGGGCGAGAAGCTCGAGGTCGGCCAGTCGCTGACGTCGAACAACGGTGCGTACCGGCTGGTGCTGCAGGACGACGGCAACCTGGTGCTGTACGCAGGGGAGCAGTCCGTGTGGGCCACCGCAACCGACGGCCAGGACGTCAAGCGCGCCGAGGTGCAGGAGGACGGCAACTTCGTGCTGTACACCCCGGACAAGCCGGTGTGGGCCAGCCAGACCGCCGGCGCCGACAACGTCCGTCTCGTGCTGCAGGACGATCGCAATCTTGTGCTCTACAGCGGTGACGACGCCAAGTGGTCGTCCGAGACCCACACCGACGAGGCGCCCCCGGCGCCGGTCGAGGCGGCCCCGGAGCCCGCCCCCGCGCCCGAGCCTGAGGTGGCTGCCGAGCCGGTCGCTGAGGTCGTTGCCGAGCCCGAGCCCGCCCCGGTGCCCGAGGCCCCCGCCGCACGCACCTACACCGTGCAGTCGGGTGACACCCTGTGGGCCATCGCCGAGCAGTTCTACGGCGACGGCAACCGCTACCCGGAGATTGCCGGCGCCAGCGGAATCGACAACCCGGACCTGATTCAGCCCGGTCAGCTCCTGACCATTCCCTGACCTGGTCGGACCCTGGCGGCCCGGATCGAAAGATCCGGGCCGCCAGCGCATTTCAGGGGCAGCTTGTTTGCTGGTGCGGGACGGTCGCCGGCCGCCCGGGGCGGGGGCTTTCCCGTCCCGTGTTCGGGTTTGCGGGGTAGGCTGGCGCGACGTCCGTCCCGAGGTGATGGGAGCAAGGTCATGTTTGTGGGGGGTATGCGGGCCGTGGCAGTAGCCGCGGTCGCTGTGCCGATGTTCGCTGTGGGCGGCCCGGCGCCGGTCGCGTCGGCTGATCCCGGAGTGCTCGTCTACCCGGGCATGGAGATTCACCAGGGCACCACGCGCTGCACGCTGGGTTATGTGGACCCGGTCGCGCGGACGGGCTACACCGCAGGTCACTGCCGTGGCAACGGCCCCGTCACCGACAAGGATGGCCGCTTCATCGGCACCATGATCACGTTCCGGGACAACACGCCGGACGGCGCCACCATCGCGACCGACCATCAGATCTCCGACTGGGAGTCCATCAACATCGCCGGCGACGTCATGGTGAACAACATCCTGCCGGGCGGCCGGATGCTCGTCACCGATCCCGCGGTGAATCCGCAGCGCGGCGCACCCGTCTGCCACTTCGGCGTCGTCACCGGTGAGACGTGCGGCACTGTCGACGCGGTGAACAACGGCTGGTTCACCATGTCCAACGGCATCGTCAGCCAGAAGGGCGACTCGGGCGGGCCGGTGTACACCGTCACCCCCGACAACCGGGCCGTCCTCGTCGGCGTCTTCAACAGCACGTGGGGGCATTTCCCCGCGGCCGTCTCGTGGAGCGCGACCGACCAGCAGACCAATGATGCCGTCGTGCAGCAGGCTGCCGCCGGGGGCTGAGCGCCCTCAGGCGTGCAGCTCGAAGATTGGGATGCTGGACGCCGCCTGGCTGATTTCAGATTCGGTCGACTGCGGCGTCAGCTCTGCGCAGTGGCCTTTGACCTCCCAGTACCACCGATCCAGATAACGTTGCAGCAGAGGCGTTTTCGCTGCGTCCGGCACCTCTGTGACCCTGAGGTTGCGGCTGCGCCAGCGGGGGCCGAGCTCGACTTCGCCGGCGGCGCGGACGTTGCGGACCCACTCGGTGTTGCCCCGTGGTGAAACCAGGTACCTACGGCCGTCGACGGTGAGCACGTTGATCACGACGCCGCGGAGCTTGCCTGTGCGGCGTCCCCGTACCCGCAGCGCGCTGGTGCCGGCCAGGCTGATCCCGGCCTCGGCAAGCCGGCGGATCACTTCGTTGCCGGCGCGTGCGATGGTTCCGGGCTCGTCATAGCGCGTGGTCATGTTCGTCCTTTCGATGAGAATTCGAGAAACCAGAGCAGTGCTCTCTAATTACGATGGCACGCGAGACCGGGTAAATCAAGAGCAGTGTTCTCGTTTTATGTCAGACTGGCGGGCGTGGGTAAACGTCAGGACTCCCGGGATCGGATCGAACGTCAGATCATCGAACTCGGCCGTAGGCACCTCGAGACCGACGGCGCTGCGGGGCTGTCCCTCCGGGCCATCGCCCGCGACCTCGGCATGGTCTCCTCGGCGGTCTACCGGTACGTGCCCAGTCGTGACGAACTGCTCACCCTGCTGCTGGTGGACGCATACACCGAGTTGGCCGACGCCGTCGACGCCGCCCGGGCGGAGGCGGGAGCGGACTGGCGCGAACAGATCACGGCGACCGCTCGGGCGGCACGCGCCTGGGCGATCGAACAGCCGGCCTGTTGGGCGCTGCTGTACGGCAGCCCCGTGCCCGGCTATCACGCCCCGGCCGAGTCGACCGTGGGGCCGGGTACCCGGGTGGTCGGAGCGTTGTTCGATGCGGTGGCCGCCGGCATTGCGGTGGGGGATATCCGATCTCCGGGCCATGTTGCGCCACAGTCGATTTCGTCTGATTTCGCGCGGCTGAAAGATGGATTCGGGTTCTCGGGCGACGACGCCGCGGTGACCCGGTGTTTCGTGCTGTGGGCGGCGATCGTCGGGGCGATCAGCTTGGAGGTGTTCGGCCAGTACGGACCCGACACGTTGACTGATCCAGCGGGGGTCTTCGGCCTTCAGCTCGACGTGCTGATCGGCATGCTCGCCGCGTGATGGACCGGTCGCACCGGCGAAACTAGAACGCGTTCTAGCCATGGTCTCGTCTCGACGTTATTGTCTAGTCGATCGCTGATCGGACACGTGTCCAGATCCACCGAGACCGGCCCAGGAGAGACGATGCAAACAGTTCCCGAGATCGTCAACGTTGCCGACGTGACCGAATGGTCCGACGAGGCCGACGTCGTCGTGATCGGCTTCGGTATCGCGGGTGGCTGTGCCGCGGTCAGCGCTGCCGCCGCGGGCGCCAAGGTCCTGGTGCTGGAGAAGGCGGCCGGTGCGGGCGGCACGACGTCCATGGCCGGCGGTCACTTCTACCTCGGTGGCGGCACGGCGGTGCAGCAGGCCACCGGCCACGACGACACCGCCGACGAGATGTACAAGTACCTGGTCGCCGTCGCCCACGACCCCGAGCACGACAAGATCCGGGCCTACTGCGACGGCAGCGTCGAGCACTTCAACTGGTTGGAGGACTTGGGTTTTCAGTTCGAGCGCAGCTACTACCCGGGCAAGGTGGTGGTGCCGCCGGGCACCGAGGGCCTGTCCTACACAGGCAACGAGAAGGTATGGCCGTTCTGCGAGCAGGCCAAGGCCGCACCCCGTGGGCACTCCGTCCCGGTGCCGGGTGAGCTGGGCGGCGCGGACATGGTCATCAAGCTGCTGCTGAAACGGGCGGACGAACTCGGCGTCGAGATGCGCTACGAGACCGGCGCGACGAACCTCGTGCTCGACGACACCGGTGCTGTCGCCGGGGTGGCATGGAAGAACTTCGGCGTGACGGGCACCGTCAAGGCCGGTGCGGTGATCATCGCCGCGGGCGGTTTCGCGATGAACCCCGAGATGGTGGCCGAGCACACGCCGGCGCTGGGCCAGAAGCGAAAGACCAAGCACCACGGCGAAGTCGAGCCCTACATCCTGGGCAACCCGAACGACGACGGGCTGGGCATCAAGCTCGGCGTCTCGGCCGGCGGCGTGGCCAAGAACCTGGACCAGCTGTTCATCACCGCTGCCGCCTACCCGCCGGAGATCCTGCTCACCGGCGTCATCGTCAACCAGAACGGCCAGCGCTTCGTCAACGAGGACTCCTACCATTCGCGCACATCGGCTTTCGTGCTCGAGCAGCCCGACCAGGTGGCCTACCTGATCGTCGACGAAGCGCACACCGAGATGCCGGCGATGCCGTTGATCCGGTTCATCGACGGCTGGGAGACGATCGCGGAAATGGAAGAGGCACTGGGCATTCCGGCCGGGAACCTGGCGGCGACGCTGGAGCGCTACAACGCCAACGCCGCGGCCGGCGCCGACCCCGACTTCCACAAGCAGCCGGATTGCGTTGCGGCCCAGGACAATGGGCCGTGGGCGGCATTCGACCTGTCGCTCGGCCGGGCCTTGTACTCCGGATTCACCATGGGCGGCCTGTCGGTCAGCATCGACGGCCAAGTGCTGCGCGCGGACGGCAGCGCGGTGCCGGGGCTGTACGCGGCGGGCGCCTGCGCGTCCAACATCGCGCAGGACGGCAAGGGCTACGCCAGTGGCACCCAGCTGGGCGAGGGATCGTTCTTCGGCCGCCGGGCCGGCACCCACGCCGCCACGCGGTGATCAGACGCCGGCGGGCACGCCGTCGTCTTCGATCCGGGTGAGCCGCCAGTTGCCGTCGCCCAGCAGCTCCAGCTCCTGCTGGTGATGCTGTTCGACGGTGCTGCGGTGGCTGACGCTGACCACGGTGGTGTCGGGCAGTTCGTTCCGAACCAGTTGGTACAGCATCATTTCCAGGCCTTCGTCGAGTGCCGAGGTGGACTCGTCGAAGAACACGGCCTTGGGCCGGGTCAGCAGCACGCGGGCGAAGGCGACGCGCTGCTGCTCGCCGGGGGAGAGGACCTTGGCCCAGTCGTCCACCTCGTCGAGCCGGTTCGCCAGGTGCGGCAGGGCGACCTTGCGCAGGACCTCCTGCAGCTGCTCGTCGGTGTGGGCGCCCACCTTGCTCGGGTAGGACACCACCGCGCGCAGATCGCCCAGTGGCACATACGGCAACTGCGACAGGAACAGCGTCTCGTTCTCGTCCATCGGGAAGTGCATGGCGCCGTGGCAGAAGGGCCACAGCTTGGCGAGGCTGCGCAGCAGTGTCGTCTTGCCGCTGCCGGACGGGCCGGTGACCACCAGTGCTTCGCCGGGGTACAGGCACAGATCCAGCGGCGAGATGAGTTCGCGGCCGTCCGGGGTGCTCACGGTGACCTGCTCCAGCGTGATGGTGTCGTCGGGGCAGTCTTCGGTGGCGAGCTCGGGTAGGTGCCGCGCCGCGTCGTTGGCCGTCACCAGGCCGTGCAGACGGATGATGGCGGCGCGGTAGCCGGCGAACTGGTCGTACACATTGCGGAAGAAGGACAGGCCGTCCTGGATGCTGCCGAACGCCGACGCCGTCTGGTTCATGTCGCCGAGCTTGATCTCGCCGGCGAGGAAGCGCGGGAACTGCAGGACGTACGGCAACGGCACGATGATCTGGCTCATCGACAGGTTCCAGCCGTTGAGGCCGATCATCCGGTTGACGTACCGCTTGTAGTTGTCGACGACGGGCGCGAACAACCGGCGCAGACCCGTCCGCTCGGCGAGCTCACCGTGGTAGAAGGCGACGGCCTCGGCCGCATCGCGCATCCGCACGAGCGCGTAGCGGAAGGCGGCGTTGAAGCGTTCGTTGTCGAACGACAGCCAGATGATGGGACGGCCGATCCAGAAGGCGACCACCGAGGCGATCAGGACGTAACCGAGTCCGATCCAGAACATCGCCTTGGGGATGGTGAGCCCGGCGATGGTCAGCGTGCCGGACAGGTTCCACAGAATCGCGGTGAACGAAAGCATCGATGCGATGGCGTTGATGGCGCCGAACAGCAACGTGGAGGTGGTCATGTTGTTGGGCGTGTTGGGCAGCGGGCCCACGCCGGCGGTGAAGATGTCGATGTCGCTCTGGATGCGCTGGTCCGGGTTGTCGATCGTGTCGTCGATGAACCGCGACCGGTAGTACGCCTTGCCGTCCAGCCAGTCGCCCGTGAGCCGGTCGGTCAGCCAGGCGCGCCACCGCAGGATGAACCGCTGCGTCATGAACAGGTCCAGCATGATGCGGCAGACATGCAGCACGGCCAGCAGCGAGAAGATGCCGATCGACATCCAGAACCCGTGTGCGCCAGAGTCCTTCACGGCCTGGTCATGGCCGGCCAGGCCGGAGGCCACCACCTGGAAACTGGTCATCAGATCGTTGCTCTGATAGCTGAAGAGCACCGTGAGCCGGACGCCGGTGATCACCGACAGCAGCAGCGCCGCCAGCCACAGCCACACGATGATGCTGTCGCGGCCGACGAAGTACGCGCCGGTGATGCGCCAGAACTGCCGTCCCCAGACCGTGAACCGGCCGATGGCGGTCACCACCACCAGCGTCGATACCGCGGCGATCAGCCAGGCTTTCGCGATCCACCACAGCGAGGTAGTGAGCTCACTGCCCCATTCGAGGGTCGGGGTGAACAAATCCATCCCCGCAAGGTACCCGTGACCTATTGACGTTCGCGCTGCGACAGGCAATGACGTGAGACGCCGGTCACCTTCCGCGGGTCTCCGGCAGGTGGACGGCTGCAGCAGAGCGGCCGGACGGGACCGGTACCTTTGACCTGTGGCGAAAACCAGCACCGCGAAATCCGGCCGGCTGAGCAGCAAGTTCTGGAAGCTGCTCGGTGCTTCCACCGACAAGAACCAGAACCGATCGATGAATCAGGTTCGGGCGTCGGCCGAATTCGACGACAAGGCCGCGGGGCTGGACGACGAGCAGATCACCAAGGCCGCCAAGCTGCTCGAGCTGTCCGAGCTCGCCGATGCCGCCGACATCCCGCAGTTCCTCGCCATCGCCCGCGAAGCGGCCGAACGCACCACGGGCCTGCGGCCGTTCGACGTTCAGCTCCTCGGCGCGCTGCGCATGATGGCCGGCGACGTCGTCGAGATGGCCACCGGTGAGGGCAAGACCCTGGCCGGCGCGATCGCGGCTGCCGGCTACGCGCTGGCCGGCCGGCACGTGCACGTCATCTCCGTCAACGACTACCTGGCCCGCCGCGACGCCGAGTGGATGGGACCGCTGCTGGCGGCGATGGGCCTGACGGTCGGCTGGATCACCGCCGAGTCGACGGCCGACGAACGGCGCGCCGCCTACGAATGCGACGTCACCTACGCCTCCGTCAACGAGATCGGATTCGACGTGCTGCGCGACCAGCTGGTCACCCACGTCGACGACCTGGTGTCGCCGCGGCCCGACGTCGCGCTGATCGACGAGGCCGACTCCGTGCTCGTCGACGAGGCGCTGGTGCCGCTGGTCCTCGCCGGCACCACCCACCGCGAGACCCCGCGCATGGAGATCATCCGGCTGGTCGGGGAGATGACCTCCGAGAACCGGGTCGACGACTCGCTGCAGTACTACGACACCGACGCCGACCGCCGCAACGTGCACCTGACCGACGCCGGGGCGCGCAAGCTGGAGAAGGCGCTCGGCGGCATCGACCTGTACTCCGAGGAGCACATCGGCACGACCCTGACCGAGGTCAACGTGGCCCTGCACGCGCATGTGCTGCTGCAGCGCGACGTGCACTACATCGTGCGGGACAACGCCGTTCACCTCATCAACGCCTCGCGCGGCCGCATCGCGTCGCTGCAGCGCTGGCCCGACGGCCTGCAGGCGGCCGTCGAGGCCAAGGAAGGCATCGAGACCACCGAGACCGGCGAGGTGCTCGACACCATCACCGTCCAGGCCCTCATCGGCCGCTACCCGACGGTGTGCGGCATGACCGGCACCGCGCTTGCTGCCGGTGAGCAGCTGCGCCAGTTCTACCGGCTCGGGGTGTCGCCGATTCCGCCGAACACGCCGAACATCCGCGAGGACGAGACCGACCGCGTCTACATCACCGCGGCCGCCAAGAACCAGGCCGTCATCGAGCACATCCAGGAGATCCACGCGACCGGCCAGCCGGTGCTGGTCGGTACCCGCGATGTCGCCGAATCCGAAGAGCTGCACGCGAAACTGGTCAAGGCCGGCGTGCCCGCCGTCGTGCTGAACGCCAAGAACGACGAGGAAGAAGCCGCGGTCATCGCCGAGGCCGGCAAGCTCGCCACCGTCACCGTCTCCACCCAGATGGCCGGCCGCGGCACCGACATCCGCCTCGGCGGATCCGACGAAGCCGACCACGACGCCGTCGCCGAACTCGGTGGCCTGCACGTCATCGGCACCGGCCGGCACCACACCGAACGCCTCGACAACCAGCTGCGCGGCCGCGCCGGCCGCCAGGGCGACCCGGGCTCGTCGGTGTTCTTCTCCAGCTGGGAGGACGACGTCGTCGTCTCGCACCTGGAGCCCGAGAAGCTCCCGATGCAGACCGACGAGGACGGCCGCATCATCAGCGACCGCGCCGGCCAGATGCTCGAGCACGCGCAGCGCGTCGCCGAGGGCCGGCTGCTGGACGTGCACGCCAACACCTGGCGCTACAACCAGCTCACCGCGCAGCAGCGCGCGATCATCGTGGAACGCCGCGAGACCCTGCTGCGCACCACCACCGCGCGCGACGAGCTCAAGGAGCTGTCGCCGGACCGGTACCAGGAACTGGTCAGCCAGATTGGGGAAGAGGGCGCCGAGGACGAGCTCGAGCGCATCTGCCGGCTGATCATGCTGTACCACCTGGACCGCGGCTGGGCCGACCACCTGGCCTACCTGTCCGACATCCGCGAGAGCATCCACCTGCGCGCGCTGGGACGCCAGGATCCGCTCGACGAGTTCCACCGCATGGCGGTCGACGCGTTCGCATCGCTGGCGGCCGACGCCATCGAGGCCGCGCAGCAGACCTTCGAGACCGCCAACGTGCTGGAGGACGAGCCCGGCCTGGATCTGTCCAAGCTGGCCCGCCCGACGTCGACGTGGACGTACATGATTCACGACAACCCGCTGGCCGACGACACGATGGCAGCGCTGAGCCTGCCCGGGGTATTCCGTTAGGTTTAGCCCTATGGACCCCCAGCGAGAAGCCGGAGGCGGATCGCATACAGACGTGGAAGCCGAGTCGGGCGACCGCGTGCTGACGATTCCCAACGCGCTCAGCGCGTTGCGGTTGCTGCTGGTCCCGGTGTTCCTCTACCTGCTGCTGTCGGCGCACGCGAACGGCTGGGCCGTCGCGATCCTGATGTTCAGCGGCTTCTCCGACTGGGCGGACGGCAAGATCGCGCGGCTGGTGCCGAACCAGTCGTCGCGGCTGGGCGAGCTGCTGGACCCGCTGGTCGACCGGATCTACATGCTCGTCGTGCCGGTTGCGCTGGCGATCGCGCACGTCGTGCCCTGGTGGTTCGTGCTGACCCTGATCGGCCGCGACGTCGTGCTGGCGGCCACGCTGCCGCTGCTGCGCGGCCGCGGGCTGACGGCGCTGCCCGTCACCTATATCGGCAAGGCCGCGACGTTCGCGCTGATGTCCGGCTTCCCGCTCGTGCTGCTGGGACAGTGGCCCGACGCCTGGAGCCGCGTGGTGCTGGCCTGTGGTTGGGCGTTCCTCGTGTGGGGCATGGCCATGTATCTGTGGTCGGCGGTGCTGTACCTGATCCAGGTGGCCATGGTGCGCAGGGAGCTGCCGCCGGTCGCGAGGTCGGCGGCGTGACGGAAGCCGGGACGCCCCGGGACCGGGCGCTGGGCGGCTACTGGCCGGAGGCCGGCCGTAACAGCCACGTCGCCGACGAGCCGGTCCGGATTCCGGTGCCGTCACTGCTGCGCTCGCTGCTGACCGACCATCTCGATCCGGGCTACGCCGCCGCGGCCGAGCGCCGCGAGGCGGCCGGTGACGGTGCCCGGCGCGGCTCCCGGCGGTTCATCGACGGCGCCTGGCTGCTGGTCGGCGTCGCCGCGGTGTCGGTGGTGTTCGTGACGGCGGCACAGCACGCGGTGTCGATGGCCCCGGCCAACGACCAGACCCAGCATGTCCTGTCGGCCAACGCGCGCACCGCCGAAGAGCGGACCCGCGACAGCACCGCCACCCGCGACGCCCTCGCGGGCCAGGTGGAGGCCGCGCGCCGCAGCCGGCTGGCCGGCGACGAGAAAGGCCGTGAGCTGCTGGCCGCCCTCGAGCAGGCCGAGTTCGGCGCGGGCGTGACCGCGGTGACCGGCCCCGGCCTCACCGTCACCGTCACCGAGCCGCCGCCGAGCCCGAACCTGTCCGATGTGTCGAAGCAGCGCGTTGCCGGCAGCCCGCAGATCATCCTGGACCGCGACCTGCAGCTGGCCGTCAACTCGTTGTGGGCGGCCGGTGCCGAGGCGGTCTCCGTCGGCGGCGTGCGGATCGGGCCGAACGTGACCATGCGGCAGGCCGGCGGTGGCATCCTCGTCGACAACCAGCCGGTGGCCAGCCCGTACGTCGTCGTCGCCATCGGGCCGCCGCACGCCATGCAGGAGGTGTTCGAGCAGACCCCTGCCATGCAGCGGCTGATGCTGCTCGCCCAGTCGTACGGCGTGGGAATCAGCGTCCAGACCCGCGACCGGCTGACGGTGTCGGCCGCGTCGGTACGAGATGTCAACTTCGCCAAGGAGATTGGACCAAAGTGAGCAGGGCTACATGATCGGGATCGCGGCACTGGTGGTCGGCATCGTGCTGGGGTTGATCTTCCACCCCAGCGTGCCCGAAGCGGTCCAGCCGTATCTGCCGATCGCCGTGGTGGCGGCGCTGGACGCGGTGTTCGGGGGACTGCGGGCCTACCTGGAACGCATCTTCGATGCGAAGGTCTTCGTGATCTCGTTCGTCTTCAACGTCCTGGTCGCCGCCGTGATCGTCTACGTGGGCGACCAGTTGGGCGTGGGCACGCAGTTGTCCACCGCGATCATCGTCGTGCTCGGTATCCGGATCTTCGGCAACGCGGCGGCGCTGCGCCGAAGGTTGTTCGGGGCGTGACGGTGCGACATGGCTGACGACGAACAGCACGCGGAAGAACACCACGGCCGGCACGAGCTGCCCGACGGCGTCCCGGCCCGGCTGCCGCGCACCCGGTCGCAGTTGATGTTCGGCGCGCTGGCCGTACTGCTCTGTGTGCTGCTCGGGGTGGCCATCGCGACGCAGGTGCGCCAGACCGAATCCGGTGACGCCCTCGACACCGCGCGGCCTGCAGACCTGCTGGTGCTGCTCGACTCGCTGCAACAGCGCGAGGCGTCTCTCAACACCGAGGTGGCCGACCTGCAGAAGACGCTGTCGTCGTTGCAGGCGTCGGGCAACAGCGACCAGGCCGCCATCGAGAACGCGCAGGCGCGCCTGCGTGCCCTGTCGATCCTGATCGGCACCGTCGCGGCCACCGGCCCGGGCGTCACCATCACCATCGAGGACATCGCACCCGGCGTGTCGCCCGAGACCTTGCTCGACGTCATCAACGAGTTGCGCGCCGCCGGCGCCGAGGCCATGGAGATCCGGTCGGGACGCGGTGACCAGCAGACCGCGGTACGGGTCGGTGTCGACACCTGGGTGACCGGCACCGCGGGCGCGCTGGTCGTCGACAACGTGACCATGAACCCGCCCTATTCCATTCTCGCCATTGGGGATCCGCCGACGCTCGCGGCCGCGATGAACATCCCGGGCGGGGCGATGGACAGTGTGAAACGGGTGGGCGGCACAATGACCGTGCAACAGGCCGACACGATCGACGTGAGTGCCTTGCGGCAACCGAAACCGCGCCAATACGCTCAGCCCGTCAAGTAGACGCCGGGCCTGATCGTCGAGCCGTATTCTTACTGACCGACCAACACACTGTCTTGAAACTGCAAGGAGCGTCGTGAGCGAAACGCCAGCCGATCTGCTGTACACCACCGAGCACGAATGGGTGCGCCGCACCGGCGAGGGCACCGTACGGGTCGGAATCACCGATTTCGCGCAGGGCGCGCTGGGCGACGTCGTCTACGTCGATCTGCCCGAGGTCGGCATCACCGTCGCTGCCGGCGACGTGTTCGGTGAGGTCGAATCGCCCAAGACGACGTCGGAGCTGTACGCCCCGATCGCCGCGAAAATCGTTGCGGTCAATGGTGATCTGGAAGGCTCGCCCGACCTGGTCAACTCCGATCCGTATGACGCCGGCTGGCTGATCGAACTGCAGGCCGACGCGGCCGAACTGGACAGCCAGCTCGCCGGTCTGCTGGACGCGGACGGCTACCGGGCGACCCTGGACGAGTAACCCTTTTGTTAGGGTGCTGCGGTCCGGTTCGGCCGTGGCGACACCAAAGTCGGCTCGGCGGATCCGGTGGTGGCGGGCACACTGGCCCGCGCCGCGCGGTACGGTCAATAGTGAGACGTATGCGACATTCGATGACTGCTGGCAGCACCTGCCGGCTGGTCGTGCAAAAGAGCGCCACAGCAGCCAGTAGAGGAGCAGCGCGTGACGGATAACGACAGCGGTTCGGGGACCGATTTCGGCTCCGAGGAGGCAACAGTGGAGACCACATCGGTCTTCCGGGCGGACTTCCTCAATGAGCTCGACGCCCCGGCTTCGACGAGCGGCACCAGTGCCGTCTCCGGAGTTGAAGGACTGCCGGTGGGCTCGGCCCTCCTGGTGGTCAAGCGCGGGCCGAATGCCGGCTCTCGATTCCTGCTGGATCAGCCGAGCACCTCGGCGGGCCGTCATCCTGACAGCGACATCTTCCTCGACGATGTGACGGTGAGCCGTCGCCACGCCGAGTTCCGGCTCGAGTCCGGTGAGTTCCAGGTGGTCGACGTCGGCAGCCTCAACGGCACCTACGTCAACCGCGAGCCCGTCGACTCGGCGGTGCTGGCCAACGGTGACGAGGTCCAGATCGGCAAGTTCCGCCTCGTGTTCCTGACCGGCCCCAAGACCGACGACAGCTCGGCTGGTTAGACCGGCGGTCAGTCCATGACGCAGCCCGACCGCAGTGCAGTGGCCGGGATGTCGATCGGAGCGGTGTTCGATCTGCTCCGGCCAGACTTCCCGGATGTGACCATCTCCAAGATCCGGTTCCTGGAGGAACAAGGTCTGGTCACGCCCGAACGCACTGGGTCGGGCTACCGTCGTTTTACGGCCTATGACTGCGCGCGGCTGCGGTTCATCCTGTCCGCGCAGCGGGATCAGTACCTGCCGCTCAAGGTCATCAAGGCCCAGCTGGACGCCCAGCCCGACGGCGCGCTGCCGTCGAACGGATCCGCTTACGGCGTACCGAAATTGGTTCCGGATCCGGACAGCGACCAGGCCGGTGTCCCGGCTGACGTCGCGCCCGCCCAGGTCCGGCTCAGCCGCGAGGACCTGCTGCAGCGCTCCGGCATCAAGCCGGAGCTGTTGGCCGCGCTGGTCAAGAGCGGCGTGATCATCCCCGGCCCGGCGGGGTTCTTCGACGAACATGCCGTGGTCATCGCACAATGTGCCCATGCGCTGGGCGAATACGGTGTCGAACCGCGGCACCTGCGGGCCTTCCGGTCCGCCGCCGACCGGCAGTCTGACCTGATCGCCCAGATCGCCGGCCCCATCGGTAAAGCCGGCAACGCCGGGGCCCGTGACCGGGCCGACGAACTGGCCCGCGAGGTCGCGGCGCTCGCCATCACGCTGCACACGTCGCTGATCAAGTCTGCCGTGCGCGACGTTCTCGATCGCTGAGGACTAGACTCGAATTCGTTGATGGCACACGGATTGCGGAGGGCAGACGCAGATGGGCGAGGTTCGTGTGGTCGGCATTCGGGTGGAACAGCCGCAGAACCAACCCGTGCTCTTGCTGCGCGAATCCGACGGTGACCGCTACCTGCCGATCTGGATCGGGCAGTCCGAGGCGGCTGCCATCGCGCTCGAGCAGCAGGGCGTCTCACCGGCTCGTCCCCTGACGCACGACCTGATCAAGGATCTGATTGCCGCACTTGGTCATTCGCTGCGCGAGGTGCGCATCGTGGACCTGCAGGAAGGCACCTTCTACGCCGACCTGGTGTTCGACCGCGACATCACGGTGTCGGCGCGGCCGTCGGACTCGGTGGCCATCGCGCTGCGGGTGGGCGTACCGATCTATGTCGAGGAAGCGGTACTCGCCGAAGCCGGTCTGCTGATCCCGGACGAGGGTGACGAGGAGTCGTCCGGCCCCGTGCGCGAGGACGAGGTCGAGAAGTTCAAGGAGTTCCTCGACAGCATTTCTCCGGACGATTTCAAGGCGACTTAGGCCGGAGTACGGGCCCCTTGTTACGGATGCATCTCAGTTAGGTCAGCGCGTGTCGACACTCGGTGCGCCGTTTGCGGATTCGCCGAATCCGCGCCACATACTTTCCTCGTTCTGGTGACAGGCTGAACTGGCCCGGCGGGAAGCGTATGCTCGACACATTCGAGCAGCGGACATGCCCGCCGAGCAGCAGTGGCCGCCAGGCAGGGTTAGTTCGATCGGCGAGAGGATCAGGCAGTGGGCGACGAGACGCCACGTCAAGAGCAGTTGGACCTGACGACCAACGGCGCGCCTGAGCAGGCCGCCCCGACACCGGCTCCCGTGCCGGTGCAGGCAGGCCTGTTCCCTGATGAGTCTGTTCCCGACGAACTGGTCGGCTACCGCGGGCCGAGCGCCTGCCAGATCGCCGGCATCACCTACCGCCAGCTCGACTACTGGGCTCGCACCTCGCTGGTCGTCCCGTCGATCCGCGGCGCCGCCGGCTCCGGCAGCCAGCGCCTGTACTCGTTCAAGGACATCCTGGTCCTCAAGATCGTCAAGCGACTGCTCGACACCGGCATCTCGCTGCACAACATCCGCGTCGCGGTCGACCACCTGCGCCAGCGCGGCGTCCACGACCTGGCCAACATCACGCTCTTCTCGGACGGCACCACGGTGTACGAGTGCACGTCCGCCGAAGAGGTCGTCGACCTGCTGCAGGGCGGTCAGGGCGTATTCGGCATCGCGGTCTCCGGCGCCATGCGTGAGCTGACCGGCGCCATCGCCGACTTCCCGGGCGAACGCGCCGACGGCGGCGAATCCATCGCCGCACCCGAGGACGAGCTCGCCTCGCGTCGCAAGCAGCGCGACCGCAAGATCGGCTGAGTCCCGCCTCCCAAAGCACGAGCAACGGCCCCTTCTCCCCGGCGAGAAGGGGCCGTTTGCTGTCTATTCGCGGGCTTATGTGACCGACCGGTAGACTGGCGCGCGCATCGTCCCGACGCGGGAGAGTTCTGTGGCCGCCAGCCATGGACGCCGAAGGAGCAATACCTCTCCATCAACCTCTCAGGCCCCCGGACCGCGCCGGAGCCCGATGCCTCTGGAAAGCGGCGAGCTGCGACTCGCCCGCCCATGGGGAAAGGCCGACCATCGTCGGGCCGAATCTCTCAGGCACCGACGACAGAGGGGGAGGAACCCCTAGCGGTTCCGTGGCAAGCCTGCCCCGAGCCTGAACGTCTGGAGAGGCCGTCATGACCGACAGCACGTCCCGTTCCTCTGCCGAGCACCACCAGCTTCGCTTCGTCGACCGGCACATCGGTCCGGATGCCGACGCGGTGGCCACCATGCTCGGGATCATCGGCGTCGACTCGCTGGAAGAGCTCGCCGCCAAGGCGCTGCCCGCGGGCATCCTCGACGCGCTGTCCAGCGCCGGCCTGGCCCCCGGCCTCGACGAGCTGCCGGCCCCGGCGTCCGAAGAGCAGTCGCTGGCCGAGCTGCGCGCGCTCGCCGAGACCAACACCGTCGCGGTGTCGATGATCGGCCAGGGCTACTTCGACACCCTGACCCCGGCCGTGTTGCGCCGCAACATTCTCGAGAACCCGGCCTGGTACACCGCCTACACGCCGTACCAGCCCGAGATCAGCCAGGGCCGCCTCGAGGCCCTGCTCAACTTCCAGACCATGGTCACTGACCTGACCGGCATGGAGATCGCCAACGCCTCCATGCTCGACGAGGCCACCGCCGCGGCCGAGGCCATGACGCTGATGCACCGCGCCGTCAAGGGCGACTGCCGCCGCCTCGCCGTCGACGCCGACATCTACCCGCAGACCGCGGCGGTACTGGCCACCCGCGCCGAACCGCTGAACATCGAGATCGTCACCGCCGACCTGCGTGACGGCCTGCCCGAGGGCGAGTTCTTCGGCGTCATCGCCCAGGTGCCCGGGGCCAGCGGCGCCGTCAACGACTGGTCCGCGCTGATCGCGCAGGCCCATGAGCGCGGTGCGCTGGTCGCCATCGGCGCGGACCTGCTGGCGCTGACGCTCGTCACCCCGCCCGGCGAGATCGGCGCCGATGTCGCCTTCGGCACCACGCAGCGTTTCGGCGTGCCGATGGGCTTCGGCGGCCCGCATGCCGGCTACCTGGCCGTGCACGGCAAGCACGCCCGGCAGCTGCCCGGGCGTCTGGTCGGCGTCTCGGTCGACGCCGACGGCGCCAAGGCCTACCGGCTGAGCCTGCAGACCCGTGAACAGCACATCCGCCGCGACCGGGCCACCAGCAACATCTGTACCGCTCAGGTGCTGCTCGCGGTGATCGCCGCGATGTACGCCAGCTACCACGGGCCGCGCGGGCTGACCGCCATCGCGCACCGCGTGCACGGCCACGCCCTTGCGGTGGCCATGGGCCTGAAAGAGGCCGGTGTCGAGGTCGTCCACTCCGGATTCTTCGACACCGTCCTGGCCCGCGTTCCCGGCAAGGCCGAGCAGGTGCAGGCGGCTGCCAAGGAGCGCGGCATCAACGTCTGGCTCGTCGATGCCGATCACATCTCGGTGTCCTGCGACGAGGCGACCACCGCCGACCACGTCGACGCGGTGCTCGCGGCGTTCGGCGCGACGCGCGGCGGCCACCACTGGGACGGCCCGGAAATCCATACGCGCACTTCGGAGTTCCTCACCCACCCGGCGTTCTCGCGGTACCGCACCGAGACCGAGATGATGCGCTACCTGCGCTCGCTCGCCGACAAGGACATCGCGCTGGACCGCAGCATGATCCCGCTGGGCTCGTGCACCATGAAGCTCAACGCGGCCGCCGAGATGGAACCCATCACGTGGACCGAGTTCGCACAGCAGCACCCGTTCGCCCCGGCGTCGGACACCCCGGGCCTGCGGAAGCTGATCGCCGACGTGGAGTCGTGGCTCGTCAGCATCACCGGCTACGACTCGGTGTCGCTGCAGCCCAACGCCGGGTCGCAGGGTGAGTACGCCGGTCTGCTCGCCATCCGCGCCTACCACGAGGCCCGCGGTGAAGCCGGCCGCAACATCTGCCTGATCCCGTCGAGCGCGCACGGCACCAACGCCGCGTCGGCCGCCATGGTCGGCATGAAGGTCGTCGTCGTGGCATGCCGGGAGAACGGTGACGTCGACCTGGACGACCTGCGCGCCAAGATCGCCGAACACGCCAGTGACCTCGCCGCGCTGATGATCACCTACCCGTCCACGCACGGCGTGTACGAGCACGACGTCGCCGACATCTGCGCCGCGGTGCACGACGCCGGCGGTCAGGTGTACGTCGACGGCGCCAACCTCAACGCGATCGTCGGCCTGGCCCGTCCCGGCAAGTTCGGGGGCGACGTCAGCCACCTGAACCTGCACAAGACGTTCTGCATCCCGCACGGCGGTGGCGGTCCGGGCGTTGGCCCGGTGGCGGTCCGGTCGCACCTCGCGCCGTACCTGCCCGGCCACCCGCTGGCCGCCGAGCTCGCCGACGACCACACCGTGTCGGCGGCGCCGTACGGCTCGGCGTCCATCCTGCCGATCACCTGGGCGTACATCCGGATGATGGGCGCGGCGGGTCTGCGGGCCGCGACGCTGACCGCGATCGCGTCGGCCAACTACATCGCCCGTCGTCTCGACGAGCACTACCCGGTGCTCTACACCGGCGAGAACGGCATGGTCGCGCACGAGTGCATCCTGGACCTGCGGGCCATCACCAAGGCCACCGGCGTCACCGTCGACGACGTGGCAAAGCGCTTGGCGGACTACGGTTTCCACGCACCGACCATGAGCTTCCCGGTTGCGGGCACGCTGATGGTCGAGCCCACCGAGAGCGAGAGCCTGGCCGAGGTCGACGCCTTCATCGCCGCGATGATCGCGATCAAGGCCGAGATCGACCAGGTCGGCTCCGGTGAGTGGCCGGCCGACGACAACCCGCTGCACAACGCACCGCACACCGCTGAGTGCCTGCTGGTCGACGAGTGGAAGCACCCCTACACCCGCGAACATGCCGCGTACCCGCTGGGCAAGGGTTTCCGGCCGAAGGTGTGGCCGCCCGTCCGTCGTATCGACGGCGCCTTCGGCGACCGCAACCTGGTCTGCTCCTGCCCGCCGATCGAGGCGTTCGCCTAGGTCCGTGCAAAAACGTCCCGCTCAGAGCTTCTGAGCGGGACGTTTTTGTACGTAAGTGGCGGCGTGTCGCGCGCAGACACGGCCGCTCGCGGGTTCTGAGAATCCAGCTAGGGCAGGGCAGCGGCGACGGCGTTGACCAGCTCAGGCGCCGCCGAGGTGGGCATGCCGGTGAACGTGCCGCCGGTGAGCTGCGCGACGGCCTGCCACGTCGAGCTGTCCGAGTCGGACCCGATGTCGATGACGTTGATCGCCACCGGGCGGGCCGGATCGAACGCCGACTTGATGTAGTCCTGTAGGCCCTGGCCGTCCAGTGACTGGTCGGTGTGCGGGCCGGACGTGATCAGCAGGATCGAATTCGCCTGGCCGTCGACATACTTCGACATCGCGTCGCCGTAGAGCATGCGCAGCGTCGTGAACGAGACATGACCGCCGCCCGACGAGCTCTGGTTGTTCAGGTTCGAGATCAGCTGCGTCGCGTGCGCCTGCTCGCTGAGCGGCGCCGCCGGAATCTCGCTGCGCCCCGAGACGCCGTCGAACGTCCACAGACCCACCGAACTGTTCGGCGACATCGCCTTGAGCCGGTCCATCAGCGCGGTGGTGACGTTGCCCAGCCGGGTCTTGGCGCCGTCGCTGCTCGGCATCGACTGGTCCAGCAAGATGGTCACAACGCCGCTCTTCGAGGTGCCACCGACGGCGTTCGCCAGCGTGGCGCGCGTGCCCGTGTCGCCGACCGCGAGGGCGTCGGGCAGGGAGCCCAGGTTCACCACGTCGTTCTTCGGGGGATTGCCGCCGCTGACGCGGAAGCCGGCCTTGGACAGCTCGGCGAGCTGTTCGGGCTTGCGCAGGAAGCGTTCGAACTCGCTGGCCGCGGTCACTTCCTCATGCGACAGGCCCTCGCCGCCGAGCAGCACCGCGGGGTAGTCGGCGACTGCCGGTGCGCCGGGCGGTAGCCAAGCCGCCAGCTTGCCCTTGGCGTTGTCGGTGTGTTCCGACCGCTGATAGAGCTGCTGTTCGGTGGTGACGACGGCGTGTACCGGCGCCGTGGCCGGGTCGCTCGCGGAGATCAGCGCGTCCAGCGCCGTCGAGGCCTTGGGGTCGGCGAGCTTGGGCTGCGCGGCCGTCAACCGGTGCACGGCACCGGCACCGGCGTTGACCGGCCCGCCGTTGGCCGCGGCGGACGCGACAGCTTCGGCCGCCAGATAGGCCGCGTCGCTGTTGTCGACGGTCGGTACGGCCAGCCGCAGCGAACCCCAGCCCGGCAGGCTCAGGCCGTCCAGCGCCGTCGGGTTCGTCTGCAGCGCGGGCAGTGTGCCCCAATTCTGCTGGGCCAGAGCATCTTTGAGCTGCGGCCGGACTGCCAGCAGCACCGGCGAGGTCGCCAGCGACTTGGCTTCACCGCTGACGGCCTGCTCACCGGCGCCGGCCACCAGCCGGGCCGCCGACACCGAGCTGGCCGGAACCCACAACGCGGGCCGCGGGCCCAGGTTCGACGGCCACTTGTTCACCACACCGTCGACGACGGTGGTCGGGTCGCTCGCCTTGACCTCGACCTTGACGCACTTGTCGCCGATGGGCGCGGCGGTCTGGCTGTATTTGCCGGCCAGCGAATTGAGCTGGTCGGAGATCGACGGGTCGGCCAGCACGGGCACGCTGACCGAGCCGGACACGCACCGCGCCGAGGCCTCCCGGCTGCGGTCGGACAGCACGCTGCCGAAGAACCGCCAGAGGATCACCGCGGCGACGACGACCACGACGGTGACGAGCGCGGCGATCACGCCGACGCTGACGCCGCGCCGCTTGGTCTGGATGGCCCGGTGGCTACCGGTCCATTCGCCGCCCTCCCAGTCGCCGCCGTGCGAGCGGACCGAGGCCCGGCGCGGGACGGACGGGAACGCCTGGGTGATGCTGTCGGCGGTGAGGTCGGGCTGGTCCGAATAGTCGGTGTCGCCGTAGTCGGGCTCGTCGGTGTCGTACCGATCGCCGTTGTCGGCCGGCGGTGTGGCGGGGGGTGGGGTGGCAGCACGCGGGGTTTCTGCAGCAGGCATCCCGTGCATCTCGGCCCAGTCGTCCGGCACCCGGAATCCCAGAGCGCTGGTCGCGGTGTCGTCGGCCTCCGGGATGTCCGGCGACAACGCGTCGTAGTCAGAGATCGCGTCGTCGCGTGACTCGTCGGCGTTCGATTCGTCGTCGTCGGGAGCTCTGTGCCTACCCATTGGTGTCTGCTCCTGGTGTCGGCGTGCAATCGGCGGACCCGTGTCGAGTGACGCGGGCCCGCCGAATTTTAATCAACGATGATGGGGGAGTTGACCGTTCACGAACCGGCGTGTGCGGCCTTGAACTCCCGCCGGCGCCGATGCAGGATCGGCTCGGTGTAGCCGTTGGGCTGGCTGCAGCCCTCGAGGATCAACTCCTGCGCGGCCTGGAAAGCGATGCTGCCCTCCGGATCGGGCGCCATCGGCAGGTACGCCGGGTCGCCGGCGTTCTGCTCGTCGACCACCGCGGCCATCCGGCGCAGGCTCGCCTTCACGTCATCCTCGGTGATGACGCCGTGCCGCAGCCAGTTGGCCAGCAGCTGGCTGGAGATGCGCAGCGTGGCGCGGTCCTCCATGAGGGCGACGTTGTGGATGTCCGGCACCTTGGAGCAGCCGACACCCTGGTCGATCCAGCGCACCACGTAGCCGAGGATCGACTGGCAGTTGTTGTCGACCTCTTCGTGGATCTCCTCGGGCGCCCAGGCGAGTTCCTTGGCCAGCGGGATGGTCAGCAGCTCCGTGCGCGTGGTGCGCTTCTTGCCGGCCAGCTCTTCCTGCACCTCGCGGACGTCCACCTGGTGGTAGTGCATGGCGTGCAGCGTCGCGCCGGTGGGCGAGGGCACCCACGCGGTGGTGGCGCCGGCTTTGGGCTGACCGATCTTCTGCTCGACCATGTCGGCCATCAGGTCGGTCATGGCCCACATGCCCTTACCGATCTGTGCACGGCCGGCCAGACCGTCGGCCAGACCGGCGTCGACGTTGGCGTCCTCATAGGCCTTGATCCAGGTCTGGCTCTTCATGGCGCCCTTGCGGACCATCGGGCCGGCTTCCATCGAGGTGTGGATCTCGTCGCCGGTGCGGTCCAGGAAGCCGGTATTGATGAAGACGACGCGGTCCTCGGCGGCCTTGATACAGGCGTTGAGGTTGACCGTGGTGCGGCGCTCCTCGTCCATGATGCCGACCTTGAGAGTGGCCGCGGGCAGGCCCAGCACATCCTCGACGCGGCTGAAGAGCTCGCAGGTGAACGCGACCTCTTCGGGGCCGTGCATCTTGGGCTTCACGATGTAGATGGAACCGGTGCGGCTGTTGGTCAGCTCGCCGTTCTCCGGCGTCGACTTCAGGCCGTGGATGGCGATCAGACCGGTGAACAGCGCGTCCTGGATGCCTTCGGGAATCTCGTTGCCGTCGGCGTCCACGATGGCATCGTTGGTCATCAGGTGGCCGACGTTGCGGACGAACAGCAGGCTGCGGCCCGGCAGCACCAGTTCGCCCTCGCCGTCCGGCGTGGTGAAGACGCGGTCGGGGTTCAGGGTGCGGGTGAAGGTCTTGCCGCCCTTGCTGACCTCTTCGGACAGGTCACCCTTGTTCAGGCCCAGCCAGTTGCGGTAGCCCAGCACCTTGTCGTCGGCGTCGACGGCCGCGACCGAGTCCTCGAAGTCCATGATCGTGGTGATCGCCGACTCCAGCACGACGTCCTTGATGCCGGCCTTGTCGGTCGAACCGATCGGCGACTCGGGGTCGATCAGGATCTCGATGTGCAGGCCATGGTGGACCAGCAGCACCGACCAGGCCGGGTCACCGAGCTTGCCGGTGTAGCCGACGAATTCCTCGGGGCTGGCCAGTCCGGTCGACAGCCCGTCGCCGAGTTCGGCCTGCAGCTGGTGCTCGTCGTCGATCTTGAGGCCGGTGATGTCGGCCCACGAGCCGGTCGCCAGCGGGACGGCCTGGTCCAGGAAGTTACGGGCGTAGGCGATCACCTTGTCGCCGCGCACCTGGTTGTAGCCACCCTTTCCGGCCTCGGCGCCACCCTCGTCGGAGATGACGTCGGTGCCGTACAGCGCGTCGTACAGCGAGCCCCAGCGGGCGTTGGCGGCGTTGATCGCGAATCGGGCGTTCAGGATCGGCACCACCAGCTGCGGTCCGGCGGTGCTGGTGATCTCCGGGTCGACGCCCGAGGTGCGGATGCAGAACTCTTCCGGCTCCGGCTGCAGGTAGCCGATCTCGGTGAGGAACTCCTCGTACGAAGTCTTGAACTCGTCGGTGTCGACGGGATCGATGACGCGGGCGCGGTGCCACTTGTCGATCTGCGCCTGCAGATCGTCACGGCGGGCCAGCAGCTCCTTGTTCTTCGGGGTCAGGTCGGTGATGACCTTGTCCACTCCGGCCCAGAAGCTGTCCGGGTCGACCCCGGTGCCGGGCAGAGCCTCGTTGGTGATGAAGTCGTGCAGTACGCGGGCCACCCGCAGATTTCCCACCGTCACACGATCAGTCATTTTCTTCTTCCTCCTAAGCAGCCCACGCGGCGACCATCCACTTTACCCGTGGGTAACCGCAGCTCACCGGCGTGTCGGCCATTGAGAACCCGGTCACACCGTCAGTGCGGTGTCGCGCCGGGCAAACCGATGGCCGGGACGCCGGGTGTGTGCAGCCGTCCGGCCAGCCATGGCAGGGCCGCGGCGAATACCTCTGCGGCACTGGGGAACGTGTGGTCACCGCCGTGCGGGACCACTGAGCACTCGATACCGGCGGCGCTGACCAACGCACACATGTAGGTCGCGACGGCGGTGTGGCTCTCCGGGTTGTCCGGCGGTTGCACGTTCGTCGGCGTGCCGGCCTGAGCCGGTTGGTACACCACCGGCCCGTTCTCCGACACCGCGAACCAGCCGGCGACGCCGGTGTACGGCCCGTGCTTACGGACCACCGTCGCCGGATCGAAATGGGCGAATGCCGCGGCGTCACCGCCGAAGAGCCGCGCGATGGTCTGCGGTTCGGAACCGGCGTTGGGCCCGACCTGGCCGTCCATGTCGACGAACGTCTGGAACAGTTCGGGGTGCATGACGGTCGTCATCACTGCACACGTGCCACCGGCCGACCAGCCGACGATGCCCCACCGCGACGAGTCGGGACTGGCCGAGAACGTCGAAGTGACAAATGGCACAACATCTTTGGTGAGGTGATCGGCGGCCATGCCGCGCGGCCCGTTGACGCACTCGGTGTCGTTGGAGAACTGGCCGCTGGTGTCGACGAACACCAGAATCGGCGCGTTGCCGCCGTGGGCGGCCGCGAAATCGTCGGCGGTGCGCTGCGCGCCGCCGGCCGTGGGCCAGTCGGCGGGCCACCCGAACTCGCCGCCCACCATGACCACCGCCGGTAGCTGTGGGGCATCGTGGGCGAACCAGGCGGGCGGCAGGTAGACCAGCTCCGGACGCGCGCGGAAGCCCGACGCGGTGGTGGGAATCTGCACCGACACCAGGACGCCGCGGTCGGGGCGCTCGCCGGAGCGGCGCATGTTCAGTGCGGTCGCGAGATCGGTCTCGCCGCGTAACTCGGCGCCGGTGGCGCGCTGCCACAGCGCCTCGACGGTCGGCAGGTAGCCGGTCCACGTGTTCACCGCCAGACCCGCGCAGACCGCGCAGAGCGGCACCACGGCCACGGCCACTGCCCGCCGCCACCAGTGCAGGCCCGGCCACCCCGCGACGGCGACGACGAGCGCCACCCCGGTCAGCACGATCCACACCCACAGGGACGTCGGGGCCGGCCCGCCCGCGAGGCCCTGATCAGAGATGAACCAGCTGCAGGCCAGCGCGAGGACGACACCGGTCGCGACGGCCACCGGCAGCCACAGCCGCAGCCAGCGCGGCGACCGCCGCCCGACGGCGACGACGAGCGCCAGCACCGTCACCACCTGGATCAGCGTCGGGAGCCAGCCGTCGAGGAGGCCGATGTTCATTCGGCGTCCCCGGGGTCCGCCGGCGGCGGGGGCGCGGGCTGCTGGTGATGCGGTGCCTCGGTCTCGGCCGCGGTTTGTTCGGCGGTCTGGGTCACCTCGTCGCTGCCCGAGCCCGACTGGTCGGTGTCGGATTCATCCGAGCGCGAACTGGCCGTCGAGGTCGGTGTGGCGGAGGTCGGGGTGGCGCCGGGGCACGTGTTCGGCGCGGGCACCCCGTTGAACCGGTCGGTGATCCAGCCGAGCGCATCGGCTTCGTCGGGCTGGACGTAGTCGATGACGTCGCCCATGGCGCAGGCCCGTTCGACGGCGGCGGCGGTCTGCTCCGGCGGCACCAGGCCGTCGGGCGGCCCCGGCGTGATCAGCATCGGCGCCGCGGCGGGTGCCTGCGGCAGCGTCGCCTTGCGCAGGTAACCGCGCAACGCGTCGGCGGCGGCCGGCGTCGTCGGGCCGAGGTCGTTCGGGCCCAGCGAATCCAGCACGCCGCTGCGGTCGGCGACCGCCGGGCCGCGGCAGGCCGACAGGGTGTCCCAGTGGTCGCGGGCGGCGCCGCGACGGTAGTCCTCGATGGGGAATCCGGGGTAGGCCTGCGGCATGATCGCGAGGTACTGCTGCAGCATGAGCTGCTGGTCGCGGTTCAGGTTCCCGCCCGCCGAGGCATCGGCCAGCCACTCGAGCGCCGCGGTCGGGGCCAGTGCGACCGCGCCCTGCGGACGGAGCCCGCCGCCGTAGTCGGTGGCGAGCTCGGCGGCCGCCCAGGCAGCCTGTCCGCCCTGCCCGGTGCCCACGGCGACCCAGTTGGTCGACGCGGCAGACACCAGTTTGCGCGTCGCCCGCGCCAGGTCGATGAGGTTGAAGCCCTCGGTCGTGGAGTCCAGGTACGGGTGATAGGTCTCGTCGAGCCCGATGCCCTGATAGTCGGTGATCGCCACCAGATAGCCGGCGCCGACCATGAGCCGCACGGTCGGCAGCAGGCCCAGCAGGCTCGGCGACGACGACGGCGCGCAGTCGGACTTGATGCCGCTGCCCGGGTTGGCCAGCGCGATGATGCGCCAGCCGCCCTCGGGTGGTTTGCCCTTCGGCAGGAACACCGAGCCCGTCACCTTGGGGTGGCTGTCGTTGATGCCCGACGTGGAGACGTACGTGATGCGTGCGGAGATCGCGGTGAGCCCGGCCAGTTCGGGGTCGACGGTCGTCAGCGGCTGCGCGGCGACGAGTGTGCCGGGGCCGGCGCCGCTGTAGTCACCCGGCAACACCTGACCGCTGCGCTGCGTACTGCGCCCCGATGAGTCGTCGGAGCAGCCGGCGACGGTCAGCACGGCGGCCAGGGCCGCGGCGGCGACCCGCAGCGCCGTCCGGGCCGTCACAGCATGCCGCCGTCGGCGTCGGATGCGAGCAACGCCCGGCACGCCGACAGCAGCGAGTCCCGCAGCGGCACAGCGAGATTGGCGATGTCCTGCTGGCGGCGCACATACTCGGCGCGGCCCGACGGGTCCTCGATGGCGATCGGCTCGATGCCGTAGTCGTTCAGGTCGTACGGGCTGGCCTGCATGTCGAGGACGCGTGCGTCCGCCGCGAGGTCAAGGCAATCCATCAAAAGATTCGACTCCAGCAAAGGTCCGAGCTTGTAACTCCATTTGTACAAGTCCATATTTGCGTGCACACAGCCCGGCTGCTCGGTGGCCGCCTGGGTGTGTCGGGTGAGGGCTTCTCCGTTGCGCGGTGCGGCCGCCTCGGTGAAGAACCGGAAAGCGTCGAAATGCGTGCACCGCAGCGGCATCGACTCGACCACGGCATCGGTGTCGGAGGGGCTGAGGCGCAGCGGCACCTGGGCGTGCCGTACCTCGGGAGCGCGGTAGACCATGGCCCATTCGTGCAGGCCGAAACAGTTCAGCCGTGCCGGACGGGCCGCCGTCGCAGCCAACAGCTCGGCGACGAAGGCGACGGTCTCGCGGCGGCCGGCGAGGTACTCGGGCGTCACCGTCACGGCGTCGCCGCGCCGGCCGTACCCGGTCCGGTCGGCGAACCGCATCGCGTCGGGACCGCTCAGGGCCCGGCCGAACCCCGGATGCCAGCGCCGCAGCTGTCGGGGCTTGAGGCTGTAGTACGTGAACAAGAAGTCCCACACCGGGTGCGGCTCGCCGGCGCGCATCCGGCGCTCGTGCGGGGCCAGGAAGGCGTCGACGCGGTCCAGGTAGCGCTGTTCGCGCGGGGCCCAGTCGTCCTCGCTCAGGACCCGCGGCGGTGCGCACACCGTGTCAGACACGGTGGGTACCGTCACGCACCACGCCGACGAGGTCCTCGACCAGGTCTTCCAGCGCCACCATCGCGGTGACGTAGCCGTCGGTGGTCACCAGGGACAGGTGACTGTTGTTGCGGCGCAGCCACGACAACGCGTCGGCCACCGGCAGCGTCGAGGCGACCATGGGCAGCGGGCGCACCATGGACCGGTCCAGGACCGCGTCGTTGTCGTCCATGCACGGCAGCACGTCCTTGATGTGCAGGTAGCCGAGGTAGGCGCTGTGCCCGTCGGTCACCGGGAACCGGGAGTAGCCCGTCTCGCGCAGCGCCTGGGCCACCGCACCCACCGTCGGGCCGGTACCGGGCGCGGCGATGGGCACCGCGCGGATGTCCTGCAGCGGTATCGCGACGTCCTTGACCGTCCGGGTCCGGATGTCCAGCGCGCGCTTGAGCCGGACGTGTTCCTCGGCGTCGAGCAGCCCCTCCGACAGGGACTCCGTCAGCATCTCGGACAGTTCGACCGACGAGACCGTGACGTCCAGTTCGTCCTTGGGCTCGACCCCGAGCAGCCGCAGCGTGCTGTTGGCGCACCAGTTGTAGAAGATGACGAACGGCCGGGCGATGCTCATGTACACCAGGTACGGCGGGATCAGCAGCATGGCGGCCTTCTCGGGCCCGGCGATGGCGATGTTCTTGGGCACCATCTCGCCGAGGAGCACGTGCACCGTCACAACGATCGCCAGCGAGACGGCGAACGCCACGGTGTGCAGCACCGTCTCGGGGACGCCGAGCGCGTCGAAGGGCTCCTCGAGCAGGTGCGCTACGGCCGGCTCGCCGACGCGGCCCAGCAGGATCGAGCAGATGGTGATGCCGAGCTGGGCACCGGCCAGCATCATCGACAGCCGCTCACCGGCCCGCAACACGGTGACGGCGCTGCGCTTGCCCTGTTCGGCCAGCGCCTGCAACCGGTCGCGCCGCGCCGAGATGAGCGCGAACTCGGCGCCGACGAAGAACGCGTTGGCGCCCAGCAGCACCATGGTCAGCAGGATGCCGAGGACGTCATTCATGGTCGGCTCCCGACTCGTGCGGGTCCAGCTGCGTCAGCTCGAGCTGGTCGATGCGCCGGCCGTCCATCCGGATCACCGTGGCCTTCCAGTGCACCGGGTCCAGTTCGGGGTTGTCCGGGTCGAATTCGGTGAGGACGACGGTGTCGCCGACGTCCGGGATGTGGCCGAGCTCCTTGAGCACCAGGCCGCCGATGGTCTCGTAATCGCCTTCGGGCGCACGGAACGGGGTCTCGGTGTCCACTTCGTCGATCCGCATCAGACCCGACACCAGCCAGCCGTCGCGCACCTCGACGACGTCGGGGGTGGCGTCGTCGTGTTCGTCGCGGACGTCGCCGACGATCTCCTCGATGAGGTCCTCGACGGTGACCATGCCGGCGGTGCCGCCGTATTCGTCGACCACGAGCGCGGTCTGGACGCCGTTGGCCCGGATCTGGGTCATCACCGCGTCACCGTCCAGGGTCGACGGCACCGTCGGGACGGGCCGCGCCAGCTGCGCCAGCCGGGTGCCGGCCCGCAGTTCGACGGGTATCGCGAAGACCTGTTTGACGTGCACGATGCCGACGGTCTCGTCGAGGTCGCCGGCGACGATCGGGAAGCGCGAGAAGCCGGTCCGGATGGCCGTCTCGATGAGGTCGGCGACGGTGTCGGTGACCTCCAGCGACTCGATCATGGACCGCGGCGTCATGAGTTCCTCGGCGGTGCGGCCGCCGAATTGCAGTGAGCGGTCGATCAATTCGGCCGTCTGCGGGTCCAGCGATCCGCTCTCGGCGGAGTTGCGCACGAGCGCCAGCAGTTCCTGCGCGGACCGCGCCGAGCGCAGTTCCTCGGCGGGCTCGACCCCGAGCCGGCGCAGCACCCAGTTGGCGCAGCCGTTGGTCAGCTTGATCACGGGGGAGAACACCAGGGAGAAGAACCACTGCAGTGGCACCGTGGCACGCGCGGTCGGCACGGGCTTGGCCACCGCGAGGTTCTTGGGCACCAGCTCGCCGAACACCATCGAGACCGACGTCGCTATGAGCAACGCCAGCGTCAGGGCCACCCCGTCGGTGAACCGGTCCGGCAGGCCGACGGCATGCAGCGGGCCGCGCAGCAGTCGCGCCACCACGGGCTCGGCGAGATAACCGGTGATCAGCGTGGTGATCGAGATGCCGATCTGGGCACCCGAGAGCTGGAACGACAGGTTGCGGTGCGCGGTGCGGATGATGCGGTCGCGGCGGCCGCCGTCGCGGGCGTTGGCCTCGACGGTGCTGCGCTCGAGGGCCGTCAGGGAGAACTCGGCGGCGACGAAGATCGCCGTCCCGAAGGTGAGCAGGATGAACGCGGCCAGGCTCGCGATGGTCAGCGCGGTGGTCACTGTGCACCACCGCTCGGGGCGCCGGGCCGACGGCCCGGCTCGCTACTGGGAGGTTCGGCGTCCATTGACTCGAGGCCCAGTTCCGGGAGCGCTTGATCGGCCTGGCACGCTCCCGTCTGGCTCGGGACGGTCAACGCCCCAACGGGTGCCTGCGGCACGTGCTGCCTTTCGCTGAATCGATATCGATGGCCGTCTGACGCCTGCTGCGTCCCCGGCCGTACGGCAATGGTAGCTGGTCGGCCCTTTCGGACCGGCTCACCAACCCGTCGGCAGTGGGTGCCCTTCGGCGAATCCGGCGGCCGACTGCACCCCGAGCACCACCTTCTCGTGCAGCTCGGCCAGGTTTGCCGCGCCGACGTACGTACAGGTGCTGCGGACGCCCGAGGTGATGTGGTCGATCAGGTCCTCGACGCCGCCGCGCACCGGGTCCAGCGCCATCTTCGACGACGAGATGCCCTCTTCGAACAGGGCCTTGCGGGCCCGGTCGAACGCGCCGTCGCCGGCGGTACGGGCCGCCACCGCGCGCTTGGAGGCCATGCCGAAGCTCTCCTTGTAGACGCGGCCCTCGCGGTCCATCAGCAGGTCACCCGGGGACTCGTACGTGCCGGCGAACCACGAGCCGATCATCACGTTCGACGCGCCCGCGGCCAGCGCCAGTGCCACGTCGCGCGGGTGCCGGACGCCGCCGTCGGCCCAGACGTGGCCGCCGAGTTCCTTTGCCGCCGCGGCACATTCGACGACGGCCGAGAACTGCGGCCGGCCCACGCCGGTCATCATGCGGGTGGTGCACATGGCACCGGGGCCGACGCCCACCTTGACGATGGACGCGCCCGCGTTGATCAGGTCCCGGGTGCCGGCGCCCGAGACAACGTTGCCGGCGGCCAGCGGCAGGCCGAGATCCAGTGCGGCCACAGCGGACAGCGCGTCGAGCATCTTGGACTGGTGCCCGTGGGCGGTGTCGACGACCAGGACGTCGACACCGGCTTCGGCCAGGGCCCGGGCCTTGGCGGCGACGTCGCCGTTGATGCCGACGGCGGCCGCGATCCGGAGCCGGCCCTGCGCGTCGACGGCGGGGGCGTAGATACCGGCGCGGATGGCCCCGGTGCGGGTCAGCACGCCGGCCAGCGAGCCGTCGGCGTTGGTCAGAACCGCCATGCCTGTCGGGGAGTGCTCGAGCAGGTCGAACACCTTGCGCGGCTCGGTGCCCGCGGGCGCGGACACGAAGTCGGTGGTGGCCACGTCGCGGACGCGCGCGAAGCGGTCCACGCCGGCGCAGCCGGCCTCGGTGACCAGGCCGAGCGGGCGGCCCGCGTCGACGACCACCGCCGCACCGTGGGCACGTTTGTGGATCAGGGCCAGCGCGTCCGAGACGGAGTCGTCGGGGGCGAGCACGACCGGGGTGTCGACCACGAGGTCGCGGCTCTTGACGAAGTCGACGGTGCCCCGGACCGCGTCGATGGGCAGGTCCTGCGGCAGCACCACGATGCCGCCGCGGCGGGCCACGGTCTCGGCCATCCGGCGGCCGGCGACCGCGGTCATGTTGGCGACGACGATCGGGATGGTGGTGCCCGTGCCGTCGGTGGTCGCCAGGTCGACGTCGAAGCGCGACGTCAGTTCCGACCGCCCCGGAACCACGAAGACGTCGTTGTAGGTCAGGTCGTACGGGGGCCGGTGGCCGTCGAGAAACTGCACGCCTTCAGCCTAATGGCCGCGCCTGACAATGCCGAGCGGACGCAAAACTGCCCCTCTGCGGTGCAGAGGGGCAGTTTCGTGCGTACCGAGCGAAGCTACGCCTCGACCTCGGTGCGGTCACCGCTCCAGAGGGTGTGGAACTTCTTGCCCTCCGGGGCGTCGGTGCGGCCGTAGGTGTGGGCGCCGAAGAAGTCGCGCAGGCCCTGCGTCAGCGCGGCGGGCAGCCGTTCGGTGCGCAGCGCGTCGTAGTACGACAGCGACGACGCGAAGCCCGGGACCGGGATGCCCAGCTCGGTGGCGGTCACCACGACGCGGCGCCAGCTGTCGATGCCCGACTCGACCGCGCTGCGGAAGTACGGCGCCGCCAGCAGGGTGGCGAGTTCCGGTTCGGCGTCGAACGCTTCCTTGATCCGGTTCAGGAACTTGGCGCGGATGATGCAGCCGCCGCGCCAGATGGTGGCCAGGTCGCCGGGCTTGACGTTCCAGCCGTATTCGGCGCTGCCGGCCTCGATCTGGTTGAAGCCCTGCGCGTACGCGACGATCTTGGAGGCGTACAGCGCCTGCCGCACGTCCTCGATGAATTTCGTGGCGTCGCTGGGCTTTTCGCCGAGGTGGCCCGAGGCCAGGCCGACCGTCGCGCGCCGCTGCGGCACCGAGCCCGACAGGGCGCGGGCGAACACGGCTTCGGCGATGCCGGTGATGGGGATGCCGAGGTCCAGCGCGGACTTGACGGTCCATCGGCCGGTGCCCTTCTGCTCGGCCTCGTCGACGATGACGTCGACCAGCGGCTTGCCGGTCTTGGCGTCGACCTGCTTGAGCACCTCGGCGGTGATCTCGATCAGGTAGCTGTCCAGGTCGCCCTTGTTCCATTCGGCGAAGACGTCGGCGATCTGCCCGGCTGCCATACCGAGGCCGTCGCGCAGCAGCTGGTAGGCCTCGCCGATGAGCTGCATGTCGGAGTACTCGATGCCGTTGTGCACCATCTTGACGAAGTGGCCGGCGCCGTCGGGCCCGATGTGCGTGCAGCACGGTACGCCGTCGACGTGCGCGGAGATCTCTTCGAGCAGCGGCCCGAGCGAGACGTACGACTCGGCGGGCCCGCCCGGCATGATCGACGGGCCGTTGAGGGCGCCCTCCTCGCCACCGGAGATGCCGGCGCCGACGAAGTGCAGGCCGCGCTCGCGGATCGCCTTCTCGCGGCGGATGGTGTCGGTGTACAGCGCGTTGCCACCGTCGATGATGATGTCGCCGGGCTCCATGGCGTCGGCGAGCTCGTTGATGACGGCGTCGGTCGGATCGCCGGCCTTGACCATGATGATCACGCGGCGCGGCTTCTCCAGCGCGTCCAGGAACTCGGCGATGGTCTCGCTGCGGACGAACTTGCCCTCCGTGCCGTGCTCGGCCAGCAGCGCGTCGGTCTTGGCGACGGAGCGGTTGTGCAGCGCGACGGTGTAGCCGTGGCGGGCGAAGTTACGGGCGAGATTGGAGCCCATGACGGCCAGGCCGGTGACCCCGATCTGGGCGGTAGCGGTGGTTGATTCCGGGTTTCCCGACGAGCTCACGGCTGGCCCTTTCGTTGTTTGGTTGTGGCGCAAAGCATTTCGGACCGGCCGGGGCCGGTGCGGCGTCATCCGCCACGGAAGCTGATGCTGCCAGTCGCAAAGTCTACGAGAAGAACAACCGGTGCAATTCAGTCAGCCAGGGCACAGCCACTGCGACGGTCGGGACGACCAGGACGGAGGCGGCGGCCAGGTACGCGCCCGCGGCCACCCAGGAGCTGTTGGGTTCACCGGCCAGGCGCTGCACCCGCAGGACGGTCGTCGGGCCGCCTGCGGCGAGAGCGCCCTTGGGGGCCCGGCCGGACGCGCAGGCCACCAGGGCCCGGGCCAGCGGTGTCGGGCCGGTGGCCCGGACGGCGGCGTCGTCGGCGAGCAGTTCGATCAGGAAGCGGACCGCGTCGAGGGCGCTGGCGCTCCGGACGAAGCGGGGGAAGGCGGCGTGTACGGCGATGAACATCTCGAGCACCAGGTCGTGCCGGGCGCGCAGGTGGGCGTGTTCGTGGCTGAGGATGGCGGCGATCTCGCTGTCGTCGAGGTGCTTGAGCGCACCTTCGCTGAGGACGACGCGGCTGCGCACGCCGGGCAGGCAGTAGGCGAGGGGCTGCTGGACGTCGAGGATGCGCAGGCCGTGGCCGATGAGATGACGGGCCTGGGGTGCGGGTGCGGTGTCGCGCGAACAGTCGAGCAGGTCGACGATCATCCGGTGGTGGGCGCGCCGGCGTCGTGTCGCGATGGCGACCTGGACGAAGGCGATGAGCAGACGGGCGCCGACGACGAGGGTCAGCGCGAAGACCGCGACATGGGTGATCCACAACGGCCAGCCCAGGACGCTGATCTCGCTGGTCGCGGTGGTCGTGGGACGACCGTCAGGGCCGGGCGCGAAAAGCCTGCTGGCGACGGCGATACCGGCGCTGAAGGCGGACAGTACGGCGGCGATGGCGACGGACTGCCACAACACGATCGCGGCCCGGGGGGCCCGCTTTGGCCACGATGCGCGCGCCAGCAAGGCGGGTACCGGCCCGACCAGCAGTAGCGCGACGAGAGTGAAGGCCAGGGCGGACACGCGCTAAGTGTCTCTCAGTCGGTGCCGGAATTGCCAGTCGCCGGTGGGATTCGGTGCTTGGCTTCCAGCTCATCGAGGGCGCGCCGGAGCGCATCGGCCTCGTCGACGCCGACGCGTTCGACGAAATGAACCAGCGCCGCAACGCGGCTGCCGGAGTCTGCGGCCTGGTCGAGGGCGTCGACCATGAGCCCGGCGACCAGCTCGTCGCGGCCGTGGGTGGGTGCGTAGCGGTGCGCGCGGTCGTCACGATGCTGGACGACCAGATTCTTCTTCGCCAGGCGCTGCAGCACCGTCATGATCGTGGTGTAGGCCAGATCCCGGCGCGTCGCGAGTGCTTCATGCACCTGACGCACGGTTTGCGGCTCGCGGGACGACCACAGGTGGTCCATCACCTCGCGCTCCAGCTCGCCAAGTCGCGTCAATTTCGCCATGTCCTATTTCACTCTTTCCGCAGTCTTCTCAGGGTACTACGCATTTACTACCGTGCGTCGTATCCATTTCGGATGTTCTCCCCAACGCCCCGACGGCGCGTCGGGGTTCCCGGTCAGGGCTGTTTTTGTGCTGCTTGTGAGTCCCGTCACAGCGGTTTACATCTCGCGGGTCGTCACTATAGTAAGGCTAACCTAACTTAAGGATGTGTTCATGCCCTCCGCTGTGATTGACCCGCTGATCGCCACGATGGACATCCGCCGGATGCTCCCGCTGCACGAGTCGAGCCGTCGGCTGCGCGAGTTGTGCCCCAGCGATCCCCGGGTCTACGGCGTCGCGGTGATGGACGACATCTCCCGTCGCCGGTGGTGGCCGCTCGCGGAAGCCGTGACGGGCGACCGCATGCAGGCGATGTACGACACGGCGATGGGCGACACCGGCAGTGCGGCGGTGGCCGCCCAGCAGGTGGCCGCGATGCTGGCGCACGTCGTCGTCGGCCGCGTGGTGCCGCTGCTGGTGCTGGAGGGCCGCGCCTGGGACCCCGGCCTGGAGAACCTGTGGGTCCACGTCGACTCGGAGGGTGGCATCGACTGGGTGGGCGTCGCGGACCCGACGTTGCGGGTACTGCCGGGGGATCCGGTGTTCGGCGGCCGGGGAGTGCCGGCGACCCGCCGGATCGGGGAGGGTGTCGTCGCCTTCCCGGGTGAGGAGGCGCTCGCGACCTGGCTGGCGCATCGCTGCCATCGCGCGCTGAATCCGCTGTTCGCGAAGCTCTTCGATGTCAGTGGCGGCATCCTCGCGGTACCGGCGATGTGGCACATCGTCGGGGCGTCGGTGGTCGGCACCGCGACGCAGGTGCCGCTGCTGGCCGGGGTGAGCGAGGCCGACGGTATGGGTCGTGCGCAGGCGGTGCTGGACACCCTTGTCGGGTTCGGTGCGCCGGTGCGCGGACTTGACCGGGTGCAACTGGCAAGGGCTTGCTAATTAGGCAAGCCTTGCCTACTATTCAGGAGTCGAGAGACCACCGGACCGCGCCGGAATCCTGAGGGCTGCAGTGATTCCCGGTCCATTCGAAGAGCAGGCCCCGCACCATTCGGTGCGGGGCCTGCTCGCTTTCATGCCACACGGGTGTGGTGACCGCCGCCCCGGGCGCTCGTGTAGACAGCTATTCGTGACGACATCTGTGCCCGAGGGCCTCGGCAAGGGCTTCGACAACGAAATCGGACTGACCTACCTGGAGGTCACCCCGGACGGCGGCCGCGCCCAGCTGACCATCACCGACAAGATCCTGCAGCCGTGGGGCATCGTGCACGGTGGCGTCTACTGCGCCATCGTCGAGGGCCTGGCCAGCGTGTCGGGCCATGTCTGGCTCGCCGAGCACGGCGGCGGCACCGTCGTCGGCGTCAACAACAACACCGACTTCCTGCGCGCGCTCAGGGGTGGAACCGTCACCGCCACCTCGACGCCGATCCACCGCGGCCGGCGGCAGCAGCTGTGGCTGGTCACCATCACCGACGAAGACGACCGGCCGGTGGCCCGGGGCCAGGTGCGGCTGCAGAACCTCGAGGGCTGACCCCTCGGGTGCGGTGAGGGCCCGAAAGCCACCGCCCGACATGCCATTCCCAGCGTGCCGTGGCAATATCGCCCCTTATGCGTTTGACGCCGCATGAGCAAGAACGCCTGCTGATTTCGTACGCCGCCGAACTGGCGCGCCGACGGCAGGCGCGAGGGTTGCGCCTCAATCACCCCGAGGCGGTCGCGGTGATCACCGATCACCTGTTGGAAGGCGCGCGCGACGGGCGGACCGTCGCGGAGCTGATGGTCAGCGGCCGCGAGGTGCTCGGCCGCGACGACGTCATGGAGGGGGTCCCGGAGATGCTGTCCGACGTCCAGGTCGAGGCCACCTTCCCGGATGGCACCAAACTCGTCACCGTCCACTACCCGATCGCCTGAGGCCCGACGATGTCCGAGCGCGCGACCGTCGAGGGAACGGGGCTGATCCCGGGTGAAATCCTTTACGGCGAGAGCGATATCGCCATCAACGCCGGTGCCGAGCGGCTGACGCTCGACGTGGTCAACGGCGGTGACCGGCCGGTGCAGGTCGGCAGCCACGTGCATTTCCCGCAGGCCAATTCCGCGCTGGAGTTCGACCGCGCCGCCGCACACGGGTACCGGCTCGACGTGCCGGCGGGCACCGCCATCAGATTCGAACCCGGTGTGGCGCAGCGGGTGGCGCTGGTTCCGTTGGGCGGTACCCGCGAGGTGTACGGGCTGTCGCTGAACCCGCCCGGAAAGCTGGATGGCTGATGAGCGCTCGCGCGAAGAACGGACGGCACGAATGAGTTCCCTTTCCCGCTCCCGGTATGCGGCGCTCTTCGGGCCGACGACGGGTGACCGGATCCGCCTGGCGGACACCGATCTGCTGATCGAGATCACCGAGGACCTCAGTGGCGGTCCGGGCCTGTCGGGCGACGAGGCGGTCTTTGGCGGCGGCAAGGTGCTGCGCGAGTCGATGGGCCAGGCGCGCACGACGCGGGCCGACGGCGCGCCGGACACCGTGATCACCGGCGCGATCATCATCGACTACTGGGGAATCATCAAGGCCGACATCGGGATTCGGGACGGCCGCATCGTCGCCATCGGCAAGGCCGGCAACCCCGACATCATGTCCGGGGTGCACCCCGACCTCGTGGTGGGGCCGTCCACCGAGATCATCGCCGGCAACGGCCGCATCCTCACCGCGGGCGGCATCGACTGTCACGTGCACTTCATCTGTCCCCAGCTCCTGGAGGAGGCGATCGGCGGCGGCATCACCACCATGATCGGTGGCGGTACCGGGCCGGCCGAGGGCAGCAAGGCCACCACCGTCACGCCCGGCGCCTGGCATCTCGGGCGCATGCTGCAGGCGCTCGACGGCTGGCCGATGAACATCCTGTTGCTCGGCAAGGGCAACACCATCAACCCCGACTCCATGTGGGAGCAATTGCGCGGTGGCGCAGCCGGTTTCAAGCTGCACGAGGACTGGGGCACGACACCGGCCACCATCGACGCGTGCCTGCGGGTGGCCGAGGAGGCCGACGTGCAGGTCGCCCTGCACTCCGACACCCTCAACGAGATGGGTTTCGTCGAGGACACCCTGGCCGCGATCGCCGGCCGGGCCATCCACGCGTACCACACCGAGGGCGCCGGCGGCGGCCACGCGCCCGACATCATCACGGTGGCCAGCCACCCGAACGTGATGCCCAGCTCGACCAACCCGACGCGGCCGCACACCGTCAACACCCTCGACGAACACCTCGACATGCTGATGGTGTGCCATCACCTCAACGCCGCCGTGCCCGAGGATTTGGCGTTCGCGGAGAGCCGGATTCGGCCGTCCACCATCGCCGCCGAGGACCTGCTGCACGACATCGGTGCCATCTCGATGATCGGCAGCGACAGCCAGGCCATGGGCCGCATCGGCGAGGTGGTGATGCGGACGTGGCAGACGGCGCACGTGATGAAGAAGCGCCGCGGGCCGCTCGAAGGCGACCCCGGCGGCGCGAGCGGCAACGACAACAACCGCGTCCGCCGCTACGTGGCGAAGTACACGATCTGCCCGGCGGTGACGCACGGCATCGACCACGAGCTGGGCTCGGTGGAGGTCGGCAAGCTGGCCGACCTGGTGCTCTGGGAGCCGGCGTTCTTCGGCGTCCGCCCGCATCTCGTGCTCAAGGGCGGCGCGATCGCCTGGGCGGCCATGGGCGACGCCAACGCTTCCATCCCGACGCCGCAACCCGTCCTGCCGCGGCCGATGTTCGGCGCCAACCCGACGGTGGCAGCCGGCCTCGCGGTGCATTTCGTCTCGCCCACCGCCATCGAGGACGACCTCGCGGCGCGACTCGGCTTGCGGCGCAGGCTCGTTCCGGTCAAGAACGTCCGCGGCCGGGGCAAGGCGGATCTGCCGCTCAACGACGCGATGCCCGACATCCGGGTCGATCCCGACACGTTCACCGTCCGCATCGACGGCGAGGTCTGGCAGGAACAGCCGGCCGCCGAGTTGCCCATGGCGCAGAGATACTTCCTGTTCTGATGGACAGCGGCTGTTCTGATGGATAGTGGCCTGGCCACCCTGCTGGCACTGGCGGATTCACGGTTGCCGACCGGCGGGCACGTGCACTCCGGCGGCGTCGAGGAGGCGGTCACCAGTGGTCTGGTGACCAACGTGGTGACACTGCGGGCCTACCTGCGCCGGCGGATCCGGACCCAGGGGCTCGTCACCGCCTCGATCGCCGCTGCGGTCCACAGCGGCCTCGACCCGGTGGCGGCCGACCGCGAAACGGACGCGCGCACACCGGCTCCCGCGGCCCGGCAGGCATCCCGGGCGCAGGGCCGTGGGCTGGTGCGGCTGGCGCGCCGAGTCTGGCCGGACACCGATTGGGGCAACGTGGGTACCCGGCCACATCTCGCGGTGGCCTCGGGCGTGGTGGGCCGCGTCAGTGGCCTCGACCCCGAACAGACCTGCGCCACAGTCGTTTACACCACCATGACGGGCTCCGCGACGGCAGCGCAACGCCTGCTCGCGCTCGATCCGGCCGACGTCGCCGCGCTCACCTTCGAGCTGTCGGGGCTGTGCGACGCCACCGCGGCCGAAGCGGCGAAAGGCATCGCGGACCTGTCCGATCCACTGCTCGACGTCCTGGCCCAGCGACACGCCGGCCGCGACCGCCCCCTGTTCGCCTCCTGAACCGAAAGGTCCACCATGCCACCACATTTCATCGACGGTCAGCCGCACCATCACCACGACCGGCCCAAGCGCGAGCGGCAACCCGGTGAACCGCTGCGCATCGGCGTCGGCGGGCCCGTCGGCTCCGGTAAGACGGCGCTGGTGGCCGCATTGTGCCGGCAGCTGCGTGACGAGCTGTCGCTGGCAGTGCTGACCAACGACATCTACACCACCGAGGACGCCGACTTCCTGCGCCGGCACGCCGTGCTGCCCGACGAGCGGATCGCCGCGGTGCAGACCGGTGGTTGCCCGCACACCGCGATTCGCGACGACATCACCGCGAACCTCGACGCCATCGACGACCTCATCGAGTCCAACGACAAACTCGACCTCATCCTGGTCGAGTCCGGGGGAGACAACCTGACGGCGACATTCTCCTCAGGTCTGGTCGACGTACAGATCTTCGTCGTCGACGTGGCCGGCGGCGACAAGGTGCCGCGCAAGGGCGGGCCCGGCGTCACGTACTCGGATCTGTTGGTCGTCAACAAGACCGACCTGGCGCCCATGGTCGGCGCCGACCTCGATGTCATGCGGCGCGACGCCGGCAAGGTGCGCGGTGACCGCCCGACGGTGCTGATCTCGCTCACCGAGGACCCGGCCGCGTCGCTGGTGCAGGCCTGGGTACGTGAACAACTCGCCGGCGCCGAGGTGACGAACGCCTGAGTGATGCACACCCAGGTTCTGATCGTCGCAACCCCCGGCCGGGGGCCGCGCATCGAGTGCGTCGGCGGTGTGGCCGCGCGCCGCACCGCTCCCGACGCCGTCCATCTCGTGTCCACGGCCGCAACACCGCTGGGCGGTGACACCATCGACGTGCGCGTCATCGTCGAGGCCGGTGCCCGGCTGCGGGTGCGCAGCGTGGCCGCGATGGTGGTGCTGCCCGGTGCGACGACGACGCAGTCGCGCTCGAGCTGGGAGCTCGAAGTGGCGGGGGAGCTCGACCTGGATCCGGAGCCGACGGTCATCGCGGGCGGCAGCAGCCATCAGGCGACGACGCGGCTGCAGATCGCCGAGGCGGGCCGGGTGCGGCTGCGCGAACGGGTGCAGGTCGGGCGTGCCGGCGAGCAGCACGGCTTCTGGGAGGGGTTGCTGCACGTCGACCACGAGACGGTGCCGGTCGTGCGGCACCGCGTCGAACTCGGCGCCGGTGCGGTCAGCGATGACGAGATCGCCGCCCCGCGCGCCTACGTCAGCGAATTTTCCTACCCCGAAAGCGATCTCGGCGTGATCCGTACCGCAGATGGGTACGAATCACGCCGAGATCAGGTGGTCATGGCCCTGGCCGACGGGGGTTGCCTGTCGGCCTGGCAGGGACCAAGGCTCTAGTTCAGGAAGCCACCGGGTCTGGGGTGGCCTGAACCGACGACGCGATCTCTTCCAGTTCCCCGATGCGGGTGCGGGCGTAGGCCTGCTGCTCGGTGATGGTCAGCTGACCGCGCTGGCGGCTCAAGAACGTCACCGTCCAGGACAGCAGCGTGGCGATCTTGGTCTTGAAGCCCACCAGGTAGATCAGGTGCAGCCCCAGCCAGGCCAGCCAGGCGATGAAGCCGCCGAATTCGAGCTTGGCCTTGTCACCGAGCGGAATCTGGGCGACGGCGTTCCACTTGGACACCGTGGCCATCGAGCCCTTGTCGAAGTACGAGAACGGTTCGCGCGGCTTGGGTTTGGTGCCGTGTGCGCGGGCCTTGGCCTCGTTCTTCAGGATGGCGGCGACGTGCTTGCCGCCCTGGATCGCGCCCTGCGCCATGCCGGGGACACCATCGACGAAGGCCATGTCGCCGACGACGAAAACGTTCGGGTGGCCGGGGATGGACAGGTCCGGGTTCACCTTGACGCGGCCGGCACGGTCGATCTCGGTGTCGGACTGGTTCGCCAGGTCGCGGCCGAGCGGGCTGGCCTGCACGCCGGCGGACCACACCTTGCATGCCGACTCGATACGCCGGATGGTGCCGTCCTTGTCCTTGACGGTGATGCCATTGCGGTCGACGTCGGTCACCATGGCGTTGAGCTGAATCTCGACGCCCATCTTCTCGAGCCGGTTCTTGGCCTTGAGGCCCAGCTTCTCGCCCATGGGCGGCAGTACCGCGGGCGCGGCGTCGAGCAGGATGACCTTGGCCTCGGTCGGGTCGATGTGCCGGAAGCTGCCCTTGAGGGTCTGGTCCGACAGCTCCTGGATCTGGCCGGCCATCTCGACACCCGTCGGGCCGGCGCCGACGACCACGAACGTCAGCAGCTTCTTGCGGCGCTCCGGGTCGCTGGAGCGCTCGGCCTGCTCGAACGCACCGAGGATGCGGCCGCGCAGTTCCAGCGCGTCGTCGATGGTCTTCATGCCGGGCGCCCACTCGGCGAAGTGGTCGTTGCCGAAGTAGGACTGACCGGCGCCGGCGGCGATGATCAGGCTGTCGTACGGCGTGCTGTAGGTGTGGCCCAGCAGGATCGAGTCGACAGTCTGGTTCTCCAGGTCGATGTGCGTCACATCGCCGAGCAGCACCTGGGCGTTCTTCTGGTTGCGCAGGATCAGCCGGGTCGGTGGGGCGATCTCACCTTCGGAGATGATGCCCGTCGCCACTTGGTACAGCAGCGGCTGGAACAGGTGGTGGGTGGTACGGGCGATCAGCTTGATGTCGACATCAGCATGCTTGAGCGCCTGGGCGCTGGTCAGGCCACCGAAGCCCGATCCGATGATGACGACCTTGTGGCGATCCGATGCCGTAGCTCCGGGGTGGACCATGTTGAGGGGCTCCTCGACGTACTACTACAAGACTGTTTACACACACAGGCTAGTCGCAGCTGAATCGATCAATGCAGTGAGATGCCCCACCGAGCCGGGTCAGGCGTTGAGGGCCGCGGTCAGCGCTGCTCCGAGGGCCGAGATGACGCCGGGTACGTATCCGGTCACGCTGGTCGGAATGTTCAGGATCACGCCGCCGATGCCCGCGTCGAACACCTTGGCTTTGAGCTGTTCGGCGACGCTTTCGGCGCTGCCCGCGACCATGCGCTGGGTCATCTCCGCGGGGATCAGGTCCGGCGTCGCCTTGTCGTCGACGAAGGCGGTGACGAGCATGCTGGTTTCCAGGGTCGCCGGGTCGCGGTCGATCTTCTCGCACGCTTCCTGGACCACGGCCACCTTGCGCGGCGCCTCGTCGAAGCCCGACACCAGATTCAGGTGGTCGAAGTGCCGGGCGGCGAGCGGAATGGTTTTCTTCTCGCCGCTGCCGCCGATCAGCAGTGGGATGTGGTCGCGGAAGCGGGGGTTCGCCATGGCCTCGACGGTGCGGTAGTACTTGCCGGTGAAGGTCGGGCGCTCGCCCTTGAGCATCGGCAGGATGATCTGGAGCGACTCGTCGAGCCGGTTGAAGCGGTCGGTGAAGGTGCCGAAGTCGAAACCGAGTTGCTCGTGTTCGAGCTCGAACCAGCCGGTGCCGATGCCGAGGATCGCGCGGCCCTGGCTCATCACGTCAAGGGTCGTGATGGCCTTGGCCAGCAACGTCGGGTTGCGGTACGTGTTACCCGTGACCATGGTGCCCAGCTGAACGTTCTGGGTCGCGGTGGCCAGGCCGCCGAGCGCGGTGTACGCCTCGAGCATCGGCTGGTCGGGGGTGCCGAGCATCGGCAGCTGATAGAAGTGGTCCATCACGAAGACGGAGTCGAAGCCTGCGGCCTCGGCTTCCTGCGCCTGGGCGATGACGGTCGGGAACAGCTCGCTGACACCCGTGCCGTAGGAGAAGTTGGGAATCTGAAGACCGAGTCGAATCGTCACGATTCGACCCTAGTCACCAACCACGTTGTCGCGTCCTGTGTTTCGCCGGACGCGAAGCCGGCACAAATCGGGAATAAAACTGCCCGATGAAGTGATGGGTCAGGCGAAGGTCGCGAGCGCGCCGGCGCTCACGTGCAGCGTCTCGCCGGTGATGTGGCGAGCGGCCGGCGTGGTCAGGAAGAGGGCGAGCTTGGTCAGCTCGGATCCGACGGTCGCGCCGCTGGTCTCGACGCCGTCGTAGCCCGCTTCGGAGCCGCGGCCGGCGGCGACCACGTTGATCGTGATGCCGCGGATGCCGAAGTGCTCGGCCTGGCCGGCGGTCCAGTTCGACACGGCCGCCTTGATCGCGGCGTCGGCGGTGCCGTCCTTGGGGCATTCCGGCACGACGGTGACGATGGCGCCGCCCGAACGCATCTGGTCGCCGAGGATCTGGACGGTCAGCACGGCCGACAGCAGCGACGAGTCGAGCGTGTTGCGCCACACGGCGGCGCGCTCGGCCAGGGTGTAGGTGCGCGGGTCGCCGGCGGACCACACGGGTGCCGGGACGTTCACGATGGTGTCGAGGTGCTGCGGCAGCTTGTCGCGCATCTGCTCCAGCGCGGCGCCGTCGGTGTTGTCCAGCACGATCGACTCGACTTCGAGTTCCTTGGCGGCCACTTCGAGCTCGTCGCGGCGGGCGCCGGCGATGGTCACGTTGTGCCCGGCGTCGCGGAATCCTGCGGCGATGACGCGGCCGAGATCGGTATCGCCTCCGGTGACCAGAACGTCCATGAACAGGGCCTCCTCGTGTGCAACGCTGAACGCGGTTGCCGCCATGTTACTGGACAGTAGCTAGCTGACGAAACTCGCCACGCGGAGGAATGGGCCCTAGGGTTTTGCGCATGTGGCTCATGCGCAAGTTGATGCGTGCGGTGGCGGTGTTGGTCCTGCTCGGCGGCGTGAGTGCACTCTCGGCGTGTGATTCGAGCCCGAAACCGTCGGGTCCTGTGATCAACGTGTACGCGGCGGCATCCCTGAAGCAGGCGTTCACCGCGTTCGCCGACCGCTACAAGAAGGAGAACCCGGGCGCGGACGTGCAGTTCAACTTCGCGGGCTCGTCGTCGTTGGTCGAACAGCTGACGCAGGGCGCCAAGGCCGATGTGTTCGCCTCGGCCGACGCCAACAACATGACCAAGGCGGCCAAGGCCGGGTTGCTCGCGGGCACTCCGGTGAACTTCGCCTCCAACACGCTCGTCATCGTGACGCCGCCGGGAAATCCCAAGCATGTCAACAACTTCGGTGATCTGGCCCGGCCCGGGCTGAACGTCGTGGTGTGTGCCCGTCAGGTGCCGTGCGGGACGGCGACGCGCAAGGTCGAGAAGATCGTCGGCGTCGAACTCAAGCCGGTCAGCGAGGAGACGTCGGTGACGGACGTGCTGAACAAGGTCACCAGCGGCCAGGCCGACGCCGGCGTGGTCTATCAGACCGACGCCAAGTCGGCGGGCGACAAGGTTGCCAAGGTCGAGTTCCCGCAGGCGGCGTCGGCGGTGAACATCTATCCGATCGGGGTGCTGAAGTCGGCGGCCGACGCGTCGGCTGCCCAGCGGTTCGTCGACCTGGTCACGAGTGACACGGGACGCCAGATCCTGGCGCAGTTCGGGTTCGCACAGCCTTGAACCCCGGGCTGCCGCGCTGGATCTACGTCCCTGCGGCACTGGGTGCGTTGTTCGTCGTCCTGCCGCTGATCGCGGTCGCGGCGAAGGTCGACTGGTCGCGCTTCCTGGAGCTGATCAGCAGCGACTCGTCGGTGACCGCGCTGGTCCTGAGCCTCAAGACCGCCGCGGCCAGCACCGTGCTCTGCGTGGTGCTGGGCGTGCCGATGGCGCTGGTCCTGGCGCGCAGCGGCTCCCGGGTGGTGCGCTGGACCCGCCCGCTGATCCTGCTGCCGTTGGTGCTGCCGCCGGTCGTCGGCGGTATCGCGCTGCTGTACGCCTTCGGCCGGCTCGGGCTGATCGGCAAGTACCTGGACGCGGCGGGCGTGCACATCGCCTTCTCGACGACGGCGGTCGTGCTGGCGCAGACGTTCGTCTCACTGCCGTTTCTCGTGATCGCGCTGGAAGGCGCGGCCCGCACGGCCGGATCGCAGTACGAGGCGGTCGCGGCCACGCTCGGGGCCCGGCCCACCACGGTGTGGCGGCGGGTCACCCTGCCGATGCTGGCCCCGGGCCTGGTGTCCGGTTCGGTGCTGGCCTTCGCGCGGTCGCTGGGCGAGTTCGGCGCGACGCTGACGTTCGCCGGTTCCCGCGAGGGGGTGACGCGGACGCTGCCGCTGGAGATCTATCTGCAGCGCGAGGCCGACGCCGATGCCGCCGTCGCGCTGTCGCTGGTGCTGGTCGTGGTCGCGGCCGTCGTGGTGCTCGTGACGGGCGGCGCCCGGTTCGGTCGCGGGCCGTTCGAAGCGGAGACCAGACCGTGACGGGCGGTCTCGCGGTACGCGCGGTCGTCGAAGGTCGCGGCATCGATGTGGAGTTCGACGTCGCCGCCGGCGAGGTGCTGGCCGTCGTCGGGCCCAACGGCGCGGGGAAATCCAGTGTGCTGCACGTGATCGCCGGCCTGCTGCGGCCCGACGCGGGCACCGTCACGGTGGGTGGACGCCAATTGACGGACACGGCGTCGGGCCGGCACGTCGCGGTCCACAACCGGCGGGTCGGCCTGCTGCTGCAGGACCCGGCGCTGTTTCCCCACCTGACGGTCGCCGGCAACGTGGCCTTCGGGCCACAAGCCCGCCATCTCCACCGCCGGGGCGCACACACCGAGACGCGGCGGACGGCGGACCGCTGGCTGGGTGAGGTCGGCGCCGCCGAACTGGCCGATCGCCGGCCGGGGCAGTTGTCGGGCGGTCAGGCACAGCGGGTCGCGCTGGCCCGGGCACTGGCCGCCGAACCCGACGTGCTGCTGCTCGACGAACCGCTGTCCGGTCTGGACGTCACGGCGGCCTCGGCGATGCGCCGGCTGCTGCGTGGTGTCCTGGCTACCGGCGGACGTAGTTCGGTGCTGGTCAGCCACGACCTTCTCGACGTCGTCACGCTCGCGGATCGGGTGGCGGTCATCGAAGGCGGCCGCATCGTCGAATCGGGCACTGTCGCCGATGTGCTGACCGCGCCGCGGACGGTGTTCGGGGCGCGGTTCGCGGGCGTGAATCTGGTCAGTGGGCGCGCGGGCGACGACGGCGGTTCGGTGCTGGCCGCGGGACAGACGTGGCGCGGTGTCTGGGGGCCCGACGTGACACCGGGCGGTCCGGCGATCGCGGTGTTCGCTCCGGCGGCGGTATCGGTGCGCCGGGAGCCGCCCGGGGCCGACGTCAATGTCGTCGCCGTCGGGGTCGCGGAACTGGATCACCGCGGCCCGGTCATCCGGGTGCGTGCCGAGGCGGCTGACGACGGCGGCGGGGGTCTGGCGGCCGACATCAGTGCGGAGGTGGCGGCAGGTCTGCGGCTGATTCCGGGGGAGCAGGTGTACTTCGGCGTCGATCCGCAGGACGTCGCGATTCGCCCCGCGTGACGGCACGCCCGGCCCGTCCGGGGCCGCATCGGGGCTCAGCAACCGGGTGATCTCGCCGTGGTCTGTCCAGATGTCGCGTGCGAGCTAACAGACTCGTGGAGGAATTAGCCGCAACTCGCACTTGCGTCACGCCGGTAACACTGTATTTTCGTCCCCATGCGACACCCGGATGCGCGGACAAGTGCCCGCAAACGCCTTCCGAAATCCCTGACTGCTGCTGTGGCAGGTGCGGCGGCCGCGGCGATCGCGCTGCCGAGCGCGATCTCGTACGCCGACCCGGTGCCGCCAGCTCCTGCGCCCGCCCCGGCTCCTGCTCCGGCACCCGCCCCGGTCGGCGAACCGGCGCCCGCTCCGGCCCCGGGGGTCGATGTGCCGCCGCCGCCCGCGGCGGACCCGGCCGCACCGCCGGCCGACCCCAACGCACCGCCACCACCGCCTGCTCCCGGTGCGCCGGCGCCGGGTACCGCCGCGGGTGCGGCTCCGGCAGCCGCTCCGGCGCCGCCGGCTGAGCCCGGCCGGGTCAACAACGACGCCGGTGGCTTCAGTTACGTTGTGCCGCAAGGCTGGAAGATCGCCGACGCCACGCAGCTCTCGTACGGCCAGGCGCTGCTGACCAAGGCCCCGGCCGCGGGTTCGGAGCAGGCCCCGAGTGACACCAGCGTGCTGCTGGGCCGTCTGGACCTGAAGCTGTTCGCCGGTGCCGAGTCCGACAACGGCAAGGCCGCCAACCGGTTGGCCTCGGACATGGGTGAGTTCTTCATGCCCTTCCCGGGCACCCGCGTCGGCCAGGAGACCACCGCGCTGACGGCAGGGTCCCTGCCGGGTGCGGCGTCGTTCTACGAGGTCAAGTTCACCGACACCGGTAAGCCCAACGGTCAGATCTGGGCGGGTGTCGTCGGCAACCCGCCGCCGGACGCCACGATCCGCAGCCAGCGCAACCCGCAGCGGTGGTTCGTCGTGTGGCTGGGCTCGGGGAACCACCCGGTCGACAAGGCCGCCGCCGTGACGCTGGCCCAGTCGATCCGCCCGTGGAACCCGCCGCCTCCGCCTCCGGTCGACCCGAACGCTCCGCCCAAGCCTGCCGATCCGGCCCACCCGATGGTCGGCGTTCCGGTGCCGGTGACGAACGCGCCGCCGGAGATGGCCCCCGCCGGATAGTTGCTCAAACGAATCGAGGACCGTGCCCAACCGGGCACGGTCCTCGATTTCTTTTCGCTGTGAGTTCTACGTAGAACTCTTCGACTTCACGAAGCGGTAGAGCAGGACGAGGATCACCGCGCCGACCAGCGCGCCCCAGAACGAGTGCTCGATCGGCGGGCGGAAATCGAGCTTGTGCGGCGCGTAGACGACACTGCTCAGCGTGCCGCCGACATAACCACCTGCGATACCGAGCACGCACGTGAGGATCCACCCCATGTCGTCCTTCCCGGGTACGACGAACCGGGCGATGGCTCCGACGACGAGGCCGAGAAGAATCAACCAGACGATGTGCATCATTGTCATGACCTTTCGATTGACTGATACATCTCGAGGCTAGCCCCGTTCGGCGAGCCGCAACGAGGTCTGAAATGCAGCGATCTGGTGACGGTTAGGGGGCCAGCCCGCCGGCGCGGTTTCTAGGTGAAGTGCCAGACGGCGGCCGCGGCGAGCGCACCCATGCCGTTGAGTGACCAGTGCAGCGCGATCGGCGCGAGCAGGCTGCCGGACCGGCGCCGCAGCCAGGTGAAGACGAATCCCGCGGCAGCGGTGGCGACGACGGCCATGGCGACGCCGGCGATCATGCCGACCGCCCCGCCGCCGAGGACGCGCGTGAATCCGACGTTGCTGCTGGTCAGGCCCAGTGAGGTGGCGATGTGCCAGAGGCCGAACAGCAGCGAGCCCGCGGCGGCGACGCCGCGGAATCCCCAGGCCCGGTCGAGCGTGCCGTGTAGAACGCCGCGGAAGGCCAGTTCCTCGGGGATGACGGTCTGCAGCGGGATGACGATCATCGACGCAAGTAAGGCGCCGGAGATGGTCGCGTAGTGGTTGTTGAGGAACATCGGCCGGGTCCAGGGCAGCAGTACACCGACGGCGATCACCGACCCGACGAGCAGAATGGCACCGAGTGCGTAGCGCATGCCGGTCCGCCAGTGCGCGCGGCCGAGTCCGAGTTCGGTCCACCCGAGGCCCCTTTTGCGGACCAGAGCCACCAGCCCGAGCGCGGCGAGGGGCACGACGACGATGTTCGCCCAGGGGGTGGTGAAGTGGGCCAGCAGATTGGTCGCGACCAGGACGGCCACCACGACGGCCACGTCGATGTAGACGCGCGGGTGCCGCACGGCTGGTGAGCCGGTTGGTAGGCATGCTGCAGCGGCGGCTGCCGAGGCGTCGATCATCTCTGGCGAGTGTACCGACAGGCGCCAAAGAGCCAGGTCACAACAGTTGGCGACGACCCACTAACGTGATGGAGTGCCCCTTGATCCCCGAACCCCGGTGCTCGTCGGCTATGGCCAGGTCAACCAGTACGACGAGAACCCGGGTGGCGAGCCCGTCGACCTGATGGAGGCCGCGGCACGGGAGGCGGCCGATGCGCGCGTGCTCGAGGCGGTCGACGCCGTCCGGATCGTCAACGTCTTCTCCTTGCGGTACCGGGATCCCGGGCTGTTGCTGGCGCAGCGCATCGGCGCGTCCGGCGCCGTCACCCGCTACTCCCCGGTCGGTGGCAATGTGCCGCAGTCGTTGGTGAACCAGGCGTGCCTGGACATCCGGCAGGGCCGCAGCGACGTGGTGCTGATTGCCGGCGGGGAGACCTGGCGGACGCGGACGCGGTTGAAGGCGCGCGGTGAGCGCCTGGCCGGAACCGAGCAGGACGGGTCGGTGCCGATGGCGCCCAGCGACCCCGACGTGGACATGGTGGGGCCGGCCGAGCTGCGGATCGGTTTGGTGGCGCCGTCGCATGTGTACCCGATGTTCGAGCAGGCGTTGCGGATCGCGGCGGGGGAGGGCGTCGAGGACCACCGCCGCCGGATCGGGGAGCTGTGGGCGCGGTTCAGTCAAGTGGCAGAAGGTAATTCGCATGCCTGGAGCCGGGAGGCGGTGCCTGCCGAGCAGATTTGGCAGCCCGGTCCGGACAACCGGATGATCAGCTGGCCGTACACCAAGCTGATGAACTCCAACAACATGGTCGACCAGGGCGCCGCCCTGATCCTGACCTCGGTGGGCAAGGCCGAAGAACTGCGGATCGCCAGGGACCGTTGGGTTTTCCCGCATGCGGGTACCGATGCGCATGATCCGTACGTGCTGGGTGAACGCGGCAGTTTCTCGGGGTCACCGTCCATTCGCATCGCCGGGCGCCGCGTGCTGGAACTCGCCGGCTTCGGCATCGACGACATCGATGCGGTGGACGTGTACTCGTGCTTCCCGTCGGCGGTGCAGGTAGCGGCCCGTGAGCTGGGTCTGGCGCTCGATGATCCGGCGCGGCCGCTGACGGTGACCGGTGGCCTGACCTTCGCCGGCGGGCCGTGGAACAACTACGTCTCGCATTCGATCGCCACCATGGCGGAGCGGCTGGTGGCTAGTCCCGGCCAGATCGGGCTCATCACCGCCAACGGTGGCTACCTGACCAAGCACAGCTTCGGCGTCTACAGCACCGAGCCACCGGTGAACGAATTCCGTTGGGAAGATGTGCAATCCGAGGTCGATGCCGAGCCGACGGTGGTGGCCGAGGACGACTGGTCCGGTACTGGCACCGTCGAGTCCTGGACCACACCGGTGACCCGCGAGGGTACGCCCGAGAAGGTCTTCGTCGCTGTCCGTACACCCAGCGGCAGCCGCGCGCTGGCCGTCATCACCGATTCGTCGCAGGCCGAGGCGAGCACCCGCGAGGACCTCGCGGGTGCCACCGTGACCGTCAAGCCGGACGGCACCGCCGGGCTCGATTGACATCCCGGGCGCGTATCAGTGCCCGTCCTTCCACTGTCGGTACCCCTCGGGCAGACACAGCGCGCAGGGGCGGTATCCCGCAGCGGTGGCAGTGATTTCGTCGGCGAAGAACACCCGATGGGTCACGTAGCCGCCCTTGGCGATGGCGCGCAGCGCCGATGGGCAGTCCAGCCTGCCGTACAGCTTGTTACCCCGATGGCCACCCAAGCGCCCCGGTGTCGCGCTGGCATAGGGGCGGCCGTCGGCATCGACGAGTGTGTACGTCGTCATGCGGCGTCGTGGAAGATCAGGCCGAGCGTCATCCGGTTTCCCGAGCGCAGGGTCGAAACGCCATGGCGCACAGGGCCGACGGCCCACCCGCGTTTCGATGCCACCGGCCGTTCGCGCGTGGTGATGACCAGCCCGTGCCCGAACGGGATGGAGATGGCCGAGCCGCGCGACTGCGCGCGCGGCCGCTGCTCGTACAGCAGGAATTCGCCGCCGGTGTAGTCGACCTCCGGGCGCGTCAGGTTGATGACGACCTGCAGCGGAAAGACCAAGTCCCCGTACAGATCCTGGTGCAGGGCGCACCAGCCGCCGGCGCCGTACTTGAGCAGCAGCGCGGTGGTTCGCGTCTGCCCGGCCCGGTGGCAGGTGTCCAGCCAGTCGTCGAAACTGTCGGGCCACGGCGGCTCGCGTCGCAGCCTCGTCCACCAGTCCCGGGCGATCGGCAGCAGCTGCGGGTACAGCGCGTACTTGAGCTCGGTGACGATCTCGGGGTAGGGCCGGTGGAAGTAGCGGTACTGGCCTTCGCCGAACCGGTAGCGGGCCATGTCGATGGTCGACCGGAATCGGTTCGTATCGGGGTAGATCGCCGCCAGCTCGGCGGCCTCGGCAGCCGTGACGAGAGGTCCGGTCAGCGCGCCGCCGACCGTCTCGAGCTCGGTGCGGACGGCTCCCCAGTCGGTGGCGGCGACGCGCTGCTGCCAGACGCTCATGCTGCGGCCTCCAGCTCCAGCAGGAGACGCTTGGCTTCCGGACCACCGAGGTAGCCGCCCATCGCACCGTCGCTGCGAACCACCCGGTGGCACGGAACTACAACGGGCAGTGGGTTTTTCGCGCATGCTGTGCCGACAGCGCGGACCGCCTTGGGGCTGCCGGCCAGCGCGGCGACAGTGGCATAGCTGGCCGTCTGCCCGTAGCCGATCTCCGGAAGGTGATGCAGCACCGCGGCTCGGAATCCGGCGGACAGCCGCCAATCCAGCGGTACATCGAAGGTTCGGCGGGTCCGGGTGAAGTACTCGTCGAGTTCACGGGCGACCGCGTCGAGCCGGGCCGGGGCCCGCAGGATGCGCGGGCTCACCTTGTCGGCAAGCTGCTGCAGCACGGCGTCGTGGTCTTCGATGGCGTAGGCGACACGGATCAGGCCCTGGTCGGTGGCCGCCAGCAGCAGCGGACCGACGGGACTGTCGACGATGCGGTACGCGACGTCGAGCACCCCGTCGCGCTGGGCGGCGGCGGCCAGCCGATTGTGCAGTTCGACGAGCCGGTCCGGGCCGATGTCGGTGATGCGCGTCAGGTCGTTGGTGATGATTTCGCCGTTGATCATTGCGGGCTCCCTCCTGCGGTCTGCAGCGGCGCGGTGATCTCGACAAGTTCACCGCGGTAGGTACGTCGTAGCGTGGCGATGCCGTCGCTGGCGGCGCGGCGTGCGGCCGCGGCGGTGCCGCCGAGAATCTCGGCGATCTCGTTGTAGGGCAGGCCCGCGAGGTAGTGGTACGCCACAGCGTGCTTCTGTTTGGGTGGCAGCCCGTCGACGGCGGCCGCCAGATCGTCGAAGTCGCGGACGTCGCCGGGACGTGCCGGCTCGGGTACGACGTCGGTGGGAATCGGCTGGCGTGTCCGGGTTCTGGTGATATCGATGGCCTTGTGGTGCGCGATGGTCACGAGCCATGCCTCGAAATTCGCGTCGATCGGCAGATCGGGATAGGCCTTGAGGGCCGCCAGGAACGTCTCTGACCAGGCGTCGTCGGCGTCGTGTGTACCGACGATGGCGCAACAGACCCGAAAGACCGTGGGGCCGTGGTCGCGCACCACGGTCTCGAATGGCGGTTTGTCTTTCACACCCAGTAGACGCTCCGTCGCCGGCATTTGTGAGGTCTCGATCCTCACCGATTTACCGATGCTAGGTGCCGCGGATGGTGCGTCTAGTTGGTCGACGGTGTTGGTGGTGGTTCGAAGGGTTGGTACCACCACCATTGAGCGCGCTCCCCGGTGGGTCCGGGGCACGGCGGAACATCCGGACGGGCTGTGGTGGGTGGTCGCGCGAGGGATCCACCGTCGAGTTGGCGGCCTGCGGCTTCGGTGACGACCAGCCGGTCGGCCGGTCCGGTGATGGTGATGATGCCTCTGTGGTGCAAGCGGTGGTGGTACGGGCACACCAGCACCAGGTTGTGCAGTTCGGTTGCCCCGCCGTTCTCCCAGTGGATGATGTGGTGGGCGTGCAAGCCGCGGGTGGCCCCGCACCCGGGGACGCGGCAGCAGTGGTCGCGATGCTCCAGCGCGCGGCGCAGGCGGCGGCTGATGGTGCGCGTCGACCGTCCGGCGCCGATCGGCTGACCGTGCCGCTCCAACCACACCTCGCAGGTGGCATCGCACAACAGCAGTCGACGTTCCTCATCGGTCAGCACCGACCCCACATGCAGTGCGGCCGTGCGCTGTTCGAGGTTCACGTGCACGACGACGGTGGTGTGCTGACCATGCGGGCGACGTTCCACGTCGGCGTCCCAGCCGGATTCGACCACGCTCATGAAAGCGTCCACACCGTTCGGGAACGGTGGAGCCACCTCCGACACAGCTCCTTCGGCGTCGTGGTCGCGTTTCCAGTCCGCGACCAACGCATCCTGATGCGACGCCAGCGCGGCATCGACCTTCGCCGCCTCCAGTTTCGGCAACCGGATTTTGTAGGTGACCGAGCCGTCGTCGTGGCTGGTCTTGGAGATCGACCGCTCGGGTTCGGGCTTCGAATCGGGCTCGGGATCCGGGCGCGGTTCCAGCTTCACCGCCGTGCGCAGCTGGGTGACGGTGGCGCTTTCGGCGAACTGGGCGTAGTGCTCGTCAGAACCGTCGGCCGCGTGTTCGGCCACCACCCCGACCTGGTCAAGCGACAACCGGCCCGCGCGCATCGCCTCAGCGCAGCGTGGAAATTCCTCCAGACGGTGCGCCACCGCCACCATGACTTCCGCATTACGCGGTGACACACCGGTTTTCCACGCCATCAACGACACCATCGACCGGGCGCCGGTGGCACCCCAGAGCCCGTCACGGTCCATCTCGGCCGCGATCTCCACCAGCCGCGCGTCGATCGCATTGCGCTGCCCGGTCAGCTCACTGATCTCGGCGAAGAACGCATCCATCCGCTCGCACGGCGACGGCTCAACATCGAAAGCCGTTGCGGTGCTGGACATGACACCATCAAAGCAGAGGGGTACGACAAAAACGGCGACGCGCTATCCGGCCAACGTGGACAACGAAACCGACGGATCGGCGAGCGCTCCGACGTCGACCGGTCGCCGAGACCGGATGAGGTTCTTGATGTCGTCGAGTCCTTCCCAGATGTTGACGTTCATGCCGGCCAGCACGCGATGTCCGCCGTCGAGCCAGAACATGGTGAACTCGCGCGTGCCGAGATCGCCACGCGTGATGGCCATCTGATAATGCGGCGCGTATCCGACGTATTCCATGCCGAGGTCGAACTGGTCGGTGAAGAAGTAGGGCAATTCGTCGTAAGTGGCTGCCGTGCCGAGCATTCCGTCCACGGCCACCGCCGGCTGCTTGAGGGCGTTGGCCCAGTGCTCGGTACGGATTGGAACCCCGAACAGCGGATGCTCGGCCGCCGCGATGTCGCCGACGGCAAAGATGTCGTCATCGCTGCTCTTGAGGGATTCGTCGACGGCGACGCCACCGTCGGCGATCACCAGTCCAGAGCGTTCCGCGAACTCGACATTCGGCTTGGCGCCCACCGCGATCAGTACCGCATCCGCCTCGACGGTGGCTCCGTCGCCGAGTCTCAGGCCCGTCGCCTTGTGGTCAGCGGTGGTGATCTCGTCGACTGTGGTGCCCAACCGGAGATCGACGCCGTGGTCGCGGTGCAGACCGACGAACACCTCACCGGCTTCCCGGCCCAGGGAGGCCTGCAGCGGTAGCGCCGCGGTCTCCACGACCGTGACGTCGGCGCCCAGTCCACGGGCGCTGGCCGCGACCTCGAGGCCGATCCAGCCGGCTCCGACGATCGCCAGCCGCCGGCCTTCGGTGAGTTGAGACAACAGTTCGGTCGCGTCGTCGATGGTCCGCAGGTAGTACACGCCGTCGGCGTCGGATCCCGGGATCGGAGGCTTGCGGGCGCGGGATCCGGTGGCCAGCAACAACTTGTCGTAGTGCTCGTGGTCGCCGTCGTTGAACGCCACCATGTGCGCGGTGCGATCCAGCGTGGTGATCTCGGTGCCGAGCTTCAGGTCGACGTCGTGCTCGGCGTACCAGCTCTTCGGCTGCACGGTGAATTCTTCGACGGTCTTCTTGCCGACCATGAATTCCTTGGACAGCGGGGGACGTTCGTAGGGTAGCCGGTCTTCGGCACCGAACAGCATCACCTGCCCGTCAAAATCCTTGCTGCGCAGGGCTTCCGCGGCTTTGGCGCCCGCCAGCCCGCCGCCGATGATCACAAAAGTGGGTGAGCCGGCCATTCGAGATTCCCTTCATCGATCTGAATTGCTGCTTGCGGAGCTAGGTTTCGATGCGTTCGCGGACGGTGTCGTCGAGCGAAGCCCGCACGAGCGCGGCCGCCAGCCGGGCGTTGCGGTTCGGGGCCAGGCTGCTGAGCTTCCGGGCATCGGTCGGCAGGCCCAGGTCCTTCGCCGTGGCGAGCGCACGATCGTCGAAATATGGTTGCGCCCAGGTCCAGACGTCCTGGATCTCGCGCAGGAAGATGTCGGCGCCCGTGCGGCCGATACCGTCGAAGCCCTGCAGGGCCTTGCCTGCCGCCCTCACGTCGTGGCGGGCCCTGATCCGCAGGTTGCGCAGGTCGCCGCCGTACTCGTCGTTGACCCGGGCCGCGATGCGGGTCATCCGGGTCGCCGAGCTCTCGTCATATCTGGCGTAGCCGGCGCGTCCGAACGCTCTGATCATCTGGCTGCGGTCGGCGTCGAGCACCGCGGCGGGGGTACGGAGCCCGGCGCGGAACAATTCTCGCGCCGCGGCGACCGCGGTTTCCGCGGCGATGGGCTTGCTCGCGAGCATGCACAGCGACAGCAGCTTGAACAGGGGCATCGGCTTGTCGCGGAGGGTTATCCCGGCTTCTTCGGCATACGTGGTACCGGCTGCGTCGAGCAACCGCGCGACGATCTGTCGATCCCGTGCCATAACCCCCGCATACCCAACGGCGCGGTGCGCAAACGCTACTTGGGCGGCAGGGTGCCCGCGTAGTCGACGCCCCGGTCGACCCAGGCCTGCAGCTGGCGTTTGGTTTTCAGGCCGTCGGGCGCCACGCGCAGCCAACCCCGCATCTCGCGGCCGCCCATCACCATCAGTTCGACGTGCCGGCGCCCCAGCAACTTCTCGGTATCGTCGGGTGCGACCCGGACCAACAGGCCACGGTCGTGGCTCGCGGCCACCGACATGTGGCCGTTCAGCAGGAACGCCAGCCCGCCGAACATCCGCTTTTCCTCGATGCCGCCGACCGGGCCGAGCAGCTCTCGGATCCGGTTGGCCAGATCCTCGTCATAGGCCATGTGGTCAGTCTGCACCAATCACCCGTCGGCTTTGGCTATCTTGCCGCTGCACGGTCAGCGAACACGTTAGATTCCACACGTGCTGATCGCGGCGTTACGGGACCTGCAGTGGCGGCGCCGCCGATTTCTCATCGCGGTGGTCGGCACTTCGTTCGTCTTCGCCATGACACTGGTGCTCACCGGGCTGGCCAACGGATTCCGGGTGGAGGCCAGCAATACCGTCAACTCGCTGGGCATCGACTACTTCATGATCCAGAACGGGGCGGCCGGTCCGTTCCTGGGATCGTCGCCGTTCGCGCAGACCGAAGTCGAACGCGCGCAAAAGCTTCCGGGCGTGCAGGCCGCCGCCGCGGTGGTCTATGCGGGCACGACGGCACTCGACAACGGGACGCCGCGGACCATGAACCTGTTCGGCGCCCCGACTGCCGGGCCGGGTATGCCGGCGATGTCGCAAGGTCGCCCGCCCGCCACACCCGACGAGATCGCGGTGTCGTCGACGCTGGGCCGCAAGATCGGCGATCAGATGCACATCGCCTCGCACACGCTCCAGGTGGTGGGGATCGTCAACAACTCCACCGTGCTGGCGCAGCAGCCCAACCTGTTCCTGACGACGGTGGGCGCGCAGCGCCTGGTGTACGGCGGGCAGCCCGTCATCGCGTCCGTGGGCATCCGGGGTAACCCCACCAAGGCGCTCGACGGCTACCGGCTGGTGGACCGCCACGGTGCCATCGACGACATGATGCGGCCGTTGAAAGTCGCGGTGGACGCCATCAGCATCATGGCCGTTCTGCTGTGGGTGGTGGCCGCGACGATCATCGGAATGTTCATCTACATGTCGGCGATGGAACGCACCCGCGACTTCGCGGTGTTCAAAGCCGTTGGGGTGAAGACGAAATCGATGATGGCCGGGCTGGCGTTGCAGGCCGTGTTCATCGCCGTGTGCTCCGCGGCGATCGGTGTGCTGCTGGCGATGGTGCTCGGGCCGATGTTTCCGATGCGGGTGGACGTCCCGGCCGGGGCCTACCTGCTGCTGCCGGTGGTGGCCATCACCATCGGGCTGATCGCCAGTCTGGCGGGCATGCGTAGAGCGGTGACGATAGATCCAGCGATGGCATTCGGGGGGCCATAGACCATGAGCGACTTACAGATTCGTGACCTGGTGGTGGAATACGGCAAGTCCGCCGACAAGATCCGGCCCATCGACAATTTCCAGCTCGAGCTGTCGGCGGGGTCGCTCGCGATCCTGTTGGGGCCCAGCGGTTGTGGGAAGACGACGTTGCTGTCGTGCATCGGCGGCATCCTCAAACCGACATCGGGCCAGATTCTGTTCGACGGTATCGACGTGACCACACTCGGGCCCAAGGCGCTGACCGACTATCGCCGCAACACCGTCGGCATCGTGTTCCAGGCGTTCAACCTCGTGCCCAGCCTCACCGCCGCCGAGAACGTCATGGTGCCGATGCGGGCCGCCGGCATGAGCCGCGGCGCGGCCCGACAGCGTGCCGCCGAACTGCTCGACCGCGTCGGTCTGTCACACCGCATGACGCACCGCCCCGGCGACATGTCGGGCGGTCAGCAGCAGCGCGTCGCGGTGGCGCGGGCCATCGCGCTGGACCCGCCGCTGATCCTGGCCGACGAGCCCACGGCGCACCTCGACTTCATCCAGGTCGAAGAGGTGCTGCGGCTCATCCGGGAACTCGCCGACGACCGCGTCGTGGTGGTCGCCACGCATGACAGCCGCATGCTGCCGCTGGCGGACCGGGTCGTCGAACTGGTCCCGACCGTCGCCAGCACCGAGCGTGAGCCCGAGGTCTTCGAGCTCGAAGCCGGAGATCTGGTGTTCGAGCAGACGACGATCGGTGACCTGATCTATGTCGTGCGGGAAGGCCGGTTCGAGATCACCCGCGAGATGCCCGACGGCGAGACGATGCTGCTGTTCACCGCCGGCCCCGGCGAGTACTTCGGCGAGATCGGGCCGCTGTTCGGGATTCCGCGCACCGCGACGGTGCGCGCCCTCACCGACGGCGTGGTCGTCGGCTACACCGTCAAGGATTTCCGGGCCCGGCTCGGGCCCGACCGCATCCACGAGCTCATCGAGCATCGCGCGATCCACCTGGCCGACGAACCACCGTCGGCCGACATCGCCTGAGGGTCCAGTTCTATCCGCGAGCAGACACAAAACTGTCGAATCTCGATCGAAAACGACAGTTCTGCGTCTGCTCGCGGTATTCGGTTGTCAGGCGGCGTTGGTCACGGCCTCAGCGGCCGGCTCCAGCGCCTGGGCGATGATGTCGGCGACGTCGGTCATGGGCCGCACATCGAGTGCGTCCAGGACCTCTGCCGGGACCTCGTCCAGATCCGGCTCGTTGCGTGACGGGATGAAAACCGTTGTCAGCCCGGCACGTTGGGCCGCCATCAGCTTCTGCTTGACCCCGCCGATGGGCAGCACGCGCCCGTTCAGCGTGACCTCGCCCGTCATCCCGACGTCGGAACGCACGTGCCGTCCGGTGGCCATGGAGACCAGCGCGGTCACCATCGTCACACCCGCGGACGGACCGTCCTTGGGCACCGCGCCCGCGGGCACGTGGACGTGGATGCGGCGATCCAGTGCCTTCGGATCGACGCCCAGCTCCGCCGCGTGCGACCGCACGTACGACAGCGCGATCTGCGCCGATTCCTTCATCACGTCGCCCAGCTGACCGGTCAATTGCAGACCCGGTTCACCGTCGTTGGATCCGGCCTCGATGTAGAGCACATCGCCGCCCATACCCGTGACGGCCAGGCCGGTCGCCACGCCCGGCACCGCGGTGCGCTCCGCAGACTCCGGCATGAACCGCGGACGGCCCAGGTAATCGACCAGATCCGGTTCATCCACGGTGACCGACTCGACGCCGGTGGCCAGCTTGGTCGTCACCTTCCGCAGCGCCTTCGCCAGTAGTCGCTCGAACTGCCGCATGCCCGGTTCGCGGGTGTAGTCCGCGGCGATCTTGCGCAGCGCCGCGTCCGTCACCGTCACCTCGTCGGTGGTCAACGCCGCCCGTTCGGCCTGCCGGGGCAGCAGGTAGTCCCGCGCGATGGCGACCTTGTCGTCCTCGGTGTAGCCGTCGAGCGTGATCAGTTCCATGCGGTCCAGCAGGGCGCTGGGGATGTTCTCGATGACGTTGGCCGTCGCCAGGAACACCACATCGGACAGGTCCAGATCCAGGTCCAGGTAGTGGTCGCGGAACGTGTGGTTCTGCGCCGGGTCCAGGACCTCCAGCAGCGCCGCCGCCGGATCGCCGCGGTAGTCCGAGCCCACCTTGTCGATCTCGTCGAGCAGCACAACCGGATTCATGGAACCGGCCTCACCGATGGCACGCACGACGCGGCCCGGCAGCGCACCGACGTAGGTGCGCCGGTGTCCGCGGATCTCCGCCTCGTCGCGCACACCGCCCAGTGCGACGCGGACGAACTTGCGACCCAGCGCACGCGCCACCGACTCGCCCAGCGACGTCTTACCGACGCCGGGAGGCCCGGCCAGCACCATGACGGCGCCGGAGCCGCGGCCGCCGACGACCGCCATACCGCGCTGGGCGCGGCGGGCCCGCACCGCCAGGTACTCGACGATGCGATCCTTCACGTCGTCCAGCCCGTGGTGATCGGCGTCCAGGATCTCCCTGGCGGCCTTCAGATCCGTCGAATCCTCGGTGCGCTCGTTCCACGGGAGCTCCAGCACGGTGTCCAGCCAGGTCCGGATCCAGCCGCCCTCGGGGGTCTGCTCGCTGGACCGTTCCAGCTTGCCGACCTCGCGCAGCGCCGCCTCCCGCACTTTCTCAGGTAGATCGGCCGCCTCGATGCGGGTCCGGTAGTCCGCGGGCTCCTCGGCCCCGGTGCTACCGTCCAGCTCACCCAGTTCCTTGCGGATGGCGTCCAGTTGCTGGCGCAGCAGGAATTCCTTCTGCCGCTTGTCCATTCCGGCGCGGACGTCCTCGGCGATCTTGTCGTTCACCTCGACCTCGGCCAGGTGCTCGCCCGTCCACTCGATCAGCCGGCGGAGGCGACGACTCACATCTGAGGTCTCCAGCAGCTCGCGCTTCTGCACGTCGGTCAGGTAGGACGCGTAGCCCGCGGTGTCGGCGAGTGCCGACGGCTGACTGATCTGGTTGACCGCGTCGACGATCTGCCACGCCTCCCGGCGCTGCAGGATGGCCAGCAGCAGCTTCTTGTATTCGGCTGCCAGGGTGCGGGTTTCCTCGGTCGCCTCGGTCTCGGCGATCTCGTCGACCAGGACCCACAGCGCACTGCCCGGGCCGGATGTGCCGGACCCGATGTGTGCGCGCCGCTCACCGCGGACGACGGCGGCGGTTCCGCCACTGGGCACGCGGCCGACCTGGACGATCGACGCCAGGACGCCGTGGGTGGGGTAGCGGTCGTCGAGGCGGGGCGCGATGAGCAGCGTCCCGGCCTCGCCGGCGGCTGCGGCGGCCTGGGCCGCGTCGACCGCGGCACGTGCGGCCTCATCGAGTTCGATGGGCACGACCATGCCCGGCAGGACGATCGGCTCGGTGACAAACAGGACGGGAACAGCGATGGGCGCTGTTGTGGCGTCAGACATCCGTACCTCCAAAGTTGAATCTCCTGCGCTCAACCTTTGGGGGTCTCGATTTGTTCCGCGCTCCTCGGCTCGCGCTGACCGCGCTGTTCCCAGCGTGCCGCGGCCCGCCTGCCGACCACGAACGTCGCCGTCATCAGCAGGCCGGTGGTGGCAAGCGACAACACCGAGGTCAGGGCGTTGGCAGCGTCGACCGACATGGAGAAGATGACCGCCAGATGGAGTGCGCTGCCGAGGAGCAACCCGACGCCCCACATCGCTGAGAGCAGAATGTGCACCCGCCGCCGGTAGGCGACCGCGGCCGGGCTGGTGTCCTGTTCTCCGGTCTGAACGCGCTCCGACACGACCTGGGTGAGCGGCGTGCCGACCACGCAGCTGCCGAGGAAGATCAGGCCGCCGAGGCCGCCCACCAACGTGTTGCCCGCCAGCAGCATTCGCGGATCCGACGTGCTGACGCCGACGGCCAGGCTCAGCCCGAAGTTGAGCATGAGAAAGCCCGCGAACGGGTCGAGACGGCGAGCGCTGATCGCGTCGTAGGCGACCTTGCCGCCGGCCAACACCGTGGCGGTGAGCAGGGCCACATATTCGGAGACGCCCGCGGCCCGCAGTCCGTAGTACGCGATCAGTGGCGGAGCGATGTCCAGCAGGACGCCGCGGATGATCGGTCTCATGGACTGTGCCTGGCTCACGGCGACGACAGTATGTGGTGATCCTGAGTGGCCGCCAAAAGCGGGAGCCTGCCGTCTCGGGGGTAACGGCAGGCTCCCGTGATTACAAGTGAAGCACCAGGACGCCGAGGTTCCATGGACCGATGCCGAAGAGAGACATAGCAGTTGGCTAACAGTTGAGACTCGGAACGGCGCTCACGGCCGGAAGCACGCTTCGTACAACCCCTTCATGGTGCCGGCGAGTTCCGCGACGGGGCCGTCGACCGGCACGCCGGGCGCGACGGCCGAGATGGGCAGCGCCGCAACGGGGGCGGGCGCGGCGCCCCACTCGCCGAGCCAGCCGACCAGTTGCGCCGACGACGTCGCGTAGACGATGCGGCCCAGGCCCACCCAGGCGTGCGCGGCCGAGCACATCGGGCAATGTTCACCGGAGGTGTAGGTCACCGCTGCGGCGCGCTGAGCGGGATCGAGATTGGTTGCCGCCCAACGGGCGATGGCGAATTCGGGGTGCTGGGTCTGGTCTCCGCCGGACACCCGGTTTCGGTCTTCGAAGACCACGACACCGTCGGCGTCCACCAGGAGCGAGCCGAACGGTTGGTCGCCGTCCTCCAGCGCCTCACGGGCCAGCTCGACGCAGCGGTTCAGGTGGCGCAGATCATCGGCGGTGACGGTCATGGCACGGAGTTTACGGAGTCACAGATCGTCGATACTGATGATCCGATCCTGGATGGCGCGCGCGACCAGCGCGGCTTTGGTGCCGGCCGGGCGGCCGGCGGCGATGTATTTGGCCCGGATGCGCTGCAGATGGGTGCGCACGGTACTGGGCGCCAGGAACAGCTGCTGGGCGACGAGTTCCTTGCTGTCCGTCCGGAACCACGCCAGCAGTACCTCCTGCTCCCGTGGTGCCAGTACCGGGCGCAGGCAGAAGTCCCGGTCGTCGAGAGCGGCTGCCACGTTCGGGCCCACGTAGGGGAACGGGGTGACGGCGGCCCGGATGGCCTTGAGCAGGTGCTCCCGTCCTGCGGTCTGCATCAGGTAGGTCCGGGCGCCCGAGTCGATCGCGGTGCGGATGACGTCGCGGTCGGTGAGATGCGAGTACACCACGACGTGGTAGCCGCGGTTGGTGAGGTCGCGGACAGCGGCGAGACTGTTCGCTTCGTCCGCCCTCAGTCCCAGGACGACCACCTGGGCGTCGTCTTCGGGAACGGGGTGACGTCGCAGGAACTCCTCGGTGTCGGCGTAGTAGGACGTCGGGGTCGCGCAGAGCGCGTGGTCGTCGCGGAGCCAGGCCGCGATGCCGGCATGGACGACTTCATACGAGTCGACGACGGTCACCTGTGAAACCTGATAGCCAGCGAACGGATCGATCCGCATCGTCCTGAACTCCTTTACAACCGGATCCCGCCGGCTCGCCCGCAGTATCCGGGATCGCATTGCCGCGTTGTCCATCGAAATTTGCTACGCGAACACCGGCGGCGCCTGTGTCGAGACTCTAATCGGCGGCTGTGACGATGTACAGCATTCCGGCGCAAGGGGCGGATGTTTGGCAAATGTGCGTCGCGGCGATTCGGCGATGTGGTACCGCCCCGGGCTATCTAGCTGGTAGAAGAGTTTCGGCCGGGTTGCCGAGGTGTTAATTTGGGGACCCGTACCGCGCTGTGCGCCGCCGCGTCGCGAGAGTCGAGGGGTGTACCGCCGGTCTCGGTAAATCCGTTCCCGGGGTTCGCGTATTGGATTTGCTGCAATTGCGTTTCGCCGTTGCTGCGGCCGTAGTGATCCACGGCGGCGATCTGCCCGCCGGGAATCGCCGCCGTCGTGGCGAAAACCGTTGCCGCGCAGGCAATGGGACCCCACCCTCGACAGCCTGATTAGAACGTGTTCTAGTTCAAGGGTGCTCGAGGACACCATTCAGAAGCTGAGCGCCGACGAGGTGGCGCGGATGCGAGCCGTCTACGAACCGCTCACGCAGTCCGTACGCGAGCTCATCGATGCCACCATCCGGACAGAGGTCGGAGCCGCGGCCATCGCCGCCGTGCAGGCCGAGATCGACGCCGCCACCGCCCAGCTCCGCGCGCAGCAGCTCGAGGGTTCGTTCGGCATCAGGTTCGGCGCGCAGGGCAGTGAAATGCCCTGGGGCAATGCGGTGATCGGGGTTCGAAACCCGATCGCGCCGCCCGTGGTCCTCATCCGGGCTGCCGACGGCAGCGTGTCGGCCGACTTCCGTCTGGGCGCCGCGTACGAAGGCCCGCCGGGCCACGTTCATGGCGGGGTGTCGGCGATGATCCTCGACCACGTCCTCGGCGAGGGGGCAAGCCTGCCGGGACAACCGCGGCTCACCGGCACCCTCACCATGCGCTACCGGCGCATGACACGGCTCGGCGATCTGCACACCGAGGCCCGCATCGTGCGGACCGAGGGCATCAAGACCTATGCCGTCGGGCACATCGCCGATGCCGAGGGCATCACGGTGGAGGCCGAGGGCGTATTCATCACGCCGCGCTGGGCGCGGGACTGACGGGGAGATTCGATGGAGAAGGTCATGGTCACGCTGCGGCGTGACACCGCCGACGACGCCTGGTGCGAGCGGCTGCGCACCGAGGTCGCCGAGGAGTTGCTGGCGCTCGGGGTGCCCGGATTGGCGGTCAACGTCAAGGACGGCGCGGTCCGGGACTCGCTGATGCTGCTGACGACGCTCGAGCCGCCCGTCGTCGCGGTGGTCAGCGTGTGGACGCAGCAGTACTACGGCGCGCAGATGACCGCGGTGCTGGATCGGCTGCGGGCCGAATGTGCCGAGCTGGCCGCATATCTGGTCACCGAGTCGGTCCCGATGGCCGGCCCGGCGATCGTTGTCGGGGAGCGCACCACGGGCCTTGCCAACGTCGCGTTGCTGCGCCGCCCCGACGGCCTGGACGAGCGAGAGTGGTTCCGTCGCTGGCACATCGACCACACGCAGGTGGCCATCGACACCCAGTCCACGTTCGGTTACACGCAGAACGCGGTGGTGCGCTCGCTGGCGCCCGACGCCCCGCAGCTCGGCGCCATCGTCGAGGAGCTGTTCCCCATGGAGGCGACCACGAGCCTGCATGCCTTCTTCGGCGCCGCCGACGATGCCGACCTGGCCGACCGCGCGGGCAAGATGGCCGCCAGCACGTCGGCCTTCGGCGCCAACGTCAGCATCGACACCGTGCCCACCAGCCGCTACATCATGCGAAACCCGTTTGGAGACAACCTGTGACCGACCCCGCCGCGCTCGTTCAGATCGACGACACCAACCGGGTCCGGACCCTGACCCTCAACCGGCCCGACGCGCTCAACGCGTTCAGCGAGGCGCTCTACGACGCGACGACGATCGCGTTGAAGGAGGCCGCGGCCGACCCGGAGGTGTCGGTGGTCCTGCTCACCGGCGCCGGCCGGGCATTCAGCGCCGGCAACGACCTGGTCGAAATGCAGGAGATGGTCACCAACCCCGAATATCAGATGGGGGAGTACGGCTTTCCCGGCCTGATCGAGGCGCTGACGGCGTTTCCGAAGCCGTTGATCTGTGCGGTGAACGGGGTCGGCCTGGGTATCGGCACCACGATCCTCGGCTACGCCGATCTGGCGTTCATGTCGACGACGGCGCGGCTCAAATGCCCGTTCACCAGCCTGGGCGTGGCGTCGGAGGCGGCGTCGTCATACCTGTTGCCGCGGTTGATGGGCCGGCAGAACGCCGCCTGGCTGCTGCTGTCCTCGGAATGGGTGAGCGCCGAGGAAGCCCTGCGCATGGGTCTGGTGTGGCGGGTGTGTGCGCCCGACGACCTGTTGCCCGAGGCCCGTCGTCATGCGGAAATCATTGCGTCGCGGCCGCTTTCGAGCCTCATGGCCGTCAAGCACGCGATGGTGGAACCGACCCGTGAGGCGATTGCCGCGGCGACGCAGCGCGAGTCGGGCCAGTTCGCCGAGTTGCTCGGCGGCGCCGCCAACGCAGACGCGCTGACCGCCTTCGTGGGGCGCAAGGGGTAGCGCTAACCCGCCTTGTGGACCGGGCAGTCGGTGCGGGCCGCTTCGATGATTGCCCGCACGGTGCGGCGGCAGCGGCCGCAGTCGAGGCCGGCGCCGCACTTCTCGGCGATCTGCTTCGACGTGGTCGCGCCACCCTCGACGAGTTCGGTGACGACCTGGCTCGTCACCCCGGTACACAGACAGACGAACATCAGTCGGCCGCCTCGTCGATTGACGTGATGTGGGCCAGGGTTCCGACGAAAACGGTTGGGTAGACGCCGAATCCGGCGGCCGACATCCATTCGGCGGCGGCGTCGGGGTGATCGATCCAGCGGCGGGCGGCGGCCTCGTTCTCGATCTGTTGCAGGATCAGCACCTCGTGGCCGTCGTCGAAGGCCCGGTATACCCAGACCTTGCACACGCCGGCGTCCCGGAACCGGGCGGCGGCGTCGTGCACCTTGTCCATCAACGCGGGGACGTCCTCGACCGCGGTCACGACGCCGACGACGACGGACGCGACCGAATGCTGGCCCGGTGGTGGCGTGGCGAGATCGATCTTCTCGACCACTTCGCCGGCGAAGACCGCGGGGATGTCGTCCACGCCGGAGGTGTCGAAGAATTCGAATATCGCGGGCGAACGCAGAACTTCGCGGACGGAATTCGCATTACGGATGCCGACGGTGGCCAATACCCGTCCCGGTTCCCAAAGTGACGAATACACCACGACGTGGTGTGCGGAGAGTTCGGTGAGAATTGAGCGGTGCGATTTCAGCCGCTCCCACATCGATTCCACATCATCGACGCGATAATCGGCGGCAAGAATGAGCGAATGCAGCGGCTGCTCGCTCATCGGGTCCTGCCATTCCATAGGTTCGCCGGGGACCGCGACGGGCGTCGCGGGGGTTAGTGCAGTCTAACCTTACTTAGGGCAGCCAGTCCATAGCCGCTGGCCAGTGGCGAAGTCCCGGATCTCGATACCTGGGATACGCGGCCGAATCGGATGGGAAACGCGGGGTCAATCCCGTCGCCCTATGGGAGGCGCTGGACTAGGTTGGAAACCGGCGCGTCGTTGTTCCGCGCCCGTGACACTTGACCCAGCCCCGATGGTGTTAAAGGAGCCGAAATGCAAGGCGACCCCGAAATCCTCAAGCTGCTCAACGAGCAATTGACCAGTGAACTCACCGCGATCAACCAATACTTCCTGCATTCGAAAATGCAGGACAATTGGGGCTTCACGGAATTGGCCAAGCACACCCGTGAAGAGTCGTTCGAGGAAATGCGCCACGCGGAGACGCTCACCGACCGCATTCTGCTGCTGGACGGCCTGCCCAATTACCAGCGGTTGTTCTCGCTGCGCGTCGGACAGACCCTGCGCGAGCAGTTCGAGGCCGACCTGGCCATCGAGTACGAGGTGGTCACCCGGCTGAAGCCGGGCATCATCATGTGCCGCGAGAAAGGCGACGCGACGAGCGCCAACATCTTCGAGGCCATCCTCGCCGACGAGGAAGGCCACATCGACTACCTGGAAACGCAGCTGGAGCTGATGGACAAGCTCGGCGAGCAGCTCTACGCGGCACAGTGCGTGTCGCGCCCGCCGTCGTAACGGGTACCGCTCGGACGCGGCCTCGCCCTTCGGGGCGGGGCCGTTGTCGTTCGCGCTGAATTCGTCCGCCAAAAAACTAGAACTTGTTTCAGTTTTGGCGTAGCGTGCGAAAAGTGAGCCGAATCGGAGATTTCACCGACGAAGACGTAACCGCCTGGGTGGTCAAGTCACCCGACATCGGCACGGCCATGGCGGGTTTCACCAACGCCGTCTACACCAAGGGCCGCCTGCCGCTGCGCGTGCGCGAATTGGCCCGTGTGGTGATCGCCCTCGACAACGAGTGCGTGGTGTGTCAGAACACCCGCGATTCGGCGGCCGAGGCGGAGGGCGTCGACGAAGACCTCTACAACCACGCCGGCGTGTGGCAGACCTGGCCGGGCTACTCCGAGCAGGAGCGCATCGCCGCCGAGTTCGCCTACCGGTTCGCCTCCGACCACACCGGGCTGCGCGACGACGAGGACTTCTGGGCCCGTGCCGCAGAGCATTTCAGCGACGAGCTGCTGACCGACCTGGCGCTGTCGTGCGCCATGTGGCTCGGCATGGGCCGCATGCTGCGGACCCTCGACATCGGTCAGGCCTGCAAGATCACCCTCTGAGCGAGGTCTAGACCAGGCCCGTCGCGTCGAAGATCCACGACATGTCGGCGGTCGCGAAGTTCTCCAGCCAGGACGGCGGCGCGAAGTTCGACAGCGCACCCATGTCCCAGTAGTCCTTCCACAGCGTCACCTTGCCGTTCTCGACGCGGTGCACGGTGACGAACTTGAGGATCGCGGATTCCCCGGTCTCCCAATGCCATTCCTCGTGGTGCTCGTACATGGCGTCGGCGCCGTTAGTCAGCAACAGGCCGTCGAAGTTCTCGTACGAAGCCAGCGGCTCCAGGCCGATCTTGAGCCGCTTGACGATGTCCTCGGGCCCGCGCGCGGCGGCGGCCGGCCCCACCGGCATGTCCAGGTAGATGCAGTCGTCGGACACGAAATCCTTCAGCCGCTCCCAATCGCGCGCCGACAGCGCCTGCCACAGACCGTGGACCGTATCCTCAACCGACACTGGCGAACTCACCTTCCTTGGCGACGGGCAGAGCAGGGGTCTGACGGGCGAACCGCAGGAAGCGGCCCGTGCGGGTGGTGCCGACCAGATCGGTCGGCACGCCGTCGCGCACGACCTGCCGGCCGCCGACGAACACCGCGGCGACGGTGGCGTCGTTGCGGTTGACCATGCGGGACAGCCCGCCGTACTGCTCGACGGGGTCCTCGGCGTAGGCGTCGAGCGAATCGTCCAGCCGCTCGGGGTCGATGACAACGAGGTCGGCGCGGTCGCCGACGCGCAGATGCCCGGCGTCCAGGCGGTACCAGTCGGCGAGTTCACCGGTGAGCCGGTGCACGGCCTGCTCGACGGACAGGAAGGGCGTACCGGCGCGCTCGGCGTCGCGCACGTGCCGCAGCAGGCGCAGGCCCATGTTGTAGAAGGCCATGTTTCGCAGATGCGCGCCGGCGTCGGAGAAACCGAGCTGGATGCCGGGGTCGCGGGCCAGCTTCTTCAGCACCTCGGGGCGGTGGTTGGAAATCGTTGTGCGCCAGCGGACATCGCGGCCGTATTCGAGCACCAGATCGAGGAAGGCATCGACCGGATGCAGCCCGCGGTCGACGCCGACCTGACCGAACGTCTTGCCGACGAGGGATGCGTCGGGGCAGCCGACGATCTCGGCGTCGAAGAAGTCGCGGTGCCACACGCGCACGCCGAACTTGTTCTCGTAGTCCTTGCGGAACTGGCGACGGTACTCGTCGTTGCGCATCAGGTCGTTGCGCTCGACCTCGTCGCGCAGGTGCAAAGCCGCTGCGCCCGAACCGAATTCCTCGAACACCACGAGATCGATGCCGTCGGCGTACACCTCGAACGGCACCGGCAGGTGCTGCCACCGGAAGTTGCCGCCGAGCTTGTTCACCAGCCGGGCGACCGGACCCATGATGGTGATGGCGTACGGATTGGCCTTGATGTCGGCGGCCGACAGCAGGCTGGTCTTGAGGTTCTCGCGGAACAGGCCGAGCGACTGGGCCAACTGCGACACCAGGTTCAGTGGGTTCTGCAGGTCCGGACCCGACTGCAGGATGCGGCCCGAGCGACGCAGCTGCGTCTTGAGCCGGCGGAGCTCGCGCGCCTTGGCATAGGTGGACGGCAGGGTTCGGGACCGGCAGGTGTCGCCGTCGATCTTGTCGAAAAGCAGCTGTTGCGAAGACATTCCGACGAATCCGGCCTGCAGCGCGGCCGCCAGCATCTGCTCCATCTCGGCCTGCTCGCCGCGGGTGGGACGCACGTCCTTGCGGGTGGCGCGGTCCAGACCCATGACGGCGGTGCGCATGTCGGAGTGGCCGATGAAGGCTGCCACGTTCGGCCCGAGCGGCCGGTCCTCGAGCGCGGTGACGTAACCCTCTGCGGTGTCCCAGGTCTTGTTCTCGTCGACGGCGGTGATGACGTGGTCGCGCGGGATGGCCTCCACCCGGCCGAACAGGTCACCGGCGTCCTCACCGCCGACGTGCACCGTGGACAGCGAGCAGGAACCGAGCATCACGGTGGTCACGCCGTGCCGCAGCGACTCGGCCAGGCCGGGGCCGGCCAGCACCTCGACGTCGTAGTGCGTGTGGATGTCCAACAGGCCGGGCGTCACCCATTTGCCGGTGGCGTCGACGACGTTCGGGCACCCGGTGTCATCCAGGTCCACGCCGATCGCCACGACGTGTCCGTCGCGGATTCCGATGTCCCGGACCGCGGAAGGCGCGCCGGTTCCGTCGAACCAACGGCCGCCCGCGATGATCGTGTCGAACGTCGTTGCAGAGGTCACCTAACTATAGAAGCGTGCCGGTCAGGCCCATGTCAATGAAAAAGTGAACACTTTCCAAAAAATGTCTACTCGTCCTGGGGAAACCTTGTGACGACGCTCAGGATCAGGGCGGATACTGGCTCGGGTGACCCCCTTGCAGCGGTACATCGCCGAGGAAATCGCCACCGACCACGTCGACGGATTGCTGTCCCGTCGTGAGGCGCTGCGCAGGCTCGCGCTGCTGGGCGTGGGCACTGCGGCCGCCAGTGCGCTGATCGCGGCATGCGGTGAGAATCGAGGCCCCACCGCGGCCACCACGTCGAGCACGTCGTCGGGCAAGCCGTCGATCGCGCCCGGCCCACCGCCCGGTATGGAGAACGCAATCCAGCCCGAACCGATCACCTGGGCCGACGGCAAGCTGCAGGGGTCCTGGGCCGCGGCCGCCCAGCCGCGCGGTGCCGTCCTGGTGATCCACGAGAACAAGGGCCTGACCGATTGGGTGCGGTCGGTAGTCGGCCGCTTCGGCGGTATCGGGTACTCGGCGCTGGGCATCGACCTGTTGTCGGCGCAAGGCGGCACCGCGGCCTTCACCGATCCGGCCGAGGCCACCGCGGCGCTGGGCAAGATTCCGCCGGACCAGTTCATCGCCGACCTGCGGTCCGGGCTCGACGAACTGCAGCGGCGGGCGCCCGGCATGAAGCTCGCGGTGCTCGGATTCTGCTTCGGCGGTGGGCTCACGTGGCAGCTCCTGGCCGCCGGCGAGCCGAGGCTGGCGGCGGCGTTGCCGTTCTACGGTCCGCTGCCCGACCCGCACGACTTCGCCGGCTCGAAACAGGCTGCGGTGCTGGCCTTTTACGGCGCCAAGGACGCGCGCGTGACGGCGAGCAAGGACGCCGCGGCAGCCGCGCTCGAGCAGGCCGGCATGGTCCATCAGATCGTCGTCGAGCCCGACGCCGATCATGCGTTCTTCAACGACTCGGGCCAGCGGTACAACCCCACCGCGGCCGCCGACGCCTGGACACAGACGCAGTCCTGGCTGCAGAGGTACCTGGCATGACGACGACGCGCATCCCGGCTCTGCTCGTGGCAGCGGCACTCGCCGCGGCAGTGACCGCAGCGTGTTCGGCTCCGGCCCCGGCACCCAACAGCACCCCGACAACCAGCGCCGTACCGGTGACCGGTCCGGTGCAGGGGCCGGCCATCACCATCACCGCGCTCAACTTCGGCGACCCGCTGACCGTGCCGCCCGGCGCAAAGATCACCGTCGTGAACAGCGACGACGTCGCGCACACCGTGACGTCAAAGGTGAAGGGACAGTTCGACGTCAAGGTCGGCGGCAATGCGCAAGCCACCTTCACCGCACCCACGGCACCGGGCCGCTATCCGTACTACTGCGTGTATCACCCCGGGATGGTCGGTGTCCTGATCGTCCAGTAACCGGTCAGCGCGGCGGCGTCCAGCTGACCGGCAAGCGCTTGATGCCGTGGATGAACTGCGACCACAGCCGGTCGGGCTCGTCGGTGGCCGTCAGGTCGGGCACCCGGCGGTGAATCTCCTCGAACGCCACGGCGATCTCCCGGCGGGCCAGGTTCGCACCCAGACAGAAGTGTGCGCCACCGCCGCCGAAGCCCAGGTGCGGATTGGGGTTGCGGTGCACGTCGAACAGCCAGGGCCGGTCGAATTTCGCCTCGTCGCGGTTGGCCGAGCCGTACCACAGCGTAACCTTCTGCCCGGCTTGCATTTTCACGCCGGACAGATCGAAGTCCTGCGTCAAGGTCCGGCGCATGTAGACGACGGGGGAGGCCCAGCGGATGATCTCCTCGACGGCGGTGGGCGCCACCGCGTCGTAGTCGGCCCACCACTGGTCCCGCTGGTCGGGGAACCGGCTCAGCGTCAGGACCCCGTGGCTGATCGCGTTGCGCGTCGTCTCGTTCCCCGCGACCACCAGCAGGATGAAGAATGACGCCACCTCGCTCGAGGTCAGTCGTTCGCCGTCGACCTCGGCCTGCACCAGGGCAGTGGTCAGGTCGTCGTGGGGATTGCTGCGCCGATCATCGGCCAGAGCGGTGGCGTAGGCGCCAATGTCCATGGCGCACCGGAAGAACTCCTCGTAGTCGGTGGTCAGATCGGGATCGCCGAACCCGAGAATGATGTTGGTCCAGTGGAAGATCCGTTCGTGATCCGGCTCCGGGATGCCCATCATGTCGCAGATGATCTGCAGCGGCAGGGGACCGGCCAGGTCGGCCACGATGTCGCCGTGCCCGTCCGGGTGCCGCTCGATCATGGACTCGACCAGGCTGCGGGCCCGGTTGCGTACCGACGCCTCCGTCCGCGCCACCACTTTCGGGGTGAACGCACTGCGCACGATGTTGCGCAGTCGCGTGTGCCGCGGGTCGTCCATGACGATCATCGAGCCGAAATACTCGGCCAATTCCGGCGTTTGTTCGGGGATCGTGATGCCGTCGGCGGAGCTGAAGATGTGCGGGTGACGGCTGGCGAAGAACACGTCGTCGTACCGCGTCAACGCCCAGTGGCCGGGGCCCGTTTCGAACCCCTCCTGGGCCAGCTCGCCGTGGAAGGCGATGGGTGCCTCGCGCCGCAGCGTGGCGAACGCGCCGTCCCGGATCGCATCGCGCCGGCCCCAGAACTTGATCGAACCGAGGTCGATGTCGGACAGTGCGAGGTCCGCCGGGGGTACGCCGTTCTCGAGTAACGCGATGGCCATCTTCGGAGCGTAAAGCCCGGCTGTACCGCACCGCGGGAGAATCGGCTGCGAACATTCCGTTGGACGTGATAGTTCCTTGTGGTGCGCAACCCACATGCAGGACAACCGTTTACGACCTCCGACGAGGACATCGCCCGTGCTCTGCTGGACGTCAGCATCCCGACGCTGATGCTGTCGCTGGTGCACATGTCCGGTGATCCGGAGCTGATCCGCGGTGCCCTGCGCCCTGCCGGGCTGTTCCTCAACGAGGTCCAGGGCTACATGTCCGAGGGCGACAAAGCCGCGGTACGCACCCTGGCTCTGCAGGTTATCGCCGACTACCGTGACCGCGGCTGTCCCGAGCCGGAACCGATCGGCGCGGAGCTGCTCAAGGAGATGATGGAGTGGCTGGTCTGCGAACCGGTGCCCGACGAGTACGTGCCGATGGTGCTGGAGGAGATGGAGCTCGACGGGACGGATGTCCGAGCCGGGGCGGCGGGGCGTGACACCGAATCGGCCGCGGATTTTCCGGTCCTCGTCATCGGCTGTGGCGAATCGGGACTCCTCGCCGGTATCCGCCTGAAAGAGGCGGGAATTCCGTTCACCATCATCGAACGCGCTGCCGGGGTCGGCGGCACCTGGTGGCACAACAGCTATCCCGGCGCCCGCGTCGATGTCGGAAATCACTTCTACTGCTACAGCTTCGAACCCAGCGACCACTGGACGCAGTTCTTCGCCGAACAACCGGAACTACAGGCGTATTTCGAACGCATCCTGGACAAGTACGGCATCCGCCCGCACGTCCGGTTCGAGACCGAGGTCACCGGCGCGACGTGGGACGAGGCCACCGCGACATGGCAGGTGGCTGTCCGCACCGCGGACGGAACGGTTGAGACGGTGTCGGCGCGCGCCGTCATCAGCGCCGTCGGGCAACTCAATCGTCCTTACCTGCCGGCCATCTCGGGACGCGATGATTTCGCGGGCCCGGCATTCCACTCGGCGCAGTGGGATCACGACGTCGACCTCACCGGCAAGCATGTCGCGATGGTCGGCGCCGGCGCCAGCGGCTTCCAGATCGCGCCGTCGATCGCCGGGAAAGTCGCTTCGCTCAACATCTTTCAGCGCACCGCGCAATGGATGTTCCCCAACCCCAACTACCACGCCATGGTCGGCGACGGCGTCAAGTGGGCGCTGAGGCACCTGCCGTTCTACGGCCGCTGGTACCGCTTCCTGCTGTTCTGGCCCGGCTGCGACAAAGGTCTGGCCGCGGCCCGCGTCGACCCGGACTATCCCGATCAGCAACGCGCGGTGAGCGAGATCAACGATGTCACCCGAATCATGTTCACCGAGTGGATCAAAGGCCAGATCGGTGACAACCCGGACCTGCTGGCCAAGGTCATCCCGGACTACCCGGCCACCGGCAAACGCACGTTGCAGGACAACGGAAGTTGGCTCCAGACCCTCACACAGGACCACGTCGAACTGATCCGCACACCCATCGCGCGCATCGAGCACGACGCCGTCGTGACGGCCGACGAGCAGCGCCATCGGGCCGATGTGATCGTGTACGCCACCGGTTTTCACGCCGGCAAGGTCTTGTGGCCCATGACCGTCGTCGGGCGTGACGGCCGCGTACTGGCCGAGCAGTGGGGTGAACGGCCCACCGCGTATGTCGGTATCACGGTCCCGGGATTCCCGAACTTCTTCTGCATGTACGGTCCCGGCACCAACCTCGCCAGTGGCGGCAGCCTGATCTTCCACTCGGAATGCCAGATGCGTTACATCTCAGAGTGTTTGGACCTGCTGCTGGCCGGACACGGGACGTGGATGGAACCGCGGCCCGAGATGCTCGACGACTGGGTGCAGCGCAGCCAGGCCGAGATGCGCACCATGGTGTGGTCGCAGCCGTCCATCCGGCACTCGTTCTACAAGAACGCCGACGGCGACATCTACACGCTCAGCCCGTGGCGTCTGGTCGACTACTGGACCTGGACACGGACCGTCGACCCGGAGGACTACACCTTCGGGTGAGCGGCCGGCCCGGTCAGCTGTTGACGGTCTCGTCGTCCGGCAGATCGTGCCGGACCACCCGCACCCGCCCGTGCGGCAGGCACGCGGCATAGCCGTGGTGCTTGCCGTAGAGCTCCCACGAGGTGTGCTCCTGATCGGTGGGCACGTCGATGCGGTGTCCGTCGGCGAACGCCAGATGCAGGCTGCCGTTGTCATCCCATTCGGCGTGTGTGCACTTCTGGCCGGCGAAATCGAACAACGGCCGCTCTTGCTTGCGCACGTCGGCAGGGTTGATCGCGACGACTTCCTGCGGGTCGGTCTCGGTGGCAGGCAGGGTCAGGGCCAGCGGTGCCGAGATGACGAGCTCGTTGTAGTCCTCCAGGTCCAGCACCAGTCCGTCGCGGAAGGAGATCCGCTGCACTGCGCATCCTTTAATCCACTGTTCGGTCATAACCCACTGTGTTACGACCTGGCCCGCTGCGCAAGATCGCGCCGTGCGGTGACGCGCTAGCGGTTGACGAGGGGAAAGGCGAGGGCGCAGCCGGATTCGATGGAGTGGGCCCAGGCGTCCTGCTCGGCAGAGGCCCGCAGGTGCCGGGGCCGCGCGGTCCAGCCGCAGGTGCACGTCGCGTAGGAGCAGCCGAGGCCGCGGACATGAACGCCGACCACGCCATGGGACACCACGGTGGGCTGGGTGAGTGGCGGTGCCGTCATGATGTTGACCTCCTGGCCGGTCTTGTTCACAATTCTCGCTCCGCCCCGTCACAGGATCAGGCAGCGACAGGTCACAACTAGGCCACTGGATTACCTCATCTGGCTCGCGTCAAACTTCGCGGTGGCGAGCGGGCCACGCCGAGCGGCGGTCGTGAAGATGGCTAATACTGATAACGGTTTGAACACAGCGCCGTGGACAACTGGCAAATCATCGCAGGTCGGTGGCTTGCGGACGGGTGCATTGTGGCCCAGATAACGGGTAAGGTCACCGGTCAAAGGGTGGCTTGTCTCACCACGATTCCGGATAGTTCCCGCACGCCGAAGCGCGCGTCATCGCCGGTCGTGCGTCGCCGCCGTGCGTTTTTTGAAGGGGTTGTTTGCGTGGACGCGGTGCTCGGTTTGGCCATGACTCCGTCGTCCATCGGCCTCGTCCTGGTGGAGGGCAACGACGTCGACGGGTTCACCATGGACCACGACGCCGTCGAGATCATGAATTCCGGTGATGCCACCGCCGCCGTGCTGCGCAGCGAGGCCCGGGCGGCGACACGCGGGCTGCGGCTCAAGTCGATCGGGCTGACGTGGAGCGACGACGCCGACGCCGAGGCCTCGATGCTGATGCAGTCGCTGTCGGACTCGGGGTTCGACAACGTGGTGCCGGTGCGCTTCCCGGAGGCCAACGAGGCCGTGGCCCGCGGCATCGCCGACGCGCTGGGCTGTGGGACCACCGCGGTCTGCACCATCGAGCCCGAATTCGCGATCACCATGATCGTGCACGCGGCCAGCGGCGCCGTGCACACCGCCGTCAACCACTCCATCGGCTCCCGGGCGGGCCTGACCAGCTGGCTCAGCGCGGTTTTCACCCGCGCGGACTGGCAGCCGGAGGCACTCGTGGTCATCGGGTCCGCCGGTAACTTCGAGGCGATCCTGCCGGGGCTGCAGGATGCGCTCTCGGTGCCGGTGTTCACGCCGGAAGAAGCGGATTTGGCCCTTGCCCGCGGCGCTGCGCTGGTGTCGGTACGGTCGGGCGATTCCGAACTGTCCGAGCCGTACTACTTCGGTGACGAGGCGCGCCCCGACGAATGGGCCGGTCAGGATTTCGGCTGGGATCCCACCTTCGACGCGTTCGAGGAGCAGTTCGAGCGACCTGTCTTCGCGCCGGCCGGCCGGCATCGTTCGGGCGGTTCGTCCCGCTGGGAGCAGGTGTCGAGCTCGCCCGCGCTGCCCCTGGCGATGCTGGCCGTGGGATCGACGGCGTTCGTGGCATCGGTGTCGATGGCGGTCACGCTGCAGTTCCTGCCCTCGCACGGTGGTACCTCGACGTCCGTCACCAAGAGCCCGCGGCCCGCGGCCGCCGAGCAGGCGGTCGCGCCGGCCGAGCCTCCGACGGTGCATGTGGCGCCCGCCGCCGAGCCGTCGGCCGAGCTGTCGGCGCCCGTCGAGGCGCCGCTGTCCGATGCGCCGGTCGTCGAGCCGCCGGCGGCTCCCGTCGTCGAGCCGGAACCGGCAGCGCACCCCGACGGCCTGCCGGCAGCCGACGCGCCGCCCGCCGCCACGGACATCCCGCCGGTGGAAATGCCGTCGAACGCGGTCGCCGTCGCAGTACCGGCCGAGGCCCCGGCGCCGCCGGCTCCGGCGCCGGCCGATGTCGCCCCGCCGGCTGAGCCCGCCGCGCCACCGCAGTAAAGCCTGAGGTCGGGACCCACGGCGTGCGGCTAACCGAAGTAACGCCTGGCGCCGAACTACGATATGTAGTGAACGTATCTCGGACCGGAGGATGGACCCCTTGCCCAAAACTGTGCGTTATGCGCTGGCTGTCGCCGCATCTGCGGTGATGATGCTGAGCGGCTCCGTGGGTGCTGCTGTCGCGGCGTTGCCCGAGTCCCTTCCGGTCGTCGCGATCACGCCGAGTGGCGGACCTGCCGTCGGGGTCGGGATGCCCGTCACGGTGACCTTCGGTCGGCCGGTGGCCGACCGGGGCCGCGCCGAGGGGACCATCGAGTTCTCGTCGCCGAAGATGACAAAGGCACCCGCCGGGACATTCTCGTGGCTCGCGGACAACAAGGTGCAGTTCACGCCCACCACGTACTGGCCGGCGCACTCGTCCATCACGGTGTCGGTCGGCGGGGTCAAGCAGTCGTTCGAGACCGCCACGGCCACCCTCGGCGTCGCGAGCATCAGCGGACACACCTTCACGGTGAGCATCGACGGCCAGGTCGTGAAGACCATGCCGGCGTCCATGGGTAAGCCCAAGCACCCCACGCCGGTGGGTTCGTTCACGGCCATGTCGAAAGAGAGCCCCGTGGTCATGGACTCGCGGACCATCGGCATCCCGCTGAACGACCCGGAGGGCTACAAGCTGACGGTCTACTACGCGGTGCGGGTCACCTCGGGTGGCGTCTACGTCCACGCGGCCCCGTGGTCCGTTGCGCAGCAGGGTAATTCGAACGTGAGCCACGGCTGCATCAACCTGAGCACCGACAACGCGTCGTGGTACTACAACCAGGTGAACATCGGCGACCCGATCGTCATCAACGCGTAGCGCTTTCGCGGATAGCCTGCGCCGTCGCGTCGTCGGCGGGCAGGAACGCCTCGATGCTCAACTCCGCGGCGGTCAGGTCGAGCGCTGTGCCGAATGTGGTGACGGTGCTGAGGAATGTCAGCGCCTCGCCGTCGGGACCGTCGATCTCCAGCGGCACCGCAACGCCGCCGAGGTCGGACGATTCGACGTCGCCACCGGGGTAGGCCTCGATCTCGGTGAGCAGATCGTGAAGCTCGGTCGAGGCACTGCCGGCCACCTCGCGGCGCAGGCGGCCGATCACGTGGTGCCGCCACTGCCCGAGATTGCGGATGCGGGGTGCCAGCCCGTCCGGGTGCAGTGAAATGCGCAGGGCGTTGGGTGGATTCAGCAGCTCGGGTGCGACGCCCTGGAGCAGCACCGCGATGCCGGCGTTGGCCGCGACGATGTTCCACAGATGGTCGACGGCCAGGCACGGGAACGGCTCGTATGCGGCGAGCACGCGATCGATCCCGGTGCGCACGGCGCTCATCTCCGGGTCGTCGAGCGACCGCTCGGCGTACACCGGCGCATGACCCGCGGCCAGGAGCAGCCGGTTCTGTTCTCGCGCAGGAACATTCAGCACACTGCCGAGCTTGAGCACCATGGCGCGGCTCGGTGTCGACCGGCCGGTCTCGATGAAGCTGAGGTGGCGGGCCGACACGTCGGCCTCGATCGCCAGGTCGAGCTGGCTGATGCGTCGCCGCTGGCGCCACTGCCGCATGAGCGCTCCGAACGGTTGCGGCGAATGTGTCGGGGCGGCGCTGGTGACGGTCACGAGTCAAGTGTCGCGGCTGCACGACCTGGTGGCGACTACCTGAGAGGTAATTGCGGCAATTACCTGACGGGGACAGTCTCGAATCGTCCGACAACGCAGCAGGAGGCGATCGAGATGCGCACCACCCACCCCGCAACCGAGCCGTCGACACCGGCGCCGCCGGTCTGGTTGCGGGCGGTCATGGCCGCCGACCGAACCGGATCGGCCTGGTACGTCGGTACCGGTTTCTTCTTCGCGCCCGTGTTGATGCTGGTATCGCCGTGGCCCGCGCTGACGACCGTGCTGTGGGTGGTCATCGCCGTCACCGGCTTGTGGCTCGGCCTGCTCGGCGTTGCGATGGCGACCGGCCTGGCGATGGTGCTGCACTCGGGCCAGGAGCTGTCCGACGACTACTGGCAGTCGCTGCTCGACTATCCCGACCGGTCGAAGGTCAGTGCGCGACAGCCGGTTTCGCGTTAGCGCCGGTGTAGTCGACCTGCCAGTGCTTGATGCCGTTGAGCCAGCCGGACCGCAGGCGCTCGGGCTCACCGAGCGGACGCAGGTCCGGCATGTGGTCGGCGATCGCGTTGAACATGAGGTCGATGGTCATGCGGGCCAGGTTCGCCCCGATGCAGTAGTGGGCGCCGGTCCCGCCGAAGCCGACGTGCGGATTGGGGTCGCGCATGATGTTGAACGTGTACGGGTCCTCGAAAACCTCTTCGTCGAAGTTGGCCGACCGGTAGAACATCACCACCCGTTCGCCCTTCTTGATCGGCACGCCGCCGAGTTCGGTGTCCTCCGTCGCGGTGCGCTGGAACGAGGTGACCGGCGTGGCCCAGCGGACGATCTCGTCGGCTGCCGTCGCCGGACGTTCCCGCTTGAAGAGTTCCCATTGGTCGGGGTGTTCCGCGAACGCCATCATGCCCTGGGTGATGGTGTTGCGGGTGGTCTCGTTGCCCGCCACCGCCAGCAGGATGACGAAGAACCCGAACTCGTCGTCGGAGAGCTTGTGGCCCTCGACGTCGGCCTGCACCAGGCGGGTCACCAGGTCGTCGCGCGGGTTGGCGCCCCGGTCGGCGGCCATCGCCATGCCGTACATGATCAGTTCGACCGACGCGGTGATGGCGTCGTTGCCGGCGAATTCGGGGTCCATGTCGCCGACCATCTGATTGGACCAGTGGAACAGCTTCTTGCGGTCTTCCTGGGGCACGCCCATCAGCCCGGCGATCGCCTGCAGGGGCAGCTCGCAGGACACCTGCTCGACGAAGTCGCCGTAGCCCGCGGTCGCGGCCTCCTGCACGATTTGTTGTGCGCGCCGGCTCAATTCGTCCCGCAGCAGTTCGATGGCGCGGGGCGTGAACATGCGCGAGATGATCTTGCGCAGGTGGGTGTGGTGCGGTGCGTCCATGTTCAGCAGCACGAACTTGCCGCGCTCGATCTGCTCGGTGACGGTGCCGTCCTGGTACCGGGGGATGGCGGTCTTCGCCTGGCTGGAGAACACGTCGCTGCGGCGGGACACCTCCTTGACATCCTTGTGCCGCGTCACCACCCAGTAGCCACCGTCGTCGAAGCCGCCCTTGCCCATGGGTTGTTCGTTCCACCAGATCGGCGCGACGTGGCGTAGTTCGGCCAGTTCCGCGACCGGGAGCCGCTGGGCGTAGATGTCGGGGTCCGTGAAGTCGAATCCGGCTGGGATGTTGGGTGCCGTCATGTGACGCTCCTCACTCTGCAACGTGTTCCAATTTAGTACCGCGTGCCGGTCGGGGCCGCAAGGTTATGCCGATAATTCGGCTCAGATTCTGGGCGAATGCCGATGCCCGCCGATGAGCGCAGCACTATTCGTCGTAGCTGACGCGCCCGCGGCAGGTGCGTTGTGGCGCCGGCCCCGATGGGGGATTCGTACGGTCGCACCACATTGATCCGGCAAATTCCCAGCAATACCGCAGTCACCTGTAGCACCATTGGTTACCGGAGACGGACGGGAGGGCAACACATGAGAATCCTGGACAGCGTCAAATTCCGCGCCGTGGGTCTGGCCTGCGCAGCGTTGCTGCTGCCGGTCGCGTCGGCAGCGCCCGCGTGGGCCGACGACACGGCGCCGGTCGACCTCTCGGCCGCGCCGATCGATCCGCCGCCACCACCCGTGGATCCGAAGCCGGCCCCGGTCGGGAAGCCGGTCCCGGTGGCGAACGCCGCGCCGGTGCCGCACCTGTCCAGTCCCGAGAATCTGCCGCCGTACACGACGACCACCGCGGAGGGGTCGCAGGACACCGACCAGCTGTCGTATCTGCGCGACGTCTGGCACGCCGTCCAGGAGCGCGAGATCAGCCCCAAGGAGGCCCTCGTGCTGCTGGCGCAGCGACCCATGGACGCCGATGCGGCACCGCCGCCGGGGATGCCCGCCGGTCCGCAGGCGCCGGTGGCAGCTCCGCCCGCGCCTGACGCTGCGGCCGGTTAGCTCGGCCGGCCGGCGTCGCGCACAGCCGTCAGCGCCTGGTGGACGACGCGGTAGCACTCGCACGCGATCTGCCGGAGCGCGACGCGGTCGACGATCTCGATGTTGCCGCGTCGGTAGATGATCAAGCCCTCGCGTTGCATCCGTGCCGCCGTGTCGGAGATGGTCGGGCGCTGCACACCCAGCATCTGCGACAGGCTTTCCTGCGTGCTCGAGAACTGTTGGCAGTCGTATCGGTCATGGGCGGCCAGCAGCCAGCGCGCCAACCGTGCGCGCACCGAGTGCGCGCTGGTGCACAGCACGTTCTGGGCCGTCTGGATGAGCAGATAGTCGGTGAACCGGTCGATCGCGTCGTGCCACGGGCCACCTTCCGTGGTCACCTGCAGAAACTCCGCGACCGGAACGTAGGCGGTGTCGCCGGCGCACCAGCAGACGACGGTCTGGCGGCTGTTGCGCGCGCCGAGATGGCCGGCGATGCCGACCAGGCCCTCGGATCCGACGGTGCCCACTTCGATCCCGGCGCCGTGCTCGGATTCGGCCAGGACCGAATAGACCGAATCGAGGGGGAAGTGGATGTGGCTCAACGGGTTTCCGGCCCGTTGGGCGACGTGGCCGATGGGGCTGAAGTCGATCTGGATGTGCGGCAGCAGTCGGTCGAGGCGGTCGCTGTCGAAGGTTGCGAGCACCGCGTTGCGGTGCAGATCGCTCAGCTCAACCCCCGTGCCCACCCATGCAAGCTACTCGACGGGTGCGCCGTCCCGATACGGACAAGTCACGGCGCGTCGGTGATTTGTTATGTCAGAGAGCTGACATAACGGCTAGTATTTGCGGGCCCGACCGTCAACGCGGCCTGGGTGTAGCCCTCATAGAGATCAAACGATTGGTTCCGTATGCCTGATGCACTGGCCGATGACGCCGATGCCGACAACGCGCCCGAGCACTGGGAAGTCGCTGCAGTCCTGGCCGGCGGCGATTCGCCGAAAGCCGGGGGATTCAAGTTCTTCGTCGCCGATCAGCGGTGGGTCTGGTCCGAAGAGGTGGCGCGGATGCACGGCTACTCGGGGCAGGTGGAGCCCACGACCGAGTTGCTGCTGAGCCACAAGCACCCCGACGACCGGGCGAGGGTGGCCGAAATCCTCGAGCGGGTGCGGTCGGGCGGCCTGTTCAGCAGCCGGCACCGGATCATCGACACCGATGGCAAGACCCATTGGATGGTGGTGGTCGGTGACCACCTGACCGACGAATCGGGTGACGTGGTCGGGACGCAGGGCTACTACGTCGACGTCACCGACACCATGCAGGCCGACCTGACGTCGGAGATCAAGCAGGTCGTGAAATCCCGCGCCACCATCGAGCAGGCCAAGGGCATTTTGATGGCGGCCTACGGGATCGACGCCGACCGCGCGTTCGACATCCTCACGTGGCGCTCGCAACTGACGCACGTCAAAGTCAAAACCGTTGCGGCACAGTTTCTCGAAGCGGTCATGCGCGAGGGGCTGTCGCCCGAGAGTGTCAGCACGATCGACCGGCTGCTCCTGCCGGGCGACCCGGTCGCCAGCTGATCAGGCCGTCAGCGCCTCGATCCGGGCCGGCACATGCTTGTGCCACGGGGTACCCGCGAACGCATCGCGCCAGTCCGCCGAGGTGAGGTCGTTGGGCGCCACGCCGGGCACCCGCTTCTCGCCGTCGGCCTCGGTGAAGTCCACGCCGAACCCGTTGGGCAGCGAGGCGTGGCCCGGCAGCATGACGTCGGTGACCTCCACCGCGGCCTCCGCGGTCCCGGCGGCCGTCGTGATGCGGGCCCGTCCGCCGTCGACGAGTCCCAGCGCCGCGGCGTCCTCCACGCTGACCCGCAGCGCGCCGTCGGCGTCACGCTTGCGCCAGCCCGGATCCCGGATAATGTCGTTGGCCGTGAACGCCCGGCGCTCACCGGCCGACAGCACAATCGGGTATTCGTCGGAGATCAGCGGCGGCCGGTCGGTGGCGAGCGCCGCGAGTTCGGAGAGCATCTCGGGTATCTCGAGGACGAACTTGCGGTCGGGGTGCGTCACCAGCGTCCAGTCGTCCGCGTACTCGTGCTCCGTGAACGTCACCCCGGACCGGCCTTCGAGGATCGCGGTGAACAGCGCGTTGCCGTCCGGGTGGCCGGCTCGGCGGACCGCATCCGGGTAGGTCATGGCGGTCTTCTGCGCCAGCCCCCACAGTGCGGCCGCACCGGCCAGGCCCTCCGGCAGTGTCGGGCCGAGGGTCTCGTAGAGCACATACGGCAGCACGCGGCCCAGCGCCGGGTTGGCGCCCACCGCACCGAAGAACGCTCCGAGGTAGGCGTCGAGGCCGTCACGGGCGGCCCGGCGCAGCGGGTCGAGTTCCGCGTCGTCGACGACGCCGAGCGCGCGCACCAGCCGCGCCCAGATCTCGGGTTCGGGCAGGGTGCCGGGCAGCGGCGTCATCAGGGGGTGGCGCAGATGAAAGGTGTTGTGCGGGAATTCGAGATTGAAGAACGTGGCCTCGGGTTTCTCGAACTGGCTCGCCGCCGGCAGCACGTAGTGGGCCAGTCGGGCGGTCTCGGTCATCGCGACGTCGATGACCACGACCAGTTCCAGCGCGCCGAGCGCGTCGCGCACCGCATTCGAGTCGGCGATGGAGTGCGCGGGGTTGCTGCTCTCGACGATCATCGCGCGGAAGCGGTCCGGATGGTCGGTCAGGATCTCCTGCGGCACGACGTTGGACGGCAGCAGCCCGGCGATGATGGGAGCGCCGGTCACCGGAGAGCGGCCGACGCCGCCCGCGGCGAACAGTGGCGCGAACGACGAATGCAGATGCTGCCCACCACGTTTGGCGAAGTTGCCGGTCAGGATCCACAACATCTTGTTCAGGTACGAGCACAAGGTGCTGTTGGGCGCCTGCTGAACGCCGAGGTCCTCGAACACCGAAACGCTTGCCGCACCGGCAATCCGGCGTGCTGCCGCGCGCAACAGCTCGGCGTCGACGCCGCAGCGCCGGGCGAACTCGTCGATGTCCACCGCGTGCAGCGCCTCCCGTACCGGTTCGACGCCGGTGACATGTTCGGTGAGAAACGCCTCGTCGCACAGGTTCTCCTGGACCAGAACCGCGGCCAGGGCCGACAGGCACCACGCGTCCGTCCCGGGGCGGACCCGCAGGTGGAAGTCCGCCATCTTGGCGGTGTCGGTGAGTACCGGATCGATGACGACCATCGACCGCTGCGGGTCTTTCGCGATGTCCTGCAGCACGGTGCGGGCTCGCGGGAAGCTCTGTGACATCCACGGGTTCTTCCCGATGAACACCGACACCTCGGCGTGTTCGAACTCACCGCGGGTATGTCCGCCGTAGAGCTGCGCGTCGACCCAGAACTCGCCGGTCTTCTCTTGCGCCAACGCATTTGACCGATACCGGCTGCCGAGCGCCTTGAGGAACGCACCGCTGTAGGCGCCGCCCAGGTGGTTACCCTGGCCACCGCCGCCGTAGTAGAAGATCTTGTCGCCACCGTACTCGTCGCGGATCCGCGAAAAGCCCTCGGCGATCTCGGAAATCGCCGTGTCCCAGTCGATTTCCTCGTAGGTGCCGTCGGAGCGCCGGCGCATCGGTGAGGTGAGGCGGTCGCGGTTATTCTGGTAGTGATCCAGCCGCAGTGCCTTATTGCAGGTATAGCCCTGCGAGGCCGGATGTGCCTTGTCGCCACGGATTTTCGACAGGGTGCGGCCGTCGAGCTGGACGACGATGCCGCAGTTGCATTCGCACAGGATGCAGGCGGTCGACTGCCAGCCGGCCTGGGTTTCGGTCATGAAGACGCCTTCCGTTGGGTGATGGCGGCAGACACGAGGGCGCGCAGCTGCCGATGCACGAGGTCCAAGGGGGTGGTGGAGCCGGTGGTGCGTGCCACCAGCACGGCGCCTTCGATGGCGGTGGTGGCGAGCATGGCCAATTCGGCGGCTTGTTCGGCGGACACGCCGTCGGCCCGCAGCTGCTCTTCGAGCTGGCCGAGCCAGCGGGTGAAGGCGGCTGCGGCGCGTTCGATGACGGGCGGGTTGTCGGCCTCGACGGCGACCGCGACCACCGGGCAGCCGGCCCGGAATTCGGTCTCGGTGAGTTGGGTCCGGAAGCCGTCGACCAGCACGTCGAGTGCCTCGAGCGCGGTGCCGGCCTTGTCGATCCGGCGGGCGATGTACTCGCCGGCGAAATCGATTGCCTCGCAGAGTAGTTGGGTGCGACCGCCGGGGAAGTGGTGGTATGCCGAGCCGCGCGGTGCCCCGCTGTGGGCGAGCACGTCCGCGATGGCCGTCGACTGTGCGCCCCGCTCGCGGATGAGCAGTGCCGCAGACACGATCATGCGTTCACGAGGACCAGCCATCCGCGCCCTTCCGTCCGATTATGTATGCAACCATACATAATCGGCAGGCGCGGGTGAAGGGGATCGAGTCCGCTAACCCTCGGATCCCAGCCACCAGGTGACTGCAATCCGAGGTCTTGGCGGTTATCCACAGCCTGCTCACCCGGGATCTGGTGGACGACGGCGCGTTGTCGCGAAGATCGACGTCGTGGACAACGGGGGCGGGGTGGCTGACGCTGAAATTGCTGAGGTGCTCGGCCGTCAGGCTGGTGTCATCGCACGCCGACAAGTCCTCGAAGCCGGCCGACACGACCCGTACATCCGCCGGATGCTCAGGCGAAACGAATGGGCCCGCATCCATGACGGCGTCTACGTCAACCACACTGGACCGCCCACTTGGCAGCAACGCGCTTGGGCTGCAGTCCTTTACGCGGCACCCGCAGCGCTGTGTCTGGAATCGGCGATGTGGCGCGAAGGTCCGCTGATCCACGTCGCCGTGGATGTGAACCGGACTGTGTTGGTAGAGCCCGACGGCGTGCGCATCCACCATCTCGCTCAGTTGGACCAGCGCGCCCTGTGGCACGTCGGACCGCCGAGGGGCCGCTACGAGGAGGCCGCCCTCGATGTCGCTTGCCGGACCACGGAATTCGAGGCGATCGCTGTTCTCGCGGATGTCTGCCAGTCGCGACGCACCACCGCGCAGCGCCTCCTCGCGGCACTGGACGGCCGAGCGCGGATACCTCGTCGACGGTGGCTGCGTGCCGTCCTGGTCGACATCGCCGACGGGACATGTTCGGTCCTCGAACACGGTTACTTGAACCGTGTTGAGCGGGCGCACGGGCTGCCCCGAGCCACTCGGCAGGCCCGGTCGCGTTCGTCGGCGGGAGTGCGCTACCGCGACATCGAGTACGGGCAGCGACTGGTCGTCGAGCTCGATGGCCGGCTGTTCCACGACTCGGCAGCCGCGCGGAACAATGATTTCGAGCGTGATCTGGACGCCGCAGTCGATGGCCGGTTGACGGTCCGACTCAGCTACCAGCAGGTTTTTGACCGGCCATGTCAGACCGCCGGGAAGATCGCCCAGATCTTGAAGCAGCGCGGCGTGGAGGTGTACGGCCACCCGTGCGGACCGGCGTGTGCGTATCCCGCCGTCGATCTCGCGGCCTGATCAGACCCGATTCGCTTAACCCTCGGATCCCAGCCACCAGGTGACTGCAATCCGAGGCACAAGCGCGTCAGTTCACCAACCAGAGCACCAGAAAAGCGGACATGCCGGCCAAACAGAACAGATGGTCGCGGCACACCGACCGCGCCAGCCGGGTCTGTTCGGCGATGGTCCCGCGCCGGTGTCCCAGTGCCACGGCGTGCGGGACGGTGCGCAGCAATGCCAAAAGGACCGGCCCGCCGGCCAGGACCGCGGCGACCCCGACCAGCCACGCCGGAAGGACGCCGCGAAAAGCGTCAAAAGCCAACGCCGCCAAAAGGATCACCATCACGGCGGCGATCAACAGGCTCATCGGCCGGGACGTGGTGGTGGCCCGGTGGTAGTACGCGGCGATGGACGCCAGCACGGGTTCCGGGAGTTCGGCCGCCCTGCGGTGGGGGAGCACCTGAACATCGAAGATCAGGTCCATCCAGAGGACGGCGATCAGGAACCCGCTGCCGGCGGCCTCGATCACACGGACGCGGCTTCGTTCAGCTCCTCGAGCCGGCCGGTGGCCTCCAGGTATTCCTGCACCCAGCGCTCGATCACCGCGGACGTCTTCTCCACCTTGGTGAACTGGCCGACCACCTGGCCGACGGGGTTGAACGCGACGTCGACGCTCTCGTTCGGATACTTGTGCGTGGCTGCCACGGCCATGCCGGAAACCATGTACTGCAAGGGCATTCCGAGCGGCTTCGGGTTGCCTTCCTTCTCCCAGGCCTCGGTCCAGTCGTTGCGCAGCATCCGTGCCGGCTTGCCGGTGAACGACCGGCTGCGCACGGTGTCCTTGCTGCTGGCCTTGGCGTACGCGGCGTGCTGCTGCTCGGAGTGTTCGCTCTCCTCGACCATCACCCACTGCGAACCGGTCCACGCACCCTGCGTGCCGAGCGCCAGCGCCGCGGCGATCTGCTGGCCGCTGCCGATGCCACCCGCGGCCAGGACCGGGACGGGCGCGACCTCCTTGACCACCTGCGGCCACAGCACGATCGAGCCGATCTCACCGCTGTGCCCGCCGGCCTCGCCGCCCTGGGCGATGATGATGTCGACGCCCGCGTCGGCGTGCTTGCGGGCCTGCGACGGCGAGCCGCACAGCGCGGCGACCTTGCGGCCCTCGGCATGGATGTGGTCGATCATGTCCCGCGGCGGGGTGCCCAGCGCGTTGGCGATCAGCGTGCACTTGGGGTGCTGCAGTGCGACCTCGACCTGCGGGGTGGCGGTGGCCTCGGTCCAGCCCAGCAGCTGCAGGGCGTCGTCGTCACTGTGGTCGACGGGCACGCCGTGGTCGGCGAGCAGCTTCTTCGCGAAATCCAGATGCTCCTGCGGCACCAGGGCGTTGAGCTGCTTCTTGAGAACCTCGGGATCGAGGTCGACCTGGTCCATGCCCTCGTACTTGTTGGGGATGACGATGTCGACGCCGTAGGGGTGGTCGCCGATGTTCTCGTCGATCCACTTCAGCTCGATCTCGAGCTGCTCGGGGGAGAAGCCGACCGCGCCCAGGACGCCGAAGCCGCCGGCTTTGCTCACCGCCACGACGACGTCGCGGCAGTGGGTGAAGGCGAAGATGGGGTATTCGATGCCGAGTTGGTCGCAGATAGCGGTGCGCATGGGAAGTCCTTGTGCTGGGGGCCGAGGGCAGAAACAGCAAAACTGAAACGTGTTCTAATTTAGTACCGCGTCACCGACCGGGGCGCAAGACTACGCGCGGATTTGGGCCCAGATTCCGGGCGACGGCCGTTCCAGAACGTCAGCGACGCACGAGCCGCCGGAGCCAGCCGGACCGATCGCTGGGCGGGGCCGCCGCGCGGACCACCGTCCAGCCGAGTCGCTCCGCTTCGGCCGCCAGCCCGGGACGTGGATTCACCGGAATCGGGTGCCCCACGACGTGCATCAGCGGCAGGTCCTCGTCGCCGTCGGCGTAGAAGTAACTCTGTTGCAGGTCAACCTGATTGGCCTGGCTGAACGCCTCGACCGCCGCGGCCTTGCGGTGGCCCCAGACGATGGGCCGCACGATGTCACCGGTGAGGGCGCCGTCGGCGTCGACGGTGAAGTGATTGCAGATGACGTGCTCGACCCCGAGGTAGCGGGCCAGCGGCATCACGTGCATGGTCAGGGCAGACGAGCTCAGGACCACCGTGTGGCCGGACCGCTGGTGCGCGCGCACGACCTCGCGCATCGTCGGGAAGATCCTGGCCTGTACGTGGCTGCGGAACAGCTGCTCGCCGAGTGCCTCCTGTTCGGCGAGGGACTCGCCGCGCAGGTAACCGGCGGCGCGCACCAGCAACCGCTCAAACTCCATGCGGCCCAACTTGTATCGCAAAGTCGCTTCGAGAATTCCGGTGAGTTCACCGAAGGCCGCCTGCCGTTGCCGGAACCGGTGGGCCGCGTGCACCGTCGCGATGAAACCGGACACCAGCGTGCCGTCGACGTCGAAGAACGCGCCGATGTTCGAGCCGTTCGCGCCGGGGGCATCGCCGTCGGCCGCAGTGATCGGCCCGGTGATCGGTCCGGCGTTCGGCGCAGCCATGCTGACCAGTATGCCGGGCTTCCCGGCTACTCATCGGCCGGGCGGTAGCGTGACCGGTCATGGGACGCGTGGACGGAAAAGTTGCACTGATCACTGGCGGCGCACGGGGCATGGGTGCGGCGCACGCCCGGATGCTGGTCGCCGAGGGCGCCAAGGTCGTCATCGGCGACATCCTCGATGAGCAGGGCGAGGCGCTGGCCGCCGAACTCGGGGATGCCGCGCGCTACGTGCACCTCGACGTCACCGACGCCGACCAGTGGGCGGCCGCGGTCGCCACGGCCACCGAACAGTTCGGTCTGCTGAACGTTCTGGTCAACAACGCCGGCATCAGTGCCCTCGGAAAAATCGGCGAGTTCGACATGGCCAAGTGGCAGAAGTGCATCGACGTCAACCTGACCGGCACCTTCCTGGGTATGCAGGCCGTCGTCGCGCCGATGCGGGAGGCAGGCAGCGGCTCGATCATCAACATCTCGTCCATCGAGGGCATGCGCGGTGCGACACTTTTGCACGCGTACGTCGCATCCAAGTGGGCGGTGCGCGGCCTGACCAAGTCGGCGGCCATCGACCTGGGCAAGGACAACATCCGGGTCAACACAGTACTGCCGGGCTTCATCCGCACGCCGATGACGAAATATTTTCCCGACGACATGATGACGGCCCCTCTGGGGCGGCCCGGACAGTCCGATGAGGTAGCGACTTTCGTGGTATTCCTGGCCAGCGACGAATCGTCGTTTGCCACCGGCAGCGAGTTCGTCGTCGACGGCGGTCTGACGACCGACGTGCCACATAAGTTCTGACCTCAGCGATTCCGGAACTGGCGGTCTGACGGGGCACAATGAGGTGCCCCCACATCGCGCATTCGGTTGTAGAAGCGCGTTCAGATGCTGATGTTCTCGGAGGGAGCAGGGCTATATCAACCGAGTTGCGCCGCGGTGCAGTGCTGGGTGCCGTCATGTCTCTGGTGCTGCTGTTCGCGTGCACCGGTGATCTGCCGCGCCTGCTGAAGCCCATGAGCGCGGCCGCAGAGGTCGAGCTCGCGCAGGGCTGGCAGCTGGCGTCCGCGCAGGGCCTGGTCGCCACCGGAGCGCAGCTCAGCCTCGACGGATTCCCCGCGGCGGGCGCCGGCTGGCACCAGGTGCGGCACATGCCGTCCACGGTGCTGCAGGCGCTGCAGGACGACGGCACCTACCCGGACCTCTACTACGGCGACAACCTGCTGAGCAAGGTGCCGCAGGACCTGTACAAGCAGGACTGGTGGTACCGCACGACGTTCGTCGCGCCGGCCGGGCACTCGACCTACCGGCTGAACTTTCCCGGCATCAACTACCGCGCCGAGATCTGGCTGAACGGGCATCAGATCGCCGACAACCGGCAGGTCGCGGGCATGTACGTCGACCACACGCTGGACGTGTCGAAGTGGGTCGAACGCGGCCGGACCAACACGCTCGCCGTCAAGGTCACCCCGGAGCGCGCGCTGCAGGACGTCGACGGTGTCGAGCTGGCCGACAGCTGGTTCGACTGGATCAACTGGAACTACCTCGGGTATCAGGGCCCCGGTAAGAACCCGGCCAACGGCAACTCGTTCGTGGCGGACCGCAACGCCGGCATCCTCAAGCCCGTCACCCTCAAGATGTCCGGCGACGTGGCGATCACCGATGCGACCGTGAACAGCCAGCTGCCGTTGCCGCGCACCGACAGCGCGCAGCTGAGCGTCCGGTCGGGCCTGACCAATTACTCCGACCAGCGCGTCAACGGTGTGGTGCGGGCGACCATCACGCGCGCCGGCAAGGCGGACATCGACATCGAGAAGCCGGTGTCGCTCGGGCCGGGGGAGAGCCGCGACGTCACGTTCAGTCCCGGCGACTACGAGGCGTTGCGCGTCTCCCATCCGGACCTGTGGTGGCCGTACACCATGGGCCGGCCCGACCTCTACGACCTCCGGATCCAGTTCCTGCAGTACGGCCAGGCCACCGACGAGTTGAAGCAGCGCTTCGGCATCCGCTCCATCGAGCAGGGCCGCGACGGCAGCGAGGAATTCCCGCAACTGGGCTCCGGCGGCAACTTCTACCTCAAGGTCAACGGCCGCGATTTCCTGGCGCGCGGGGCCACGTACACCCCCGACCTGCTGTACCGCGACGACCCCGACCGCGACAACGCGATCCTGCGCTACGTCAAGGATCTGGGTCTGAACATGATCCGGATGGAATCCAAGATTCCCGGCGCGCGCTTCATTGAGCGGGCCGACGAACTGGGTATCCCACTCATGGTGGGCTGGATGTGCTGTAACCAGTGGGAGAAGTGGCCACAGTGGGGCCAGGAGGACCACCGGGTCGCGCAGGACAGCCTCCGCTCGCAGATCATGATGCTGCGATCGCACGCGTCGGCATTCGTCTGGGCCAACGCCAGCGACGGGCACCCGCCCGCCGACATTCTCGAGCAGTACCACGAGATTCTGCGAAAGCTGCACTGGCAGAACGCCGTTGTCGACACGGTGTCGTCGTACACGACCGACTCGTCGGGGAACCGCCTGTGGGACGGCATCCAGATGGCCGGTCCCTATACGTGGCGGCCCCCGGCGTACTGGTTCGACGGCGACTACGCCGCCGCACGCGGCGCGTCGGCCGAACAGGGCGACAACGAACACATCCCGCCGTTCGCGAGCCTGCGCAAGTTCATCCCGCCGGACAAGCTCTGGCCCATCAACGACATGTGGTACTTCCACGCCGGCTCCAATCCGGGCAACGAGGCGTTGGCCAGCATCCGCGACGCCGTCGTGCAGCGTTACGGATCGTCCAGTGGCGCCGAGGAATTCACGCGCAAGGCCCAGCTCGCCCATTACGAGGCCACACGGGCCCAGTTCGAGTCGTTCGCCGCGCTGGGCTGGGCGGACCACAAGATGACGATCTACTGGATGCTCAACAACCACTGGCCGTCGTTCTTCGGCAACATCTTCGACTACTACCTGCGGCCGGGCGGTGCCTACTACGGGGCCAAGAAGGGCCTGCAGCCGCTGTCGGTGACGTTCGATTCGTACGCCACGGGCGACCACAGCACCGCCAAGGTCAGCATCACCAACCAGAGCCCGGAGAACGCGGTGGGCCTGCGCGTGCGCACGCGGGTGTACGACATCAACGGGACCCTGCGCGACGACCGCACCAGCGACCCGTACGACGTGGCTTCCGGTGCCGCCGCGGTGGCGCTGACGCTGCCGCGGATGGTGCCCGATTCCCGGGTGTTCTTCGTCCGGTGTGAACTGGTGAACCCGGTCGGCGAGGTCATCGCCGACAACGACTACTGGCAGTCGCAGCAGGACGACATCGGTGACCCCCGCAAGGACGTCGCCTTCGAACTGCACCAGACCGCGTGGGCCGACATGACGCCGCTGAACTACATGACGAAGGCCCGCCTGGAGGTCAGCGCCGCCGGCACGGTGAACGGTGACGGCCAGCAGGTCGTCGACATCACGCTGCGCAACCCGACCAAGCAGGTCGCGTTCTTCGAGCGGGCCGAGCTGACCACCGCTCCCGACGCCGACGAAATCCTGCCCATCGAGTACAGCGACAACTACGTCACGGTGTACCCGGGGGAGACCGCGCACGTCCGGGGGCTGGTGCCGAAACCGGGCGTGAACGCGGGCTGGGTCCGGGTCGGCGGCTACAACACGCCGCCCGTGACGGTCCCGGTGACCGGCAGCCGTCCGCCGCAGGACTCGGCGGAGGCGGCCGCGCGGGCCTCGGTGGCCGACCCCGGTCTGGCCGAGCCCGACGTCCGGCCCGCGGCGCCCGACGCGGTACCGCGGGTCCCGAGACCGGGCGCATAGGACATGATGGTGAGTCGACGTGAAGGAGAAACACATGGCTGACGAACGCTCCGCACTGGCCGAGCGCACCGCCGCAAGCGGGTGGCAGCGGCACACGGACGACCGCGTCGACGTCTACCTGCGTGGCGCGTCCCGGGTCCGCGTGATCTGGCGCGGTGACGACGCGATCAGCGGCGGCACGCGGTTCCAGGACGACATCATGGAGCAGTACACGCGCGAGCTCGACACCGTGCGCGCCTGGCTGGCGGTCTGACCCGGCCCGCAGCGCCGTACCCTGATCGCCATGGGCGTGCGTGCGGGCATCGTGGTGACCGGGACCGAAGTTCTCACCGGCCGGGTCCAGGACCTCAACGGGCCGTGGCTGGCCGACCGGCTGCTCGAACTCGGCGTCGAGCTGGCCCACATCACCATCTGCGGTGACCGGCCCGAGGACATCGAAGCGCAACTGAATTTCCTTGCCGCACAAGGTGTCGACCTGATCGTCACCAGTGGCGGGCTCGGGCCGACGGCCGACGACATGACCGTCGCCGTGGTGTCGAAGTTCTGTGGCCGCGAGCTGGTGCTGGACGAAGCGCTCGAGGAGCGCATCGCGGAGATCCTGCGGTCCTTCATGGGCCGGTTCCCGGGCGCCGATTTCGAGGCGGTGCGGGCGGCCAACCGTAAACAGGCACTGGTGCCGGCGGGTGACGGCGTCGAGATCCTCGACCCCGTCGGCACGGCACCGGGTGTCGTGGTCACCCGCGGCGGCGGCGCACCGACGGTGATCGTGCTCCCCGGACCGCCCCGCGAGCTACGGCCGATGTGGAGCCGCGCCATCGAGACGGCGACGGCACAACATGCGATCGCCGGCCGCACCGTCTACCGCCAGGAGACCATCCGGATGTTCGGGCTACCCGAGTCCGGGCTGGCCGAGACCCTGCGGGAGGCCGAGACCCTGGTGCCCGGCTTCGCGGGGCTGGAGATCACGACGTGTCTGCGTCGCGGCGAGTTGGAGATCGTCACCCGCTACGAACCCGATGCCGCCGACAGCTACCGGCAACTGGCCGCGTTGCTGCGTGAGCGTCATCCGCACGATGTCTTCTCCGAGGACGGCGCACTGGTCGATGATCAAGTGGCGCAACTCCTTTCGGGCCGCACCATCGCGACGGCCGAGTCGTGCACGGCGGGTCTGCTGGCGGCGCGCCTGGCCGACCGGCCCGGCTCCTCGGCCTACCTGGCCGGTGGCGTGGTGTCGTACTCGAACGAAGCCAAGGCCGACCTGCTCGGCGTCGATCCCGCGCTGATCGCGGCCCACGGTGCGGTATCCGAACCGGTGGCCGAGGCCATGGCGGCCGGCGCGCTGCAGCGGTTCGGCGCCGACGTCGCCGTGGGCATCACCGGCATCGCCGGACCCGGCGGCGGCAGCGACGAAAAGCCGGTCGGCACAGTATGTTTCAGTGTCGGGCTGGCCGACGGTGCGACCCACACGCGCACGATCCACCTGCCCGGCAACCGGGCCGACATCCGCGAGCGGTCGACGACCGTCGCCATGCACATGCTGCGCCGCGTCCTCAGCGGCCAGCCTGTGACGGTCTGACCGGCGTTACTGGTCCGCCAGGTCGGCGTCCCAGACCTCGAGAATCTTGGTCAGGATCTCCTCGGGCACACCGAGACCCGCCAGATGGCTCTCGCCCGGCAGCGTGAACATCTCGGCGTCGGCGATGCGCGCGACCGCGTGCTCACCGTGGGCGTAGGGCACGATGTGGTCGGCGTCGCCGTGCCACCAGCGCACCGGCACCTTGATGTCCTCGAGCCGGAAGCCCCAGTCGCGGGCGAACACCACGATGTCGGCGAACGGCGCGGCCAGCTGCTTGCGGCTGCCGTTGAGCAGGTCGTCGAGGAACATCGCCTTGAACTCGGGGCGGCTCAGCAGGTTGCGGTCGCCGTCGGGGGAGATGCGCGCGTACAGGTCCAGGGCGGGGGAGCCGAAGGGCGCGATCACCTTGATGAGCGACCCCGCCACCCAGCGGATGGGGGTGTCGGCGACCTCGAGGATCGGCCGCACGATCTTGGCCAGCTCCATCAGGCCGCTGCTGATGCCGTCCTCGCCGATCAGCGGAGCGACGCCGCCGAGCACCGCGGCCATCACCACCCGGTCGGGCATGGCGGCCGCGGTGGCCAGCGTGTACGGGCCACCGCCGGACAGGCCGATCACCGCGAACCGGTTGATGCCGAGGGTGTCGGCGATGGTCCGCAGATCCTCGGTGAACCCGAGCACGTTCTCGTACTGGTACGGCGTCGAGGAACCGATGCCGGGACGGTCGATGCCGATCAGCCGGATGTTGTTGCGGGAGGCGAAGCTGCGGGCCTCGGTCGGGATCTGCCGGCGCGCGCCGGGCGTCCCGTGCAGCCAGAACACGGCGCGCCCCTGCGGGTTCCCGAACTCGGCGAAACCGATCTGGCGGTCCTCGCCGACGGCGATGTTGCCTTCCAGCTTCGGGCGATCGATCGACATGACCATGGCCGAATTGTTGCACGCCGCAGTTTGCGGGCTCAGAGGCGCGGGTAGCGGTCCGCCCAGGGCGCGGCTTGTTCCAGCTGCCGGGCCAGTTGCAGCAAGATGGTCTCGTCCGGCGCCATCAGCTGGACGCCGATCGGCAGTCCGTCCGCGGTGCGGCCCAGCGGCAGGGAAATGGCGGCCCAGCCCGTCACGTTGGCCAGTGACGTCCAGCCGGTGGTGGCGAATTCGACGTCGAAGAATTCCCGGGTGCTGGCTCGGGGCTGATCGAGCAGGCCGTACGGCGGCGGTCCCGACAACAGGGTCGGCACGAGCAGGACATCGTGGCCGGCCATGCCGGCGGCGAACCGCCGGGTCTGGTCGTGGACGGCCGCGATGGCTTCGGCGTAGGCCAGACCGGTGGTGGCGAATCCCTCGCGGATCATCATCCAGGTGCTCGGTTCGAATTCGTCTTCGCGTGGCGGGCGGCCCAGGTGCGCCGCGGCCAGCTCATGCAGTTGGACGTTGCTGACCCGGTGCAGCACCGCGACGGCGTCGGCGACAGCGTCTGGATCGATGCTCGGCGCCGACGGTTCGACGTTGTGGCCCAGGCCCGCCAGCAGCGTGCCGGTGGCCTCGACAGCGGCGGCGACCTGCGGGTCGGTGCCCGGACCCGGGAACGGCGAATCCACGGCGATCGCGATGCGTTGCGCCGCCGGGGTCTGCGCGATGGCGTCGAGGAACGGCTGGGCGGGCCGGGGCGCAGAGTACGGATCGCCCGGCGCACTACCGGTGACGGCATCGAGCAGCGCCGCGCTGTCGCGGACGGTGCGGGTGAGAGCGTGCTCGTTGACCAGCCCCTCCAGCCCGTGCCCGGCGCTGGGCGCGAACGAGGTGCGGGCGCGGCGCGGTTTGAGGCCGACGACGCCGCAGCATGATGCCGGCACCCGGATCGAGCCGGTGCCGTCGCCACCAGAGGCGGCGGGCACGATGCCGGCCGCGACGGCGGCGGCGGACCCTCCGCTCGATCCGCCTGGGGTGACCTCCGGTGACCACGGATTGACAGTCGGCCCGAACAGGGACGGTTCGGTGGTGCAGTGGTTGCCCCACTCCGGGGTGTTGGTCTTGCCGAAGATCACCAGCCCGGCGTCCAGATACCGATGCACGATCCAGGCGGTCTGGTCGGCGACATGGCTGCGCAGCGCCCGTGACCCCATGGCCTCCGGGGCGCCGGCCAGCGACGCCCCGAGGTCCTTGAGCAGGAACGGCACCCCGGCCAGCGGTCCGGCGGTGCCGGTGCGCAGCACGCCGGACTCATCGAGCCGGCGGGCCTGTTCACGGCCGCGGTCGAACAGATCGGTGACCACGGCGTTGAGCGCGCGCGCCGATTCGAGCCGGGCGATCGCGGCCTCCAGCAGCTCGGCGCTGCTCACCGCCCCGCCGGCCACCAGTTGCGCTTGCCCGACGGCATCGTCCACGAGATCGGTCACCAGGGCATCCTGCTGGCGCGCAAGCGATCTGGCAACCGTGACCGGTTGATTTGGTCAGCCGGCGACGGCCTTGCTGTCGGCGCGGGTCTTCCACAGGCTCGCCACCGTCGTCACGACGAGCGTGACGATGATGACCGCCAGCGACAGCAGCGTGGGAATCTGCGGTACGTGCACGGGCTCACCGCCGTTGATGAACGGCAGCGTGTTCTCGTGCAGTGCGTGCAGGACCAGCTTCACGCCGATGAACGCGAGGATGAAGGCCAGGCCCTGCGACAGGTAGACCAGCCGCTTGAGCATGTCGCCGAGCAGGAAGTACAGCTGGCGCAGACCCATCAGCGCGAACACGTTGGCGGTGAACACCAGGTACGGCTCCTGCGTCAGGCCGTAGATCGCCGGAATCGAGTCGAGCGCGAACAACAGGTCAGTGGTCCCGAGCGCGATGATGACCAGGATCATCGGGGTCAGGACCCGCTTGCCGTTCACCAAGGTGTGCAGCTTGCTGCCGTCCCACTGGTCCGAGGCCTTGAGGTACTTGCGGGCGAACCGCACCATCGAGTTCTCGGCGTCGTCGTCGTGCTCGGTGTCGCGGGCCAGCTTGATCGCGGTGTACACCAGGAACGCGCCGAACAGGTAGAAGATCCACGAGAACTTCGAAATGGCAACGGCGCCAAGGGCAATGAAGATGCCACGGAAGATCAGCGCCAGGATGATGCCGATCAGCAGCACCTCCTGCTGCAGGATTCGCGGCACTTTGAAGCTGGCCATGATGATCAGGAAGATGAACAGGTTGTCGATCGAGAGGCTGTACTCGGTGAGCCAGCCCGCGAAGTACTCGACACCGTATTGACCGCCGTGGAACTGCCACACCCAGATGCCGAACGCGATCGCGAGGCCGATGTACAGCGCCAGATATCCGGCGGTTTCGCGGGTGGTCGGTTCATGCGGGCGGCGGCCGATCACCACCACGTCGAAGAGAAGTACGGCGATCGTCACCCCGAGGGTGATGGACCATTCCAGCGTCGAAACATTCATATGAGGGTGCCTCCGGGCGTCAGTAAACGACCGAGGTCTCTACCACCGCCGTAGCGGCCCACAGCACCGGCTGCCCGACATTGGACAACGTGATGACGACACTGCGGCGAAGGAATACTCCCCTCAGGAACCATTATCGCAGACCGCCGGCGTCACGCCGTGACCACCACCGTCAACTGCGACCCGTCGCGTTCGACGCGCATCCCGGCACGGCGGGCGACGGCGGCGACGGCGGCGGCGTCGCCCGGTTCGGCGCGGCTGCCGGCGAGCGCCCGGGCCAACCGGCCCTTGTGGGCCTTGTTGAAGTGACTGACGACGGTGCGCCGCCCGTCGGGATGTTCGGTGTAGACGTCGACGGTCACCGCACCGGGAATCTTGCCGAGCGCCTCGTATGAGCCGGACCGCAGATCGACGATGAGCTCCTGTTGCTGTAGCTGCGCCAGCACGGGTTCCAGGACCGGCTTCCAGCGGCTGGCCAGGGTCCCGCCGGCGGGCAGCTTCGACGATGCCGACAGCCGGTAGGCCGGAATCGGGTCGTCGGCGCGCAGCAGCCCGAACAGCGCCGATCCGACGGCCAGCCGCGCGCGGGCCCGGGTTGCGGTGGCGCCGCGCAGCGAGCCGATGTCCAGGGCGTCGTACAGCACCCCGGTGTAGCGGTCGATGGCTGGCATCGTCGGGGCGCTGCGCAGTTCCGCGTTCCGCTGGATCTCGGAGTCCTGCGACGCGGAGATGGCGAGGGCCTTGCGGCTGGCTTCCGGGTTGGCTGCGAGCGCGACGAGCTCGTCGAGCAGTGCCGTGCGCAGCGGCGTGAGTTCCGGCACACTGAGCGCGCCGAGCCGCAGCGGCGGTCCGTCGCCACCTGGGCGCTTGGTCTCCGAGGGCGGCAGCAGCACGATCACGGCGAAGACGGTAGCCGACGCCGGTTGGTACGACGCGTACCATCTACCTGTCAATCAGGGGTGTTTGCTTTGCCGCTGTGGTCGCGGTGGCCTAAAGTTCGGTACCTACTGACGTCGGGGCAGAGGTCGGTGGGCCGAGGTTCCGTACCTGCGGTGATTACCAGAAATGCTGGGGTGGTTATGGGTAGGAACGCCAAGTTCGCCGTTGACATGCGGGTTCGCGTCAACCGTGGCGACGCCAAAGACGTGCGTGGTGTGATCGTGGAGGACTACGGCGATCATGCGGGCTATTCGGTCGATGTCGGTGAAGACCATATTGTCGACGCGGCGCGCCGCTGGGCTGTCCTGCTGGACAGCGGCACCCTCGTTTTCGCCGACGACGCACACCTGAAGCCCGAATAGTCCCGGTTAACCGGAAGCGATGAGCAGCGGCACCAGCTGCTCGGCATCTGTCCACGATCCGTGCTGCCCGATGAGGGCAGATTCCAGAGGCTCGACCGTCCGACGTACCAGTCCGGCGTTGTCCCGGGCCGCTGCCACGACATCGCCGATGCGGCTGCGCGCCGCGTCACCGACCCGCGCGCCGAACCAGCCCTCGGCGATGGCCTGCTCCTTGGTGCGCACCCAGGCCTTGGCGCCCAACGTTTCTCGCCACGCGTCGGCGACCGCATCGGCTGCTCCCGCCGCGACATAGACGTGCCGCGCCCGGGCCTCCCCGGCGACGGCGACGACGCCGTCCAGCAGCTCGGGACGCGCATCGATGTCGACGACGTCGGCTTCGTCGAGGTTGACCATGCCGTGGTCGGCGACGACCGCCAGCAGCCCGCCGGCCGGCAAGGCCTCGACGATCGATTCGACCAGCCGGTCCACCTGCCGCAACTGCATCCGCCACGCCGTCGACCCGGCGCCGTACAGATGGCCGAGCATGTCGAGATCGGCGTGGTAGCCGTAGCAGAAGCCGCCGTCGGCGACGGCCTGCTGCACGCGGGCGGCGAGGTCGCCGAGCCGATGCACCCCGACGTACTGGCCGCCGCGGAGCACCGCGCGGGTCAGCCCCGAATTGGTGAACTCGGCGCCCGAGATGACGCTCACCGCCACGCCGGCGGCGGTGGCCTGACCGAACGTGGTCGGCAGGGGCTGCACGTCCTCGGGCACCAGCACGTCGCGCAGATCGGCGCCGACGGGGTGCGGCGTCCAGCGCAGCGCGTTCACCACGCCGTGGTCGGGAATCCGGAACGAGTAACCGACCATGCCGTGTTCGCCCGAGCGTCGGCCGGTTCCCACCGCCGCCAGACCCGCGCTGGTGGTCGACGGATACCCGACGCGCAGGTTCCGTCCACGCAGTCCCGCCAACACCGGAGCGTCGTCGGCGTAGGTGTCTAGGAGCTGCGCACCGAGACCGTCGATCAGCAGGACGCACGCGCCGCGAACACTGCCGGGCAGGTCGATGGGCCGGTGCACGCCGTCGAGTTGGGCACCGGCCACACCCATCGCGGACAGCACGGCCGGCACCACGTCGGCCAGATGTGGCGCGTCGGGTCGCGGGCTCGGGAGATCCATGGCCGCGAGCTTAGGGATTTCCCGGGTGAAGTAAATGCAATTACTGCGTGGGAAGCCCCATCGGCGCCGAGAGCAAATTCCTATTCAGCACCGTGAATAGGGAAAACGCAATCATCTCGCAGTGCGAGCAAATGCGTCGTTATCCGCCCCAGCCCCGGGTGCCGTCCCAGCCGCCACAGATGCCGTTGAAGCAACCGTGTCCGAAGCCGCCGGTGACGGGGTTCCAACCGCCGCAGCCGCGCCAGTTCGCACCGTCGCCGCAGCCACCGCCGCCGCCCTGGCCATCGGGCCCGCCGTAGCCGTTGTCGGCAACCACGGTCCGGTCCGCGCCGATGCTCCCGGTGAGGGTCATCGCTGCGGCCGGAGCGGCAACTATCGCTGCTGTGGCGGCCACCGCGGCGACCGCCGATGTCGTGAATTTCCGCCTAATTAGCATGTCTACAGAATGCTCCTGAGCGGCCGAATATTCCAGCCTCGGGCACCCCTCAATGGATTTCTGTGAGCAGAGTTACTGCTCGGACACGCCATTCTCGGGGAAAGGAAAATCGGCCGGGTATCGCGCGCTCGGGAGTGTCATCCAAGAAAAGTCACAGGTTTCCCATCGGGACCCGAGTGTTCGCCGCTGTTACCCTTTTCCCGTCATGAGTGTTGTGCCGAGCGGTGAAATCAAGGCACTGTCCGGCCTGCGCATCGTCGCCGCAGTGTGGGTGGTGCTGTTCCATTTCCGTCCGCTGTTGAAGCAGGCGTCACCGCCCCTGAGCGACGCTCTGGCCCCGATACTCGACTGCGGCGCGCAGGGCGTCGATCTGTTCTTCATTCTCAGTGGGTTCGTCCTCACCTGGAACTACCTCGAGCGCATGGGGCCGGCCTGGTCGACACGGGCGACGCTGCATTTCCTGTGGCTCCGCCTGGCCCGGGTCTGGCCCGTCTATCTGGTCACCATGCATCTTGCCGTGGCCTGGATCATCTTCACGCTCAACGTCGGCGACTTCCCGTCGCCGGAGGCGGCCACCCTCACCGGCCCCAACTACCTGCGTCAGCTGTTCCTGGTTCAGCTGTGGGTGGTGCCGTACTTCGACAACTCCAGCTGGGACGGCCCGGCCTGGTCGATCAGCGCCGAATGGCTGGCCTACCTGTTGTTCGGGTTGTTGGTCATCGTGCTGTTCCGGGTGGCCCGGGCGAGCCGGGCGCGCACGCTGCTGTGGCTGGCCTTCGCCGTCACGCTGCCGCCGCTGCTGTTCCTGGCCGCCACGGGCGAGTTCTACACGCCGTGGAGCTGGCTGCCGCGCATCATCCTGCAGTTCACCGCAGGTGCTCTGGCGTGTGCCGCCGTTCGAAAGCTGAACCTGACCGATCGGGGCCGCACGATCGCCGGGGTGCTGTCGGTGGTGCTGCTGGCCCTCATCGTGGGCCTCGTGTACTGGTTCGACGCGCATCCGATCCCGACCATCCGCGACGACTTCGGCCTTGTCGACGTCTTCTTCCTGCCGCTGGTGGTGGCCCTGTCGGTCGGCACCGGAACCCTGCCCGCGCTGTTGTCGACCCGCGTGATGGTCTACGGCGGCAAGGTGTCGTTCGGCCTGTACATGGTCCACGAGCTCGTGCACCAGGGCTGGAACTGGGCCGCGGCGCAGTACCGCATCGAGATGTTGCCGAGCTGGAGCACCAAGTTCATCGTGCTGGCGCTGCTGGCCGGCTCGTTCGCCGGTGCGGTCGTGCTGTTCCACTACGTCGAAGAGCCGGCGCGGCACTGGATGCGCCGCATGGTCGGTCCGGCGGACGGCTCGAAAGCCGTTGTAACGCAACGCAAGCTGCAGGCGATATCTGACGACGACGAAAAGCGCGCCGAGCGGGCGGGCTGACCGGAATCCGTCCTACCACCGAGTGATCATGGGAGACCAGTGCGCCATCTGACCACCTTGTTGCTGACCGCTGCGCTGTGTGCGGTGTCCGTGGTGAGTGCGCCCGGTCCGGCACACGCGTACCGGAATGTGCGCCCGGGGATGCCCGACCGCGTCGCGGTGATCAGCGATTCGTACACCAACGGCACCAACTTCGGCGGCCAGGGCCCGCACAGCTGGCCGGCGCAGGCCGGCCGCAATCTGGAGGCGTGGGGCGTTCCGATCACCGCCGACGTCGCCGCCGAGGGCCGGGCCGGATACGTCGTGCGCGGCGATCACGGCAGCATCTTCCTGGACCTCACCCGGCGTGCAGTGCGTCCGGACGACGCGCTGGTGGTGTTCTTTGGCTCCCGCAATGACCAGGGCGCCGACCTCGTGCAGCTGTCGGGCATGGCGCACGACGCCTTCGCCCAGGCGCGGGCGACGGCACCCGGCGCCAAGCTGCTGGTGATCGGGCCGCCATGGCCGACGGCCGACGTACCGCCGGGGGTGCTGCAGATCCGCGACATACTCGGCATGCAGGCCGGGATGGCCGGCGCGACGTTCATCGACCCGATCGCCGAGCGGTGGTTCGTCGACCGCCCGGACCTGATCGCGCCCGACGGCGTCCACCCGACCGACGCCGGGCACGATTACCTGGCGGGCCTCATCGCACCGCGGATCCGGGCCGAACTGCCTACTCGTTGATCGGCAGGTCGTCCCGCACGTCGTAGCGGACGTCGTTGCCGCCGTCCTCGCGGGCGCGTTCCATCGCCTCCTCGGCGGCGGCCAGCAGCGCGTCGATGACGATCTCGGGCGGGTGCACCGTAAGCGGAGCCAGCGGCGTGCAGACCACGCCGATACTCGCCGTCACCCGGGACGGCGTCGACTTCATGGCGCCCTGCACGCGGTCGATCAGCGGTGACGCATCGGGGCTGGTGAAGGTGTCCGCGACGATGAAGTCGCTGTCGGAGATGTGCGCGGCGATGGCGTTGCGGCGCACCGTCTCCCGCAGCGCCTGGCTGACGTCGATGCGGGCCCGGTTGGCGCGCCGTTGGCCGGACATCGACGACAGCAGCGGAAAGCTGTCGATGCTGACGACGGCGAGCACCATGTGACGGTCGTCCTGCCGGTTCCGGGCGGCGAGCAGATTCGCGGCGCGCGAGTACAGGCCGTCGGTGTTGAGCAGCCCGGTCAGCGGTTCGATCTCGCTGTGGTGGATGTCCGTCGAGCTGAGCCCGATCGCGACGCGGCACGTGAAGAACACGAAGACGTTGAGCAGCGCGATGATCAGGACGGCGCACGCCGCCAACGCGGGGTCGTGCGACGCGACCCGGATTCCGAGGTATCCCAGCGTGAGCCCACCGAGGAGCCAGGGGCCGGCCAGCACGCTGGGGCGGTGCAGGAAGGCCACATAGCCGCTGGAGAAGATGAACGCGCTGGTCGCCAGCAGCCCGAGCATCGGATCGGTCATGATCAGGCAGGCCGCGCTCATCGGGATCGCGCCGAGGGTCACCGAGATCGCCGAGAACTGCTGCGAGGGCCAGGAATGGCGCAGCCAGACGGCGCCGACGCCGAGCGCGAAGACCCCCACCGCGACGGCGATCGCCTGGCGCACCGGGCCGTGCGGACCCGCGGGGCTGAGCATCAGCACCACGGGAACCATCCCGAGCACCGCGTTGAGTGCGGCGATCACCCGACAGGTCCTGGTCTGCAGGCCGCGGACGGCGAGCAGCGAGGTGAGCCAGTAATAGTGATTTTGTCCGGCAGCGGTCATGCGGCTACCCGAGGTCTCCCGCGTCAGCCGGCCGGCGAACCGGAGGGCCTGTCACGCTGCATTGCATATGCAGCAGATTAACAATCGCGCGACGCGGTTTAGGCGGCCGTCGGCAAACTCTGTGCATACGTTCAGCCTCAGCTACTACAGCCGGCGGCGAACTGGGCACCCGCGATTCGCCGGTTCGGGCGATTTTCCTGCGCGGATGCGCCGGGTCGCCTAAAGTGTCTGCGGAACAACGGCTTTGACCTCTGCCAAAGGCATCGTCGCCGGTTTCCCGCCGCAAATTCGCGTGACACACATCACTCCCAAGTCTTGACTCAGTCCAAAAAAGCGCGTAGAAGTGAACACGTGACGACCGACTACACGGAGCAGCTGCGTTCCGCAGATCTCCGTGTGACACGGCCCCGCCTCGCGGTCCTGGAGGTGGTGGCGGGACGTCCGCATGCCGACACCGAAAGCGTCTTCGACGCGGTCCGCGCGATCCTGCCCGACGTCTCCCGCCAGGCGGTCTACGACGTACTGGCCGCACTGACCACCGCCGGGCTGATCCGCCGAATCCAGCCCTCGGGTTCGGTGGCCCGGTACGAGACGCGCGTGGGGGACAACCACCACCACGTCGTGTGCCGTTCGTGCGGCGCCATCGCCGACATCGACTGTGCCACCGGGGAAGCGCCCTGCCTGACCCCGTCGGACACTCACGGCGTGCTCGACGGTTTCGTCGTCGACGAGGCCGAGGTCATCTATTGGGGCATGTGCCCCGACTGCGCGGCAGCCACAACTTCACGATCACATCCGTGATCGCAGCACAATTCACCACCCTCGAAAGGAAGTGCAGTGCCTGAGGAAACTCACCCTCCGATCGGAGAAGCACAGACCGAGCCCGCCGAAAGCGGTTGCCCGATGCGCATCAAGCCGCCTGTCGAGGGAGGTAGCAACCGGGACTGGTGGCCCAACGCCGTCAACCTCAAGATTTTGCAGAAGAACCCCCCGGCGATCAATCCGCTCGATGAGGGCTTCGACTACCGCGAAGCCGTGCAGACCCTCGACTTCGAGGCCTTCGAGCGCGATTTCGACGAGCTGCTGACCAACTCGCAGGACTGGTGGCCCGCGGACTTCGGCCACTATGGGCCGTTTTTCATCCGGATGTCGTGGCACGCCGCGGGTACCTACCGCGTGCAGGACGGTCGCGGCGGCGGCGGACGCGGCATGCAGCGTTTCGCCCCGCTCAACAGCTGGCCCGACAACGTCAGCCTGGACAAGGCGCGCCGCCTGCTGTGGCCGCTGAAGAAGAAGTACGGCAAGAAGATCTCGTGGTCCGACCTGATCGTCTACGCCGGCAACCGCGCCATGGAGCACATGGGCTTCAAGACCGCCGGCTTCGCCTTCGGCCGTCCCGACTACTGGGAGCCCGAGGAGGACGTCTACTGGGGCGCCGAGCACGAGTGGCTGGGGTCGCAGGACCGCTACGCCGGCGGCAAGGGTGACCGCACCAAGCTGGAGAATCCGCTCGCAGCCAGCCACATGGGTCTGATCTACGTCAATCCCGAAGGCCCCGAAGGCAATCCGGATTACCTGGCCGCCGCCATCGACATCCGCGAGACCTTCGGCCGCATGGCGATGAACGATGTCGAGACCGCGGCCCTGATCGTCGGTGGCCACACCTTCGGTAAGGCCCACGGCGCCACCGACATCGAGAACGGCGTGGAGCCCGAGGCCGCCCCGCTCGAGCAGCTGGGCCTCGGCTGGGCCAACCCCGGCGTCGGCAACGAGACCGTCAGCAGCGGCCTCGAGGTCACGTGGACCCACACCCCGACCAAGTGGGACAACTCGTTCCTGGAGATCCTCTACGGCAACGAGTGGGAGCTGACCAAGAGTCCGCAGGGCGCCAACCAGTGGAAGCCCAAGGACGGCGGCTGGGCCAACTCGGTACCGATGGCACAGGGCACCGGGAAGACCCACCCGTCGATGCTGACCACCGACCTGTCGATGCGGTTCGATCCGGTCTACGGCGAGATCACCCGCCGCTGGCTGGATCACCCGGAGGAGCTCGCCGAGGAATACGCCAAGGCGTGGTTCAAGCTCCTGCACCGTGACCTGGGCCCGGTCAACCGCTACCTCGGGCCGCTGGTGCCCAAGCAGACGTGGATCTGGCAGGACGTCATTCCGGCCGGCACCCCGCTCTCGGATGCCGATGTCGCCACCCTCAAGGCCGCCATCGCCGGCTCGGGTCTGACGGTGCAGCAATTGGTTTCGACGGCGTGGAAGGCGGCCTCGTCGTTCCGCTCCAGCGACTTGCGCGGTGGGGCCAACGGCGGCCGGATCCGGCTGCAGCCGCAGGTGGGCTGGGAGGCCAATGAGCCCGACGAACTGCGGCCGGTGATCGCGAAGCTCGAAGAGATCCAGGCCTCGGCCGGTGTGGCGGCGTCGTTCGCCGACCTCGTTGTCCTCGGCGGTGTCGTCGGCCTCGAAAAGGCAATCAAGGACGCCGGTTTCGATGTCGCGGTGCCGTTCACCTCGGGCCGCGGCGATGCCACCCAGGACAGCACCGATGAGGAGTCGTTCGCCTGGCTGGAGACACTGTCCGACGGCTTCCGCAACCACGTCGGCAAGGGCGATCCGCTGCTGCCCGAATACCGGATCATCGACAAGGCCAACCTCCTCGGTCTGTCCGGTCCGGAGCTGACGGTGCTGATCGGCGGTCTGCGGGTCCTGGATGTGAACTACGGCGGCACCAAGCTCGGCGTGTTCACCGACAAGCCGGGGGCGTTGACGACGGACTTCTTCGTCAACCTGCTCGACATGTCCACCAAGTGGGCCCCGTCGTCGGACGACGACGGCACCTACGTCGGCACCGACCGCGCCAGCGGCGCGCCGAAGTGGACCGCCAGCCGCGTCGACCTGCTGTTCGGCTCGAACTCGCAGCTGCGGGCGCTGGCCGAGGTGTACGCCGAGGACGACGCCAAGGAGAAGTTCGTCAAGGACTTCGTCGCGGCGTGGACCAAGGTGATGAACGCCGACCGGTTCGACATCTAGTCGGAACCTGACTCAGTACCCCGTGGGCCTTCGGGCTCACGGGGTACTGTGCTTTTCGTGCTCCTCGACGAACTCCGCTGGTTCGTCGTCCTGGCTGAGGCCGAGCATGTCACCGATGCCGCCGCGGAGTTGGGCGTCGCACAGCCGACCCTGTCCCGGGCCCTGGCCCGGCTGGAAAACCAGGTCGGCACACCGCTTTTCGACCGCACCGGCCGTCGGCTCCGACTAAACGGGTACGGGCAGATCATGCTCGAACACGCCCGCCGCGGCATTGCGGAAATGGATGCGGCACAGAGCCGCATCGCGGCACTGCTGGATCCGGACAGCGGCCTGGTCCGGTTGGCTTTTCTGCATTCGGCCGCGAATTGGTTTGTGCCGGAGGTGCTTCGGCAGTTCCGGGCGCTGGCCCCGGCGGTGCGCTTCGAGCTGTTCCAGGGTGCGGCGCACGACATCGCGGAGCGGCTGCGTACCGGGCAGGCCGACGTCGCGATCACGTCGCCGCGGCCGACGCAGGTCCCGTGCATCTGGCGCGTGCTGTACGTCGAACGGTTGTGCCTGGCGGTGCCCGCCGACCACCGATTGGTGGGCCGTGTCCGCGTGCGCCTGAGCGAGGTGGCCGACGAGACCTTCATCGCACTCGGGGCGGATTTCGGGCTGCGTCAGCTGACGGATCAGGTGTGGGCCGAGAGCGGCATCACGCCCGAGATCGCGTTCGAAGCCATGGAGATTCCGACGATGGAAGGCTTGGTCGCGGCGGGATTCGGCGTCGCCGTGGTACCCGTGCCGCGGCCCGGTCGCGGTGATCCGGCGGTGATCTACATCCCATTGTCCGATACCCGGGTCAAGCGCGAGATCGGCATGGCGTGGGTCAAGGGTCGCGAATTATCCCCTGCCGCAGCACGATTCGCCGAGCTGGTGAGCACGACGGCATCTGATGCACGAAACGCATGAATTTACCCAAACTAATGTATTGGACACATGAACTCGGGCGTTCCTAGCCTGCGTTCGTGACTGTTGATGCGCCCGTCTGGACCGGCCATGTGCGCGGTTCCACGGAGTACCGCAGACTGCTCGGTGCGCTGTTCTGCGCAGGCGTGGCGACGTTCGCGCAGCTGTACTCGCCGCAGGCGGTGTTGCCGCTGATCGCGCGCAGCCTGAATACCGGCGCGGCGGCTTCCGCGCTCATGGTGTCGGCGTCGACGATCGGTCTGGCGCTCGGTGTCATCGGCTGGTCGACGCTCGCCGACCGCATCGGCCGGGTGCGCGCAATGTCCTACTCGGTCTGTGTGGCAACGGGTTTGGCGCTGCTGGTGCCGTTCGCGCCGACATTCCAGCTGCTGCTGGCCGGACGATTCGCCGAAGGGTTGGCGCTCGGGGGAGTGCCTGCCATCGCGGTGGCCTACCTGACCGAGGAGATCGAGGCCGGCCACGCCGCCCGGGCCGCGGGCACCTACGTGGCCGGCACCACCATCGGCGGTCTGCTCGGCCGCCTGGTGGCCGCTCCGGTGGCCGAGTTCACCGACTGGCGGTGGGCCATGTTCGTCGTCGGATTGCTCTGCAGCGCAGCAGCTGTCGGCTTCATGCGGCTGGCTCCCGAACCTCAGGGCTTCGTCCCGGCCGACGAGGAAACCGAGGGCTCTCTGGCGCACCGGCTCGCCGCCAACCTACGCAACCCCAGGCAACTGGTGCTCTACCTGCAGGGCTTCCTGCTCATGGGCGGGTTCGTCGCGATGTACAACTTCCTCGGCTTCCGGCTGAGCGCAGCGCCGTTCAGCTTGCCGCAGACCGTCGTCAGCCTGGTGTTCGTCGCCTACCTGGCGGGCACCTGGGCGTCGGCGTGGGCCGGCGCCGCGGCCAGCCGGTACGGCAGGCGCCCGGTCCTGCTGGGCAGTGTCGCGGTGATGGGGATCGGTGTGGTGATCACCTTGAGCCACAACGTCTTCGCGGTCCTCGCCGGTCTGCTGGTCGCCACCGCCGGGTTCTTCGGCGCGCACGCCACGGCCTCGGGCTGGACCGGCCAGTTGGCCACGGTGGGCAAGGCGCAGGCCGGCTCGCTGTACAACCTGGCGTACTACGCCGGGTCGAGTGTCATCGGGTGGGTCGGCGGTATCGCCTTCGACACCGCCGGGTGGGCGGCCGTGGCGGCCGTCATCGTGGGGCTGCAGGTCGTCGCCGGACTCGCGGCGGCTGCCGTGCTGCGTGACTAGTGCTGGTTCGCCCGCTGGTGGACCCGGTCCTTGATGGCCTCGGGCAGCGCGTCGGCCGGAAGCAACCGCGGTAGCAGGTCCGGTTCGAGGGTCAGGGCGCGGAACACCATCGCGACGGTGACGTCGTGCGGCGGGCGGGAGACCACCGTGATCGACGCCCCGGCACGGAGCACTCCGGGCGTCACGACCCGCAGGTAGGCGCCGGGCACGGCCCGTGTGGTGAAAGTCTTGACCCAGCCACGGATTTCGAGCCACTCGGCAAAGGTGCGGCACGGGATGCGGGGCCGGCTCACTTCCAGGAGCGGGCCGCCGTCGCCGATCTGCCAGCGCTCGCCGATGAGGGCGTTGTTCACCTCGAGCCCCGCGGTGGTGAGGTTCTCGCCGAACGAGCCGTTGGCCAGCTCGCGGTCGAGGCGCACCTGCCAGTCATCGAGGTCTTCGCGGGCATAGGCGTACACCGCCTGGTCGTCACCGCCGTGGAACTGCTGGTCGCCGATGGTGTCGCCGACCAGACCGCTGCCGAGGCCGCCCTGCATGGGCCCGGGGGCGCGGACCGGTACCGGCTCGGACGTCGGGCGCTTGTCGATTCCGGTGCTCAGCTGATCCTTGTCGGGGCTGGGTCGAGGGACCGCCAGATTCACCGTCAGAATCGCTGCCATGGCGCAAGCCTAGAGGTGCCGCCCGGCGCCTTCGACCGGGAGTGGTGCGGGTCACCGGCAGCGCCGAATTTGGCCGCCCTGGATCACCTTTCGATCACATTTTCGATAAAGATCGCGCGCTGACCTGCATTTATGTGGGATAAGACGCGCGCGTGGGGTAAAAGTGACGTTAGTGAAATTTGTGGCGAGAGGGACCACCGGGGTCACGACCCCTGCGTAGACCACGCAGCGTCGTGTGCCGGTGGCGCACGACGAGAGGTGGCCGAGATGCGGCGGATCATTGTGACGGTGGCGAGCGCGGCACTGCTGGCGGCGCCCATGGCGGTGGCAGCTCCGCTGGCGTCGGCGCCCCTCGCGTCGGCCGACAGCACCTGGACCGGCGGCACCCACCGACAGGCGATCGACTTCGTCATCCAGCGCGCGCTGTCGCAGCGCGGGGTGCCGTTCGTCTACGGCGGCGGCAACGCCAACGGCCCCAGCCTGCCGCCGGCCAGCGTCACGACCGCGGCCGCCCCGGTGGCCCAGCCGGCGCCTCAGGTCGGCCTGCAGCCGATGGGTGTCGCGCAGCCGGCGGCAGCGCCGCAGACCAACACGCTCATCCCGGGCCTGTCGGGTCTGTTCGGCCCGTCGCCGACCGCGAGCGCCATCACGCCGGCGCCGACCACCCCGGGCTTCGACGCCTCCGGCCTCGTTCAGTACGCGTTCGCCGGCGTCGGCATCAAGCTGCCGCGGTCGTCAGGCGAGCAGTACAAGGTCGGCCGCAAGATCACCGCGGACCAGGCCCTGCCGGGCGACCTGCTGTTCTACGGGCCGGCCGGCTCGCAGAGCGTCGCGCTGTTCGTCGGCAACGGCCAGATGATCGAGGGCACCGAGCCCTCGGTGACAGTGGGCCCGGTGCGCACCAATGGCATGGACCCGTACCTGAGCCGCATCATCGAGTGGCAGTAGCGGCCGCAGCAGCACCCCAGCGCTGCGGGCGTGACGCAGTCTTGACAGACTGTCGGGTATGGCACAGATAACCCTGCGTGGAAACCCCATCAACACCGTCGGCGAGCTGCCCGCTGTCGGGTCCGCGGCCCCGGCATTCGCCCTGACCGGAGCCGACCTGGGTCCGGTGACCAACGACCAGTTCAGCGGTAAGTCCGTGGTGTTCAACATCTTTCCGTCGGTCGACACCCCGGTGTGTGCCACCAGCGTGCGGACCTTCAACGAGCGGGCGGCGGCCGACGGCGCCACCGTCGTGAACGTGTCCAAGGACCTGCCGTTCGCGCAGAAGCGCTTCTGCGGTGCCGAGGGCATCGAGAACGTCACCACCGCGTCGGCGTTCCGCGACAGCTTCGGTGAGGACTACGGCGTGACGATCGCCGACGGCCCCATGGCCGGCCTGCTTGCCCGCGCCATCGTGGTGATCGGCGCCGACGGCAACGTCGCGTACACCGAACTGGTGCCCGAGATCGCCCAGGAACCGGACTACGACGCAGCGCTGGCCGCCGCCAAGTAGTGCCAGCTCTTCGACGGACGGGGCGTGTGCCAGGGGCACGCGCCCCGTCCGCTTTTCTGCATCGGGCATGATGACTTGGTGCAGCTGCGATTACCGATACCGGCTTTGTCGTTGCGAGCCATCGTCGTCGTCGCCGCGTTGTCGGTGGTCGCGACGGTGCTGATCATCGGAACCTGGGTGTGGATCGGTGTCACCAACGACCAGTACAGCCAGCTCGATCGGCGGCTGGACTCGCTGAGCAGCCTGCCCGACGTCAATACCCTCCTGAGCATCGCCCGGCAGAACCCCACCGGCACGCCGCAGTCCGAGGGTTCACTGGTCCAGACCGTCCGCATCGGCGCCGCCACGGTCTCGATGCCGCCGGAGATCGTGCTGCCGCAGTTCGAGGCCGGGTATGCCACCACCACGATCAATGGCGTCGAGTACCGGGTCCGCACCGTCACCACGGGTTCGGCGTCGATCGCGCTCGGCGCACCGCTGTCGGAGGCACAGCGGCAGATTCGCAACCTGCACATCCGCATTCTGGCCATCTGTAGCGGCATCATCGTCGGCACGTTCGTGGTCGGCGGCTCGATGTGGTTCGTGATGATCAACCCGTTCCGCAAGCTCGCCCAGCAGGCCCGGCAGATCAATTCCCAGTCGAAGCCCGAAGAAGTCCACGTGCGGGGCGTCTCGGAGGCCGTGGAGATCGCCGAGGCGGTCGAGGGCATGCTGGCGCGCATCGGCGAGGAGCAGGAGCGCACCAAGGCCGCGCTGGAATCGGCCCGCGACTTCGCGTCGGTGGCATCGCACGAATTGCGCACCCCGCTGACCGCCATGCGCACCAACCTCGAGGTGCTGTCCACGCTGGACCTCGGGGCGGAGCAGCGCGCCGAGGTGATCGGCGACGTCATGCGCACGCAGAGCCGCATCGAGGCGACGCTGACGGCGCTGGAACGGCTCGCGCAGGGCGAACTCACCACGGCTGACGATCTGGTGCCCGTCGACATCACCGAGCTGCTCGACCGCGCCGCCCACGACGCGGTGCGGGTGTACCCCGACCTCAACGTCGCTCTCGTGCCGTCCCCGACGGTGCTGATGCTGGGGCTGCCCGTCGGGCTCCGGCTGGTCGTCGACAACGCAATCGCCAACGCCGTCAAGCACGGTGGCGCGACGCGGGTGCAGTTGTCCGCCGTCAGCTCGCACGACGGGGTGCAGATCGCCATCGACGACAATGGCACCGGCGTACCGGAACACGAGCGTGACGCGGTGTTCCATCGCTTCGCGCGAGGATCCACCGCGTCACATTCGGGTTCGGGTCTCGGTCTGGCATTGGTGGCTCAGCAGGCCGAACTGCACGGTGGCACAGCGTCTTTGACGCAGAGTCCGCTCGGCGGCGCGAGGCTCCTGCTGGAGCTGCCCGCGCCGCGTCCGCAATCGGACTGAGCTAGATGCAGGCGCCGAAGATGCAGAATCCGCCGTCGGGCTCCCAGCCGCCGTTCCAGGTGCCCGGCGGGTTCCAGCCCCAAGCGGGCGGCGGCGGCGGACCCCAGCCGGGTCCGGGTCCCGGACCGTTCCAGCCTGGGCCGTGACCCCAGCGCGCCGGGACCGGGGCCATGCCGGTATCCGCACTCGCGGCACCCGCGCCCAGTCCGACGGCTCCGGCGGCAACGCCGCTGGCGAGAGCCAAACCAACAATGAGTTTTATCGATTTCATGATCTACTCCACTCCTCGACTCAATCGATTGCTGCAACAACGTTGCGGCGCTCGCTGTTTCTCGGTCTGTAGCCATTATCGTTAGTCAACCTATGTATGGCCTGTGCTCGCCTTAGGTGGTGGCTTTCGGTTTCCGCAGCCGACTGCACCGCCTAGATGCAGGCGCCGAACAAGCACACTCCGCCGTCCGGTTCCCAGCCGCCGTTCCAGGTGCCCGGTGGGTTTCCAGGTGGCGGTGGCGGGCCCCAAGCCGGTGGCGGTGGCGGGCCCCATGCCGGTGGCGGCGGCGGGCCCCAAGCCGGTGGCGGCGGAGGTCCCCAGTGGTGGTCCGGTGGCGGAGGTCCCCAGCCGGGGCCGGGCGGCGGTGGTGGTGGGCCCCAGTCGGCGCTGGCGACACCGGTGCCCAGCGCGAGCGCGCCGGCGGTCAGGCAGCCCGCGACCGCCAGGCCCGCAATCATTTTCGGTGGTTTCATCGTGAATCGTCTCCGTTCTCGGTTGTCGGCGGAAGCCATCGAGCTCCGGCTTGCCCATGCAACGCCGCCAGGTTGTGGATCAGCTGTGCCCGACGTATGTAGTGGGTCTCGATTTGGGCAAGGGGAGTACGCCCCGGACCTCGTGCGGGCGGGCCGGTCAGGTCGCGCTCCCTACAATTGGCCGATGTCCGTCAATCGTCGGGTCACCCGAGCCGGAGCCGCGCAATGCTGATCGGCGTCCTCGCGGCGCTGGTCGCCTGTTTCAGTTATGGCACCGCGTCGGTCCTGCAGTCCCGTGCCGCACGTCGAGACGGCGAGGCTGCCGAAACCGGTCCGACGTTGCGCTCGACCGTGACGGCGATCCTGACGCCCCTGTTCCTGGTCGGCATGCTGCTGGACGGGTTGGGATTTCTCGGCAGCCTGGTGTCGGCGCGGCTGATCCCACTGTTCCTGTCGCAGACCATCATGAGCGCCAATCTCGCGGTGACCGCCGTCCTGAGTGTGCTGGTGCTCGGAGTGCGGCTGCGCGCGCGGGACTGGGCTGCGATCGCGATAGTCCTTGTGGCACTGTGCATCCTGGGCTTCAGCGCCGGTGAACTCGGCACGGAGGTGCCGGGCCGGCACATGCACTGGAGCGTGCTGGCGGCCGCGGTGCTGATCTTCGTCTTCGGGGTGGTACTCGTCCAGGTGCTCGGCAAGAAGGCGGCGGTTCCGGCCGGGCTGATCGCCGGCGTGCTGTACGGCGCCATGGCGGTGGCGGTCCGGATCGTCCACGGGCTCGACCCGTTCCGGTTGGACGTGCTGATCTCCGACCCGGCGGCGTGGGCGGTCGTGGTCGCCGGCGGCGGTGGCTTCTACCTCTTCACCGTCGCACTGCAGATCGGTTCGGTGAACGGTGTGGCCGCCGCACTCGTCATGGGGGAGACGGTGATTCCCGGCGTGGTCGGCGTCCTGCTGTTGGGTGATGTGGCCAAGCCGGGACTCGGGTGGCTGGTCGGGGTCGCTTTCGCCACCGCGGTCGCCGGTGCGGTAGCGATCGCGATCTTCGGTGCGGCAGAAGAGGAACCGGCGGTCGCCACGGCTCAGGCGTGAACCGTGGCGACCAGACCGTCTAGTCCTCCTTGCGGATCAAGCGGCCCAGGGCCTCACGGTCCGGTGCCAGCAGTTCGTCGATCCGCGCCTTGTTCACATCGGCGACGATGATCTCGCCGACCTCCTGGTAGACGTTGCTGAACAGGCCGTGCGACTTCATCTTCTCGGTCTGATAGATGTTGTCCTCGGTCGGCGTCACGTAGTAGACGATCTCCGACTTGAAGCGGTGGATCAGCCAGACATGGATCAGATCCATCAGGCGCTTCTGCCGCAGCTTCTCGGCGAAGGTGTTCTGGTCGCGCACCGTCAGGATGTTGCGGCCGTAGCGGTCCTTGATCGGGTCGACGACGACGTTGGCCAAGGGCTCGTCGCCGCTGCCGTAGATACCCAGATCCAGGACGTCGGAACCGGCGCGGCGGGGCCGCAGCTGCACGTGCAGCTTCTCTCCGATCTGGTAGTGGTCGCTCCACATGGCCAGCCACTCTTCGAGCAGCTTCTTGGGCACCTCGGTCTGGACGAGGTGCTGGTGTTGCGTGGAGCCGGCACCCATTGCCTTGGTGGTCGCGGTGCGGCCCGACGACGCGGCCAGCGCGGCATCGCTGCGCGGCCCGCCGACGAGCGTCTGCGGTGTGCGGTAAGGAGATTCGACGAGCCGCATCTTGCGTTGCAGCCGGGCCAGCGCCAGCATGCCCTCCTGTCGCAGGGACGTCGCGAACTCCTCGCACGCCACACCGTCCACCTGGTGGCCGCCGTAGGTGATGAAGTTGAAGACGAAGCCCATCTTGCCGAGTTCCTCTGGGAACGCCCGCATCTCGTCATCGGTCATGCCGGTGGTGTCCCAGTTGAACGACGGCGACAGGTTGTACGCCAGCATCTGGTCGGGGAATTCGGCGTGGATGGCTTCCGCGAATTCCCGGGCGTCGGCCAGGTCCGCGGTTTTCGTCTCCATCCACAGGATGTCCGCGAACGGCGCGGCCGCAAGGGATTTCGCGATCGCGTACGGGATGCCGCCGCGCACCTGGTAGTAGCCCTCGGGGGTCTTGGCGAGCTCGCAGTCCCACGCCACGTCGGCGCCCAGTTCACGGGCCTTCTCCCGAGCCGCATACAGCGACGCGCGGGCTGCGAACTTGCGCCACTCCTCGGGGCTCACCGTGGTGGCCTCACCCTCCTTGGCCCGGAACTGCAGCACTTCGGCCACGGCCTCGCAGTAGGTGTTCAGGCCCGAATCCGCCTGCCACGCCTCGACGAACTTCGACTCGACCTTGTCGAACACCGAGTCGACGGACTGCCCGGAGGTCTGGTCCCAGGCGGCGGCCGCCTCGTCGATGAGGCCCGCGATGCCGTGACTGTCCAGCCAGGCGTCGGCGGATGCGTACTGGCCCTCGGGCAACGCGTAGAGCAGGTGCCCGCGCAGGTCGGTGACACCCTTGTCGTGGAAGCGGCGCACCATCGCCAGGAAACAGGACTTGTACGACGGGATGTTGAGATTGGTGGCGCCCAGCAGGAACGGCTGGTCGCGCTCGTCGGCGGCACTGTCGATGAGGTTGGCGGCCTCGGCGTCGGTGCGCGCCACGATGATTCCCGGCACACCCATCATGTCCAGCTGGAAGCGCGCGGTGTTGAGGCGCTTGAGCTGTTCATCCGAGGGCACGAGCACCTTGCCACCCTGGTGGCCGCACTTCTTCGTGCCGGGCCGCTGATCCTCGATGTGGTAGCCGGGGACGCCCGACTCGACAAAACGGCGAATCAGGTTGCGTACGTGGGCATCTCCGCCGTGACCGGTGTCGGCGTCGGCGATGATGAACGGCCGATAGTCGATCGCGGGCGTGGCCGCGCGCTGTTCCTCGGTCATCTGCAGGCGTAGGTACTGCTGGTTGCGGTCCGCGGTCAGCAGGGCACGCACCAGCCCGGCGGCCTCGTCGGGCACCTGGCTCAGCGGGTAGCTGGCCAGGTCGGGCCCGGGGTCCTCACTGATGGAGCCCTTGGCCGACGTGGCCCAGCCACCGAGGTAGATGCCTTCGATGCCGATCCGCTTCATCACCACCGCCTGGCCGGGGGAGTACGGCCCGAACGTCGTGATGCTCTTCTTCTGCGCGAACAGCTCGCGCAGCCGCGGATAGAACGCTTCGGCGGCCTGCCGGGCCACCGGATAGTCGGACGGGATGGTGCCGCGCTGTTCGACGACCTGCCGCGCGGTGTAGAGCCGCGTGATGCCGTCGAAACGGGGGCTGTCGAAATACTCCTGCACGTCGGCGACGTTCTGCTCGAACGACGTCGCAACTGCTTCGAGAGTCATGGACTGCTCCTTGCTGAGCTGGTTTCCGATGAGCTCTCCGAGCCTATCGCCGCGGGGCTGCCGTGAATACGCGATCAGACATTCACATCGAACCCGAGGGCGACGTCGCAGGCGGCCTGTCCGCCGCGGATACCCCAGTTCTCGAGCGCGCTCTCGCGGAGCAGGATCGTGATGTGGTCGGCCGGAATGTCGAAGGCGGCAAGGCGGCCCGTGATCTCGCGGTACAGCGCGCGCTTGGCGTCCACCGACCGCCCGGCGAAACAGTCGACGGTCACCAGGGTGTACCGCTCGGGATGCGCGAGATGCGGCGCGTGCGAAAACCGGTGCGGCTCATGGACGAGGAGCCGGACGTGCTTGTCGCCGACCGGGATCTGGAACGCGGCGACCAGTGCAGCGTGGACGGCATCGATGATGGCGACCTCGTCGGACTGGCTGTACTGACGGCGGACCTCGATCAGTGAACTCGGCATGGCGCTGATCGTCACACCCGGCCGCCGTCAGCGCACCTGAATTTCCGCCGGTGTCGCCGGTTCGAACCGCACCCGGTAGACCGCCGGCCAGTACTTGCCCGTGACCAGGAACTGCCCGTTGCCGCTCGCCCCGCCGAGATGCGCGATGCCGTTGAGCACCCCGATGTCGCCCTGCCAGGCGGCGTCGCGCAGGCCGGTGGCGTATGCCACGGCGGTGACGACGCCCGTGGTGGCGTCGATCTCGATGATCTGGTCGGTGGGGAACACGTTGGCCCAGATCCGGTTTCCGATGCAGTCGAGGCTGTTGAGCCCCGACACCTGAATTCCGTTGTAGGTCACCGCCAGGGTGCCGGTTTCGCGCATGTCGCCGAGACGATGGATGCGCAGAACCGGGGACCCGTCACTGCGGATCAGCCGGTCGCCCGCGCGGCACAGGCCCCAGCCCTGACCGTCGAGCGGCACCTCGCGCAGCATCGTCAGCGTGGCCTTGTCCCACTCGATGGCGACGCCGTTCTCGTACGTCAGCTGCCACAGATGCGCGCCGGCGTCGGCGATGCCCTCGCCGAAATACGCCGGCGGCAGCGGGACCGCGCGACGCAGCCGGCCCGTGCCGGCGTCGAGCTCACGCAGTTCGGATTTTCCTTCGAGGCCCGTGCTCTCGTACAGCGTCGCGCCGTCGACGAACATGCCCTCGGTGAAGGCGACGGTGTCGTGGTCGAACTGTTCGAGCACGACGGGCCGCAGCCGGGCGACCTGATCGGCGGCGGCGGTGGGGACCATCGTGAGCCCCACCAGCAGTACCGCGGCCATCAGGTATCTCACAATGACGCCACCACGACCAGGAGCGAGCCGACGGCCGTGAGCGTCACGGCGGTGATCGCGGCGGTGTGTTCCTGTACCCAGTGGCGCATCCGCTCCAGGCCCTTGTCGGCGTACCGCGAGGCGACGAGGTGCGCGAGGATCGGCGCGGCAGTCGTGGATCCGGCCAGTACGACGAAAAAGCCGATGGCACCGGCCTTTTCGGCGGGCGCGGTCAGCAGGGCGTCGATGGCCACGCCGCCGGCGACGCACGCCAGGATGAACTTCGGGTTCGCGACGGCGAAGACCAGCCCGGTGACACCCGTGACCACTGGCGACGCGGACTGCAGCCGCGTGAGCCAGCCCGTCGCCTGCGCGTAGTGCGCGCGCCGCAGCCACGTGACGACACCGAGCACGATCAGCACGATGCCGATGCCGAGCTGCAACCGGGAACTGGTCGCGGCGGCGTGCGACCGACCGACGGGCGACACCAGCACCACCGCGCTGATGACGGCCGCCATCCCGGCGAGCCACCCGCACAGGTAGGTCAGGCCGGTGCTGCGGGGCCGGTCCGAGTACAGCAGGAGCAGCACCGGCGGCAGGACCGCCATGGGGGACAGCGCCACGATGAGCGCGTCGGGGATCAACCACGTCACACGAGCCATCTTGCCTGCGCGCAGCCTGCCCGCCGCAGACGCGCGTCCGGTGATCGGGCAGGCTGGTGTCCACGATGGCACCCCGCATATCCCTCTTGGACGACCCCGCCGACCTGTCCGCGCTGCGCGCGGCGGGCGCTGACCCCGACGAACTGCTGGCATCGTTCGCCGAGTGGGCCGAGGCGTCGGGGACCGCGCTGTACCCCGCGCAGGAGGAGGCCCTGATCGAACTGGTCAGCGGCGCCAACGTCGTGCTGGCGACGCCGACCGGTTCCGGCAAGTCGCTGGTGGCCACGGGTGCGGTGTATTTCGCCCTCGCCGCGAACCGCCGCAGTTACTACACCGCGCCGATCAAGGCATTGGTCAGCGAGAAGTTCTTCGCATTGTGTGACGTCTTCGGCGCCGCGAATGTGGGCATGCTCACGGGCGACGCGGCGGTGAACGCAGGGGCGCCGATCATCGCGTGCACCGCCGAGATCCTCGCGAACATCGCGCTGCGGGAAGGCGCCGAGGCGGACATCGGGCTGGTGGTGATGGACGAGTTCCATTTCTACGGCGACCCCGACCGCGGCTGGGCGTGGCAGGTGCCGCTGCTCGAATTGCCCAAGGCCCAGTTCCTGTTGATGTCGGCGACGCTCGGCGACGTGACCGTCCTTCGCGAGGACCTCACCCGGCGTACCGGCCGGCCGACGGCACTGGTTGCCGGCGCCGAACGCCCCGTGCCGCTGTTCTACAGCTATGCGACGACCGCCATGCACGAGACCATCGCCGACCTGCTGCAGACCAAGCAGTCGCCGATCTACGTCGTGCATTTCACCCAGGCCGCCGCGCTTGAGCGGGCGCAGGCGCTGATGAGCGTCAACGTGAGCACCAAGGAGGAGAAGGTCGCAATCGCCGACCACATCGGCGGCTTTCGCTTCACGACGGCGTTCGGCTCGACGCTGTCGCGGCTGGTTCGGCACGGCATCGGCGTGCACCACGCCGGCATGCTGCCCAAGTACCGGCGCCTGGTGGAACAGCTCGCCCAGGCCGGGCTGCTGAAGGTTATCTGCGGCACCGACACTCTCGGCGTGGGCATCAACGTGCCGATCCGCACCGTCGTCTTCTCGGCGCTGTCGAAGTACGACGGCACCCGAACCCGGCTGCTCAACGCCCGCGAGTTCCACCAGATCGCCGGCCGCGCCGGACGGGCCGGCTACGACACCGCGGGCACCGTCGTCGTGCAGGCTCCCGAGCACGAGGTCGAGAACCTCAAGCAGTTCGCCAAGGTCGCCGACGATCCGAAGAAGCGGCGGAAGCTGGTGCGCCGCAAAGCTCCCGAGGGCATGGTGCCGTGGGGTGAGAACACCATGAAGCGGCTCGTCGAGGCCGCACCCGAGGCGCTCACGAGCAACATGCGGGTGTCGACGGCGATGATCCTCGACGTCGTCGACCGTCCCGGTGATCCCTGCCTGGCCATGCGCCGGTTGCTCAGCGAGAACCACGAACCACGGAAACGGCAGCTGCGGCACATCCGCGAGGCGGTCGGTATTGCTCGTTCACTACTGCAGGCCGGGGTGCTGGAACGTCTGGCCGAACCGGAACCGGATGGGCGCCGGTACCGCCTCACGGTCGACCTGCCGCCGGATTTCGCCCTCAACCAGCCGCTGTCGACGTTCGCGCTCGCCGCTGTCGAACTGCTCGACCCGGATTCGGATACCTTTGCGCGCGATGTGGTTTCGGTGATCGAGGCGACCCTCGAGGACCCGCGCCAGATCCTTGCGGCGCAATTGAAGAAGGCCCGGGGCGAGGCCGTCGCGGCGATGAAGGCCGAGGGCATCGAGTACGACGAACGCATCGAACTGCTCGACGACATCACCTACCCGCGTCCGCTCGACGATCTGCTGACGCACTGCTTCGAGGTGTATTGCCGGAGCAACCCGTGGGCGGCCGACGGGCACCCGGCGCCGAAGTCCGTCGTGCGCGAGATGTGGGAGCAGGGACTGACGTTCAAGGAGTACGTCAGCGCCTACGGCCTGACCCGCACCGAGGGCGCGGTGCTGCGCTACCTGTCGGATGCCTTCAAGGCGCTGCGCTCCGGCGTGCCGGCGGCCGCCCGCACCGACGAGCTCACCGACATCGTCGAGTGGCTGGGCGAGCTTGTGCGCCAGGTCGATTCGAGCCTGCTCGACGAATGGGAGCAGTTGACGAGCGCCGATCAGGTCGACGAGGTCGCGGTGATGGCGCCGGTGCGGCCGCTGACCGGCAACGAGAGGGCATTCACCGCGATGGTCCGCAACGCGCTGTTCCGGCGCGTGGAGCTGTGGGCCCGGCGCCGCTGGGAGGAACTCGGGGCCTTGGATTCCGGATCGGGGTGGACCGCGCAGCGCTGGGAAGCGGTGGGAGAGCAGTACTTCTCCGAGCACGAGGACATCGGCACCGGGGCCGATGCCCGCGGGCCCGCGATGTTGATCTTCGACCGGGCGCCCGGCGTGTGGCGCGTCCGTCAGATCCTGGACGACCCGGCCCACGATCGCGACTGGGGTATCGACGTGGAAGTCGACCTGGCCGCGTCCGACGAGGACGGCGCACCGGTCATCCGGGTCGTCGATGCCGGGCTTTTCGGTAGCTGAGCGCACTTCTCGGGCACACTGGGCGCATGACCGCCCCTGCCCCCGAGCCCGTCAGCGGGACCCGAGGGTTCCTGCCTGCGGTCGAGGGGCTGCGGGCGGCGGCCGCATTGGGTGTCGTGCTCACGCATGTGGCATTGCAGACGGGCTACACCGACGGTGTCGTCGGTCGGTTGCTGGCCCGCTTCGACCTGTCGGTCGCCGTGTTCTTCGCGTTGTCGGGTTTCCTGCTGTGGCGCGGTCACGCCGCCGCGGCGCACGGGCTGCGGGCCGAACCCGAGGTGGCGCCCTACTACCGCTCCCGGTTGGTCCGCATCATGCCCGCGTACCTGCTGACGGTGGTCACGGTCCTGACCCTGTTGCCGGATGCCCGCAGTGCGGACCGCACGGTGTGGATCGCGAACCTGACGCTGACCCAGGTCTTCGTTCCCAAGACGCTGATCGCCGGGCTCACCCAGATGTGGAGCCTGTCGGTCGAGATGGCCTTCTATCTCGTGGTGCCCCTGCTGGCGCTCCTGGTCGCGAAACTGTCGCTGCGGCTGCGGGTCCCGGTCATCACGGGCGTGGCGCTGCTCAGTTTCGGCTGGGGCTATCTGCCGATCCCGGCGTATCACGGAGCCAATCCGCTGAATTGGCTACCGGCGTACGCGTCGTGGTTCGCCGTCGGGATGTTGTTGGCAGAGTGGATGTTCCGGCCGTACGGCTGGCTGCACCGGTTGGCGCGGCAGCGTTCGATCCTGATGCTCGTGGCGGTCGTCGCGTTCCTGGTCGCGGCTTCGCCGCTGGCGATGCCCGGGGCACACCACCACGCCACCCTCGGACAGTTCATCGTGCGGACCGCGCTGGGCGCCGTGATCGCCGGGGCGCTGCTGGCGCCGCTGGTCCTGGACACCCCGGACGGCCGGCATCGCGTGCTGGCCGGTGCCCCGATGGTGACGCTCGGCCGGTGGTCGTACGGACTGTTCCTGTGGCATCTCGCCGCATTGGACATGGTGCTCGCCATGCTCGGGCAGACGACGTTCCCCGGCGCGCTGCCGGTGGTGATGGTCCTGACGACGACGTTCGGCTTCGCGGTGGCCGCGGTGAGTTACGCGTTGCTCGAGGAGCCGTGCCGGGTGGCGCTGCGGCGCTGGGAAGCCCGGCGACGGGCCACGGTGGCGACAGTCCCGACCTAGAGTTGCAGGGTGCGATTCACGCGTCAGGGGCCGCTGGACCAGATGAACGCCGCGGTGGCGGATCTCGAATTGCCAGACGCGGTGTACAAGACGTGCCCTTGGCAGCCACGGGATCTCGTGACGGAGGGCCTGCGACAGTGGTTGCGGTGCTGCGGGGCGGCCATGCGCGACGGTCAGGTGATCGGTATGCCGTCGCACGCCGTCGATGAAGCCTGGCACGGCCTGATTCTCTGCACCGCAAGGTATTCGGCGTTCTGCGACGCCGCCTACGGCCAGTTCCTGCACCATCATCCGGAAGGCGGGGCACCCGCCGGTGCGGTGTCGGAGCCGATGCACGAACAACTCCGGCGGACGGTCATCGCCTGGGAAAAGGTCGCCGGTCCCCGTGAGAATTGCGTGCTGTGGGACCTCGATGAGCGCGTCGGCGTCGAGAAACCGTGGGGGATCGCTGCGGCGCGGGTCGACGAAATCAGGTCGGCGTACCGGGCTTTTCAGGCCCGAACGAGATGACGGAGGCCGGTACACGCGATAGCCTGACCCGTTACGGACGCCGGTGAAAGGACAGACGAGCATTTTGAAGACCGAGCGACAGCGTTTTCGACCGCCGGTGATCGTCGGCGGCATGCTGCTGGCCGGTGCGCTCGCGGCGGCCGGTCCGGCTGCGGCGGACCCGGCCACACCGACGACACCTCCTCCGGGCCAGCCCGTCGTGGAGCCTGCGAGCGGTCCCGGCGGCCCGGTGGCCGCGCCGCCGATCGGCGCTCCGACGGTCCCCGAGATCGAGAACCCGCAGTACGGTGCGGGGAACACACCAGGTCAATTCGGCTACATCCGGGACCTTTGGCACACGTTCCACAGTGGAAATCCGCTGGCAGAGCTGACCATGGTGCCCGAGGATGGCGGATCCGGGGCTCCGGCGGGTGCCGGCCCTGCGCCCAAACTGCCACCAGGGTTCATCTCGCTGACCGATCCGGCGTCGTCGAACCCGATCGTCGACACCGGACCCAAGACCGGTGGACCGGCGCTGCCTCCCGGCTACTACCCGCTGAACGGCCCGCCGCCGCCCGGGTACTACGACGCTCCGGCCACGCCGGCACCGGGTGCGCCCGGCGCGCCGCCGCCGGCCGCCGGATTCGCGCCCACCCCATCGCACTGACTCGACGGCGTAATGTGATTACATACGCTAAGTAATCGCAGTCTACGCAGGGGAGCATGTGCATGACCTCGATCAAGAAGACCTTGTCTGCCGCCGCCGTCGCGGGGTCGCTCGCCGCGGCCGCGCTCGGCTTCGGTGTGCCGCTGGCCGCCGCGCAGCCGCCGCCACCGGCGCCCGGGCTGGGCGAGGAGGTCCCGCCGTGGGCCCCGAAGAAGCCGGCTGAGGTCTGGGACGGTCAGCCCGTCGTGTGGACCTCGGCATGGGGTGGCCGGTGGGGCGTCTGGATCAACGACGGCTTCATCCCGCTGACGTCGAACCCCGTCACCAACGGCGGGTAGCCGCCGCCGTCACCATCGTGCCGCGACGTTGGTGCCGATCTGGTTGGCAATCTGGACCGCCGTGTCCGCCGGATCGGGACTGCACGTGTTGATGTCGATGATGACGTTGTTCTTGTGTGCCAAGGCGCGGCCGCACGCCCAACCGGGTGCGGCCGCGTCTTGTTCTGTCGAGACGACGCTGAGGGTGTCGTGCGCGTTGGTGATCGGCCCGACGGACCACTGCGACTGACTCTGCGTGTGCGTGTACTGCTTGCACGCCGGCCACAGCTGCGCTGACACGTTGAAGAACTCCTGCGCCTTGTCCTGCGTCGGGAACAGCACGACAGCCTGCTTCAGATAGTGGGTGAACTTGTCCCCGTCGTTCATGCTCTGCTCACGCTCGGCCCAGAAGCCGCTGTTGGCGTACGCCGCCGCTTCGGCGGCGCCGTCGATGACCAGACACTCGGGTGGCGCCATCGTGGCGCTGTTGTCCGACATGGTGGCCTGGGCGCTGAGCACCGTCATGGCCGCAGACCCCATGGTCGCGTTGACCTGTTCGGGGCTGAGCAGCAGACCGTCCAGTTCCCGTTCGACCAGAGGCCGGGCCACCATCGGCGGCGTGGTCACCGGCACGGCCGTGCCCGTGGTGCTACCACATCCTGCGGTCAGAACCGCGACCATGACGACGGTGACGGTGCCGACTGAGCTGCGCATATATCCTCCCGTCGCGGCAGCGGCGACCAACTGACATGCTGCGCTGTCCTCCCCAGCGCGGCACTCCAACGCTTCCATTGTGGCGTCAGTTGAGGTCGGGGCCACCTTTGCTCGACGGTGTTTCGCGGTAACGATGAACCAAGTTCTTGATAACAGGTTCGCCGCACCGCCGCAGCATGACGGTCAGTTCGACACGTCGAGGATCTTGATCGCGAAGACCAGCGAGTCACCCTTCTCGATGCCCGCGCTCGGCTGGCCGTCGGGGTAGCCGTCGGCCGACGTCATCGCGACGGCGACGGTGGAGCCGACCTTCTGTCCGGAGATGGCCTTCTGGAAACCGGGCACCACGCGCAGGAGCGAGAAGGTGGCCGGCGCGCCGCGGTCGTAGGCGCTGTCGAACTTCGATCCGTCACGGCCGTTGAAGCCCGCGTAGCAGACGGAGACGGTCGCGGTTTCGGGGACGACGGGTCCGGTGCCGGCCTTCAGCGTCTGCACCTGCGTCTGGTTCACGCTGAACGGGCCCTTGACGGTGACGACCGGGGCCGCGGTATCGGTGGATCCGGTCACGGCAACGCTGCCGGTGGCGCCGTTGAGCGTCCACTCGGGCGATCCGCCCTGTCCTTCTGCCGTCGGGCAGGTGCGCGCAGCTGCGGTCGTGGAGTTGTCGAGGGCGGTCACCGGGCTCGGGGTGGTGGTCACCAACGGTGCCTGGGTCGTGGTCGCCGCCGCCGGCTTTTCGTCGGAGCCACACGCGGTGAGGGCGACGGCGAGAGATGCGGCGCAGGCGGTCAGGGCAACGGAGGAGGACACGCGGGAGAAGTTCACCGGTGTCACGCTACCGGGGCGCGATCGGGATGAGGACTGCGACCAGGAAGTCGGATTTGTCGGTGAACACCCGCAGATCCCAGGTGGACAGCAGCAGATCCGGGGTGAGGCCGGCCTGGCTGGCGTCCTGGAAGAACTGACCGAACTCGTAGTCGCGGCCGGCGCCGAACCCGATCACCACGCGGCCGTCGTCGGCCAGGTGGGCGCGGAGTCGGGAGAGCACTTGCACGCGCGTGCTGGGGGCGACGAACGTCATGACGTTGCCGGCCGACACGATCAGGTCGAACGGCTCCGGAATACCGCGGGCCGGCAGGTCGAGTTCGGCGAGGTCGCCCACCAGCCAGCGCGGCCCGGGGTGATCCTCTTCGGCGGCCGCGATGAGAGCGGGATCGACATCCACCCCGACCACGTCGTGCCCGGCCGCGGCGAGGTAACCGCCGATCCGACCGGGGCCACAGCCGGCGTCGAGGATCCGCGCGCCGCGCGATGCCATCGCGTCGATCAGGCGGGCTTCGCCGACGAGATCCTCGCCGGCGCGGGCGAGCGTCCGGAAGCGTTCGATGTACCACTGCGAGTGGCCGGGATCGGCTTCGACTTTCTGCATCCACAGGCTCTGCTCGACCATGCGTCCCATTGTCGCAAGTCCGAACTTCAGCGCGGCGTGCTGTCGACGACGCTCTTGGCGATCAACATCGTCGCGGCCTCCTGGATGTGGTCCGCGTCGATACCCGCCCAGGCAAGCAGCTCGCGTGCCGTGCCGGACCCGGGCATCCCGCGGACTGCCAGATGCGCGAGGCGAATATCGGCACGATCGTGCGCGACGAGGGCGTCGAGCACCGCCGATCCGAGACCGCCCTCGGGGTGGTGGTCCTCGGCGACGACAACGCGTCCACCGGTGGCGCCGACAGCCGCGGCGACGGTGGCGGTGTCCATCGGCTTGATCGAGTAGCAGTCGATGACCCGCGCGGTGATGTTCTCGCTGGCGAGTTGCTCTGCAGCGCTGAGGCATTCGTGCACCGTCACGCCGGCGCCGATCAGGGTGACGTCATCGTGATCGGATGCGCGCAAGAGCTTGGCACCGCCCACCGGGAACTCCTCGGTGGCGTCGTACAGCACCGGGTAGGCGCCGCGCGTGGTGCGCAGGTAACAGATTCCCGGGGTCTCGGCCATCGACTGCACCAGGGCGGCCGTGCTGGTGGCATCACTCGGGTACAGCACGACGGCGTCGTGGACGGCGCACATCATCGCCAGGTCCTCAAGTGCCATCTGTGACGGGCCGTCCGCCCCGATCTCGACACCCGCATGGGAACCGACAAGTTTCACGTTCGCATCTGAGATCGCGCCCATTCGAATGAAGTCGTAGGCGCGCGTCAGAAATGCGGCGAACGTGGAGGCGAACGGGATGTATCCGCGGACGCTCAGGCCGGTGGCCGCGGCCACCATCTGCTGTTCGGCGATGAACATCTCGAAGTAGCGGTCGGGGAATGCTCGCGCGAATTCGCCCGCGTGGGTGGAATTTCCGACCTCGCCGTCGAGTGCGACCACGTGACGGTTGCGGCTGCCGACCGACACCAGCGCGTCGCCGTACGCCTTGCGCGTGGCGATGTCGGCACCGAGTTGGTAACCGGGGAGGTCCACGGCTTCGACGGTGTCCCATTGCTCGGCCGGCGCGGGCGTCGGCGGTTCGAGGCCGCGCACGATCAGTCGGCGCCGGCCGCCGAGTTCCGCGATCGCCCGTTCGGCCATGTCTTCGGGCAACGGTTTGCCGTGCCAGTCCGGGCTGTCCTCCACCTCCGAGAATCCCTTGCCCTTGATGGTTTTGGCGATGATCACCGTGGGCCGGTCCACGGCGTCCGGAGCGGCCACGCCGGCCATCGCGTCGTCGATCGCGGTGAGGTCGTGGCCGTCGATGACGACGGTCCGGGCGCCGAAAGCCTGACAGCGCCGCTCGTAGGCCGCGACGTTCCAGCCGAGGTCGGTCGGGCCCCGCTGTCCCAGCCTGTTCACGTCGATGAGGGCGACCAGGTTGTCGAGCTTGTAGTAGGACGCTTTGTCGAGTGCTTCCCACATGGAGCCTTCGGCCATCTCGCTGTCGCCGCACAGCACCCAGACCCGGTAGGGCAGGCCGTCGAGGTATTTCCCGGCCAGCGCGAGTCCGACGCCGTCCGGCAGGCCCTGGCCGAGTGAACCGGTCGCCACGTCCACCCACGGCAATACCGGTGTGGGATGACCTTGCAGGCGTTGCCCGAACCGGCGGTAGCCGTCGATCAACTCTTCGTCGGTGATCGCACCGACGGCCGCGAAGGCCGAATACAGCAGCGGCGACGCGTGACCCTTCGAGAAGATGAGGTGGTCGTTGGTGACGGCGGCCGGATCGCGCCAGTCATACCGCAGGTGGCGGCTGATCAGGACGGCGACGAGATCCGCGGCCGACATGCTCGACGTGGGATGACCGGAGCCTGCGCTGGTGCTGGATCGAATCGAATCCACGCGCAGACGAGCGGCCACTTCGGCCACGGTGTCCATGGGGGTTGGTGGTGGTGTCGTATTCACACACAGCCCATACCCGGTGTCACCGTCGGTACACGCGCGCTCGAAGCGTCACGGCAGACACCGCGTGGATTCGACGATCTGGGCGGCCATGTTGCGCTGCATCATCTTCAGGGCCGCGTCGCCGAGTTCCGGGTCGATGTGCGCGACCGCGTCCGGTGGGACGATGACGTCGTAGTGCCGCAGGTACCCGTCGAGGGCGCTGTAGAGAATGCACTGTTCGGTGACCTGCCCCGTCAGGATCAGCGTGGTCACGCCACGTTGCCGCAGGAGGTAGTCGAGCGCGGTGGCATAGAAGACGCTGTGCCGCACTTTGGTCAGGAAGGTGCTGCCGTCCGCCGGCACCAGCGGCTTGACGAGCTCGGGGTGGCGCCCGGACAACGCGGCGTCGACGATGCCCTCGCCGCCGACGCTGAAGTCTTCGTGATTGTCGTTGACGTACACGACGTCCACGCCTTCGTGTGCTCGGGCCGCTGTCAGCAGCCGGTGCAACGGATCGAGAATGTCGGCGACGTTCGCCGCGAGTTCGTCGCCGTCCTCGTGCCGGTAGTCGTTGAACATGTCGATGATCAACAGGGCGGTGTCACTCACTGAAGGTGCATACCCGGACGTCACCGCAGGCACACCTGCTGCCGTCACCGTGCGGCGTCGCGCAGGATCTGTTGCAGCCCTTGCAAGGGGTCGGCGCCGTCAGGCGGCGGCAGGGGTGGCGGCAGTGTCGACGTGGCGTCTCCGGACCCGGGTGGCGGCGGTGGTGGTGCCGGGGGAGGCGGTGGCGGCGGCGCGGTCGGCGGCGGGCCGGTCTCCGCGAGCTTGGCGTCCAGCCGGGGCAGGGCCTCGGCGCGGATCCGGCGACGCTGGGTGTCGGCATCGGCGTTGCCCGCGAAACAGTTGGTGGGCGCATGCGTGACGGCATCTCTGGCCGCGGTGTACTGCCGTACGGCGGCGTCGCGGTCGCCCGATGCGGCGGCTTGGTCGCCGAGGGTTTCCCGAATCAGCTCGAGGTTGACGCGGACCGGGCACGACTGGTCGGCCGCGGTCTGCGCCAGTGCGCGGCCGAATTCGCGGTCGGCATCGTGCAGCCGGTGCTGCAGCACCGCGAGACTCCCGCCGGCGTACGACGTCCGGTTCGGCTCGATCACGTTGAACTGACGCAGGATTGCGACGTCGTCGGACAACGCGGCGGTATCGCGGTTCGCATAGTCGGTGACCGCCGAGTCGCCGACGACAGCGACGGATCCCAGCTTCGCGGCGAGGATCAGCACAGCCGCGACGATCGGTGCCGAGCCCAGGAGCAGTCGGCGACGCAGCCTGCGTCGGTCGGTTGTCATGGCCGTACCCGGTCCAGTCGGGTGCGGGCGGCTTCCCGCAACGTCAGGAACAGCTCGACGAGAAGCAGCGCGGCGGCGAGCCCCGAGAGCACCCAATAGAGTTCCGTCCCGCGGTACGCGGAGCCGGCGGCCTGTGGGACGGGGCGGGCGACGTCGGTGAGCGCCGTGTCCGGCAGCCCTGCCTCGCCCCGCTGCACGTACGGCACCCCGACCTGCTGGGCCACGGTCCGCAGCGTGGGGGCCGCGTCGTCGCCGTACCCGATCACCGCCCCGCCGGCGACCACACCTTCCGGCAGGTCGAATTCCCTTTGCGGAGTAGCGGATTCCGATGTTCCGGCGCCGAGGTAGTAGACGAGGTTCTTGGCGTCGGGGTATTGCTGGACCGCGCTGAGCAGCTGATAGCGCAGCACGGTACTGGCCGCGCCGGCGTCGACATGCGACAGTTCCGGTGTCTGATACGTGACGGGCGTCGTCACGACCGGTTTCAGACTCCACGCATCGGCTGACAGCGGCCACTCCAGTGCCGGGCCGGAAGCGAATCCGACTACGGCGAACCGGGCGGTCGGATAGCGGTCGACCAGTTGTGCGATGTCGGCGCTCGCCTCGGCGGCGCGTGAGCGGCCGTCGGGACCTGGTGCCGCCATGTTCGACGAACGGTCGAGGACCAGGAAGACATTCGGCTCGAGCGCGCCTGCGGTCTGGGGCGGTGGCGCTGTCGCGCCGATCGTGGGACGCGTGGCCGCAGCAATCAACAGCAGCGCGGCCATGCCGAATCCGGCCCAGCGCCACGTCCGCCACCCGGCGTGTTCGGTGCTCCGGCGTCGCCACCATGCGGCGCCGCCCGCTGCGAGCAGCGCCACCAGGAGTGCGGCATCCGGTGTCTCTACCGGTTTGGCGGCAACGTTCGTCCGATTCGCCGGAGGCGGATGGCGGGTGATGTCACGCAACGACGCTCCGATGTCGGTGGCCGGGTGTGATCTGCCGCCGGTGTTGTGTACGAGCTCGGAGACCGTGCCCGCGCCGTCACCGATGATGAGTGCGTTTACCTGAATCTTGCTGCTGGTTGCCAGGTCTCGAAGTGCGGCGCCGTCGAACAACCGGCCGGCCTCGCCGCTGGAAGCCTCTGGCCCGACGTAGATGAGCGACCGGCGCGTTGCCGAATCCTTGGCGGCCGGTGGGAAGCCGGTCATGCACAGCGCGAGCAGGTCGCCGATGTTCGGGGTATATCCGGCGTAACGCACCGGCGCGACAAAAGGTCTGGCGTCGCTTCGCTTGATCTGACGACCATAGGCGGTGAACTCCGCGGCAACGTACTGGTAGTCCCGAGTCAACGGGACGACACGGCGATTGGCAGACGTCAGCCCGATCCGCTCCGTACTGAACCTACGAGCGGCGTCGGCGAAGTACTGCAGCGTCGCGGTCACGGGGGCGTCAGAGACCGGGGCGCCGACACAGACCATGATGTCTTGCGGCGCAGCGGCTTCGGACCGGCGGTCCAGCGTCGGCAGCCCGGTCGGTCGCGCCGTGGCCACCAGTGCGGCGCCGAAGCTCACCGCGAGCAGCGCGACAGCGGACCACACCGAGATCGTGTTCCGGCGCTGTGCCCGGCGATATTCGGGAAGCCGCCTCAGGCGGCCGGTGTTGGCGAGCGGTCTCACGTCGCCGGGGCGGTGGCGGTGGGGCCACAGCACCGCGAACGCCACGCACGCCGCCAGCGCGACGCATCCGATGATCGCGGCAATCGGCCAGGTCAACTCCATCGCATGACCAGTCCTTCGGCCGTTGCACAGGCCTCGTCGACATCGACGGTCGAGTATGGATTGAATTGCACGTCAACGAGTTCGGACAGCAGCGGTGCGGCGGCGCCCGCCGGGCCGGCCGCGATGGAACCGACGTGCATGTACTGCACCCGAAGCCCCGTAGCCGCATGCAGGAACCGGCGGAGTTCCCGGCTCAGCGCCGCCCCGGCCGCCGGCGCCGAGAGGTCGCCCGACCGATGGCGCCGGGCGATGCCGCGAATGTCCCGGACCGCGCGCAGCTTGATCAGCTCGTCCCGTACGACGCGGACCAACCGGACGTCACCGATCCGGCGTGACGCCGACGTCGCCAGGAACAGCCAGGCGTACCAGGCGATTACACAGAGGATCAGCGCGGCCGAGGCCCACGGACACCACCCCGAATAGGGCTCGGGGCCGATCACGTAGCGCAGCAGATCGTCATCTGGCACGTGCGTAGACCCCCGTCATCGCCGTCAACGCAGATTTGATGTGGGCGCTCGCACCGATGCGCGCATGTGGTACGCCGGACACGGTCAGAAACTCCGAAAGACTCTGGCGCCGTTCGTCTTCCGATCGCCGGTACGCCTCGGTGACGGCGCGGTCGAGTGCGGACGGCGGTAAGAGGAACTGCCCGTCGGCGGTGTCGTAGCTGCGGCCGGTGCCGGAGTCGACTGGCGGCATGTCGGTCACCAACGCCCACAGCACGTCGTGCCGGGCGGTCAGTGAGCGCAGCACGTCTCGCAACGCGTCACTGATCTCGGGCTCGTCGGACACGATGAACACCAGCAGCCGGTGGCGGTAATGCGTGGCAAGCCAGCGGAGTTGGACCAGCAGGTCGCTGCGGGCGGGTGATTCGCCCGTCAACTGAAGGTAGTGGTGCAGCATCCGCTCGATGTGCGTCTCGCCACGGCGCAGTCGGGTGTCGATACAACCCCGGCGGTCTCCCGTGACCAGGCCGATCTCGTCGGATCGGCGCAACGTCATGAGCCCGATCGCACCGATGACGTGCATGGTGATGTCCTTCTTGAGCTCTCCCGATGGCGCGAGCGCCGACGCATTTCGGCCGGCGTCGGCGACCACCACGATCTTGTGGTGCTTCTCGGACACGAACTGCTTGATCAGGGTGTGGCCGGAGCGCGAACTCGCCTTCCAATCGATGTCCCGGACGTCGTCGCCCGGAACGTAGGGGCGAAGTTCGTCGAACTCGAGGCTCCGGGTGTGAATCAGCGCGTAGCGGCCGCCTTCCAGCAGACTGCCCGGGTCGCGGCCGATGTGAATTTTCGCGGCGTCGAGGTGTTTCCCCATGTCGGCCTCACGGCACCGGGACCGTCTGCAGCACCGCGTCGACCACTGCGTCAGGCGTGATGCGAGCACTCGCGGCTTCGAAGCCGAGAATCAGTCGATGCCGCAGTACACGGTGTGCGAGCATCGAAATATCCTCGGGCACAACGTGTCCGCGGTCGTGGATGACGGCGAGTGCGCGTGCGGACCGACAGAAGGCGATGGTTGCGCGGGGGCTCGCGCCGTATTCGATGAGTCGGGCGAGGTGCGACGGTAGGTGTTGGGCGGGGCTGCGCGTGACGTCGACAAGTCGGCTGGCGTACGCGACGAGCGCACGATCCAGGTGGACCGCGCGGACGATCTCCTGCACGCGGCGCACGTCGTCGAGCGATACCACCGGGGCCGGGTGACGGGCTCGGTCGTATCTCCCGGCGTCCATGCGGTCGATGATCTCGATCTCGTCGGTGATCGACGGGTAGTGCACGAGCTCCTTCAGCATGAACCGGTCTGTCTGGGCCTCCGACAGGGGATAGGTGCCTTCCTGGTCGACGGGGTTCTGGGTGGCGATGACGAGAAATGGCTCGGGTAGCGGGTATTCGACGCCGGCGATGGTGGTCTGACGTTCCTCCATCGCCTCGAGCATGGCGCTCTGCGTCTTGGCGCTCGAGCGGTTGACCTCGTCGAGCAACACGATGTTGGCGTGCACCGGGCCCAGCTGGGTGGTGAACGAGTTGGTGTCGGCCTCGAAGATCTGCGTGCCGATGATGTCGCTGGGCAACAGATCCGGCGTGCACTGAATGCGACGGAAGCTGCCACCGACCGACGCCGCCAGGACGCGCGCCGCGGTGGTCTTCGCAAGACCGGGCACGCTCTCGATCAGCAGGTGACCACCACCGAGCAGCGCAAGGAGCATCGTTTCACGCAGGTGCTCCTGGCCCACGACGTGATGTGAGAACGCCGATGCCACGGCGCCGACGATGTCTCGGGCCTCGGCAATGTCGCGTTGGTCGGGCTGCATTCGGGGTAGCGTCATCGGTCCTTCCGCATATGGCTTGAGCAGCACCTTCACGGCACCGTCCGTTTTCTCCCGACATCGGCCTTCTTCCGGTATCGACCATCGACGGGGCCCGTTGACGGTTTGCAAGAATGAGCAGTGGCTACCCCAACTCCGGTATCCCAAAACCCGAGGCCAGGACCGGTGATGAAACCAGACACCGCATTTGACGATTTCGTCGACGTGCTCGACTACCCGATGTTCGTTGTCACCGTGCAGGCCGACGGCGAGTCCGGCGGATGCCTCGTCGGTTTCGCCACGCAGGCGAGCATCGATCCGCCGAGGTTTCTCGTCGGGCTGTCCACGGAGAATCGCACGACCTCGATCGCACGGACGGCAACCCATCTCGCGGTGCATCTGCTGCCGCGCGAGCAGTTGGAGGTGGCCGAACTGTTCGGCGGTGAGACGGGTGATGCCGTCGACAAATTCGAGCGATGCGACTGGCACGTCGGGCCGGAAGGCACTCCGGTACTCGATTCGGCGCTGGCCTGGTTCGTCGGTGAGATCATCGCGAGGTTCGACATGGGCGACCATGTGGGGCATCTGCTGGCACCTGTCGCCGGCGGTGCCTCCGGCGCCGCGAGCCGCCCGGTGTTCTTCGACGACGTGAAGGATCTCAACCCCGGACACGGCGCGTAGACAGGGCTGAGATGACCGGTATCGCAGGGAAAGTCGTCGCCATCACGGGTGCCAGCAGTGGCATCGGCGAAGCAACAGCCCGGCTGCTCGCCGAACGTGGCTCGGCGGTGGTTCTCGGTGCCCGCCGGGGCGCCCGGCTCGACGATCTCGGCGGCGAGATTCGCGCCGCCGGCGGGCGGGTCGTCACGTGCACGACCGATGTGACACTGCGTGCCGACGTGGACGCCCTGGTGGCTCGCGCGGTGGACGAGTTCGGCCGGCTGGATGTGTTGGTGAGCAATGCGGGGATCGGCAAGATCGGACCCGTCGCCGCGCTGGACACCGACGGCTGGTCGGAGATGATCGACGTGAACCTGCGCGGCGTGCTCCACGGCATCGCCGCGGCGCTACCTGTATTCCAGCAGCAGGGTGCCGGGCATTTCATCACGACGGTGTCGACGGCAGGGCTGAAAATCGTTCCGGGGCAGGCGGTTTACGCCGCCACCAAGAACGCGGTGCGAACCCTGATGGAAGGTCTGCGGCAGGAGTCGACGAGTGGCGTCGTACGAACGACGTCGATATCTCCAGGCTTTGTCCGCACCGAGCTCGATGCCGCGATCGACGATCCCGCCTTTCGCGACCAGATTCGCCGCAAGATGGATGACTTCGGCCTGCCCCCGGAGGCGGTCGCACGTGCGATTGCGTTCGCCATGGAGCAGCCGCACGACGTCGAAATCGGCGACATCACCATCCGCCCGACGGTGCAGGGCTAGCCGGCGCTAGCGCGCCGATAACTGCCGGGCGATCTCGCCGTACCGTTCGAACCGGTCGGTCCCGCCGAGGGCGTTGTAGAGAACGACGCGCGTAGCGACACCCTCGTACTTGGCAATCAGCTTGTCCGCCAGGTCATCCCAGGTGGATTCGGTGGCGAAGGCGGCGATGTGGTCGTCGGTGATCTGCGCCATCATGCCTGCCATATCGCCGGCCTTCTGCTTCTCCCGCAGGCGCGCGGTGGTGCCTTCGAAACCGGCTTCGTCCCAGATGAACGCGTAGTTGGGGGTACTGCCGTAGAAGCTCATGCTGGCGCGGACGAATTCACGTTCGTTGTGGCGTTCTTCGTCGGTGTCGCCGACAATCGTCATGGCCGGGATGATCGTGTCGATATCGGCGGGGGAGCGGCCCGCCTTCTCGGCTCCGGCAGCCACATTGGGCAGCACGTGGCGGGCGACGTAACCCGGCTCGCCGAGTGGGTGGATGTGCACGCCGTCGGCGACCTCGCCGGCCATGCGCAGCATCCACGGATTCACCGCGGCGATGTCGACCTTGGGATCGGGCGCATCGATGGGTCCCGGGCTCCACTGCGGCGTGATGAAGTCCAGGTCGTAGAAATCGCCGTGATGGTCGAGCTTGCCGGTCCGGAAGGCCGTGAAACACGCCTTCACGGCGCGCACGTAGTCGCGCAGCCGCGGGCCCGGCTGTTCGAAGGGCATGCCGTAGCGCCGCACCACATGCGTCCGCACCTGGGTACCGAGACCGAGCCTGAACTTGCCGCCGGTGGCTTCCTGCAGCTCCCACGCCGAGGCCGCCGTGACAAAGGGGCTGCGCGGAAACGCGACCGCGACACCGGTGGAAAGTTCGAGTCCGGGCGCGGCCTGGGACGCGACCGCCGCGCTCAGATATGCGGTCCGGCCGGTCTCGGTCAGGAGAAGACCGGAGAATCCGGCGGCTTGGGCGCGCTGGGCGAGTGCGCCCATCTGAGCGAAGGGCTGCGGAACTGTCATCACGTCGATGTGCACAGCGGCAGCCTACGGTTGTGGCGCCTGACGACGGTCAAATACCACGTACCACCGGGCCCGAAGCACCACGCATCGTCAGACGCGATGTCTACATCGCGCGGATCCACCCTGCGGCGTGATGGCAGGTACTAGCGTCTGGGCAGCGGCAGTTCACTTCGGAGGGGGTAGGCGTCATGCGGGTGCTGGTCACGGGCGGGACCGGGTTCGTCGGTGGTTGGAGTGCGAAAGCCATTGCGGACAAGGGACATTCGGTCCGGTTCCTGGTGCGCAACGCGGCTCGGTTGCAGACCAGTGTGGCCCAATTGGGCGTCGACGTCTCTGACCATGTGGTCGGCGACATCACCGATCGTGACTCGGTGCTGCGCGCGCTGGACGGGTGCGACGCCGTGCTGCACGCCGCGGCGCTGGTCGCCACCGATCCGAACCAGGCGGCGCAGATGCTGAGCACCAACATGGACGGTGCGCGCAACGTGCTGGGCGGCGCCGTGGAACTGGGCCTCGATCCGATCATCCACGTATCGAGCATCACCGCGCTGTTCAATCCCGATGTGGAGAAGCTCGAGGCCGACCTTCCGGTGTTCGGCGGTACGGACGGCTACGGGCGGTCCAAAGCCCAGGTCGAGATCTACGCCCGCGGGATGCAGGACGCCGGGGCGCCGGTGAACATCACCTATCCCGGCATGGTCATGGGTCCGCCGGTCGGCAACCAGTTCGGCGAGGCCGGCGAAGGCGTGGCGCAGGCACTTCAACTCGGGGCGATTCCGGGTCGCAGCGCGGCGTGGACGGTGGTCGACGGTCGGGATCTGGCCGATCTCCACGCGGCATTGCTGGAGCCGGGCAAGGGACCCCGCCGCTACATGGCGGGCGGCCATCGCATTCCGGTGGACGAGCTGGCCCGGCTGTTGAGCGAAGTCGGCGATAAGACCATGCTCTCCGTTCCGATTCCCGACACGGTGCTGCGGATGGCCGGCCAGGTGCTCGATCGGCTGGGACCATTGCTGCCGTTCCAGACACCGTTCACCGAAGCGGCGATGCAGTACTACACCCAGATGCCCGACTCGGATGACACCCCGAGCGAGCGCGAACTCGGTGTCACCTACCGCGATCCGCGAATCACCTTGGCCGACACCGTCGCCGGCCTTCGTAAGCTGAACCGCTGAGGCGAATAATGACTGATGTCAAGAAGTTTCAGGTCACGTTCGACTGCGCGGTACCCGAGCGCGTGGCGCGGTTCTGGTGCGACGTGCTGGGGTACGTCGTCCCGGCGCCGCCGCCGGGATTCGCAACGTGGGACGACTTCGATCGCGCGCTGCCACCCGAACACCGAGGTTCGAAGTTCGCGTGCGTCGATCCCGCAGGGGTCGGCCCGCGACTGTTCTTTCAGCGCGTTCCCGAAGGCAAGACGGTGAAGAACCGGGTGCACCTGGATGTGCGGGTGGCCACCGGGCTGGCCGGGGAGGAACGCCTCGCAGCGCTCGAGGCGGAGTGCGAGCGGCTGGTCGCGCTCGGCGCGGTCCGGGTGCGGCTGCTTCCCGCCGACGACATCAACGAGTCGTGCATCGTCATGCAGGACGTGGAGGGCAACGAGTTCTGCCTCGACTGATCGCAGGCGCCCCTTCAGCGATTGCCAGGAATTGCTGATACTTTCCGGGCCGTGTCCGTGCTGAACCGAAGAGCCTTCTTGGCCGGCCTCGGCGCAGCCATCACCATCCCGCCTGCCGTGGCGACCATCGAGGTGGCGCGAACGGCGCTGGCCACCGCCTTGACGGCGCCCCACGCCGCGGCCTCGCCGCACCCGCGGGAACTGCTGCGCGCAGCCGCGACAACAAAACCGGCGCTGCTGCCACCACCACCGGCCGCGGCCCGCGTCGCACTGCCCGGGACCGGCGTGCTGAGCGTCCTGCCCGGCCACGGCGACCTGCTGGCCCTCACCGTCGACGACGGCGTCGACAGCAACGTCGTGCGGCTGTACGCCCAGTTCGCGAAGGACACCGGCATCAGGCTGACGTTCTTCGTCAACGGCACCTACCGGTCCTGGACCGACAATGCGCCACTGCTGCGGCCGCTGGTCGAATCGGGCCAGATTCAGCTGGGCAACCACACCTGGTCGCATCCGGACCTCACCACGCAGTCGCCGGCGCAGATCGCCGACCAGATTCAGCGCAATCATGCGTTCCTGGCCAACACGTACGGCATCGACGCGCGACCGTATCTGCGGCCGCCGTACGGCCGGCACAACGCTGCCGTCCGGGCCGTCGCCGCCGACCTCGGCTACACCGTCACGACGATGTGGACGGGGTCCTTGGCCGATTCGACGGTCATCACCGAGGACTACATCGTGAAGATGGCCGACACGCATTTCCGTCCGCAGAACATCGTCCTCGGCCACCTCAACCATGCCCCGGTGACCCACGTCTTCGACCGGCTCGCCGACGTGGTTCGCACCCGGAACCTGCGCACGGTCACCTTCAACGACGTCTTTCTCCCCAGCCACCCGACGCCATAGACCTCGGGGGAACGAGCCGGTCGTCGCCGCATCTGAGAAAAGAAATGCGGCGACCGGTTCAACGGCGTAGATGTGGTCAAGCAGGGTTTGCGACGACAAGAGGGGCGCCATGAGGCAACAGGTTGCGATCGGTGTGGTGGGCATGGCAGTCATCGTGGGGGCCGCGGGCTGCAGTTCCGAGAAGCCGCCGTCGGAGACGACGAGCTCGACCAGCAGTAGCACCACCACCAAGTCCACGTCCTCGTCGGCATCCACCACGACGGCCTCGCCCACTCAACCGGCGACGGGCAATCCGCCACCGGGCCAAGCCGAGGTGACCGTCGACGGGGTGCGGCAGAACATCACCGGCAATGTGGTCTGTACCAACGCCGTCGGAAACTTCAACATCGCCATCGGACAGAAGGTTTCGGGCGTGGCGGTCGTCCTGACACCCGACGCCGCGACCGTGCACTCGGTGATCCTCGGCAACGTCAATGGCGTCATCCTCGGCTACCAGCAGGGCATGTCGGGCGGTCAGGCCACCGCGTCCAAGGACGGCAACACGTACACCATCAGCGGTAGCGCTACCGGGGTGACGGCAGCGCTACCGCCGGTGATGGTGACCAAACCCTTCGAGATTCGCGTTACCTGCAGCTGAGGGTCACGCCGCGATCTGGGTGACGTTGAGGTGCTTGTGCGCCTCGGCCTTTCGCTGCGCGAGCTTCGAGTGGGACCTGCCGTAGACGAAGTACAGGGCGACGCCGACCACCATCCACACGACGAACCGCAGCCAGGTCTCGACCTCGAGGTTGATCATCAGCCACAGGCACGACAGTGCCGCGAGGATGGGGATCACGGGGACGAAGGGCACCCGGAAGCCGCGCTCGAGATCGGGCCGCGTGCGCCGCAGGATCGGTACGCCGATCGCCACGAGGATGAAGGCGACGAGCGTGCCGATGTTGACCATGCCCGCAAGCGTGCCGAAGTCCACGAACGCTGCCAGTACCGCGCACACCACGCCCACGATGACGGTCAGTCGCACCGGGGTGCCGTGCTTGCCGGTGTGCGAAAGCCGCTTGGGGAGCAGACCGTCGCGGGACATCGCGAACAGGACGCGGGTCTGGCCGAGGAACATCACCATCACGACGGTAGACAGGCCCGCCAACGCGCCGATGGAGATGATGTTCTTGGCCCACGTGTCACCGTGGAGGGCGAATGCCGTTGCGAGGGTGGCATTTTCTCCCTGCAGCTCGGTGTACGGCACCATGCCGGTGAGGACGAACGACACCGCGACGTAGCAGACGGTGACGATGGCCAGCGCGCCGAAGATGCCGCGGGGAACGTCGCGTTGCGGGTTGCGGGTCTCTTCCGCGGCGGTGGCGACCACGTCGAAGCCGATGAAGGCGAAGAACGCGATGCTGGCGGCGGTCAGCAGACCCAGCCACCCGAAGCTCGTGCCGCCAGTTCCGGTGAGCCAGGCCAGCATTGACTGGTGTACGCCGTCCGCCTTCGCCGAGGGCTGCGCCGCCGGGATGAACGGCGTGAGGTTCGAGGCCTTGAAGTAGGTGGCACCGACAACGAGGATCAGCACGATCACCGACAACTTGATCGCCACGGCGACGGCCGAAACTCGCGATGACAGCTTGGTTCCGGTGGCCAGCAGCACGCCGACGATGGCGATGATCACCAGCGCACCCCAGTCGAACTTGACCGACCCGAGGTGCACCACCGGTGACACCGTCCCGCCTAGTACGTGGCCGAGATACTGCGACCAGCCTTTGGCGACAACGGATACCGCGAGCGCGAACTCGAGGATCAGATCCCAGCCGATGATCCACGCGACAAGCTCTCCGAAGGTGGCGTACGCGTAGGTGTAGGCGCTGCCGGCGACGGGCACAGTCGAGGCGAACTCGGCGTAGCACAGCGCGGTGAGCCCGCACGTGATCGCCGCGATGACGAAGGCGACCGACACGGCCGGCCCCGCCATGTTGCCCGCGGTCTGAGCGGTAAGGGTGAAGATGCCGGCGCCGATGACGACGGCAACGCCGAAAACAGTGAGATCCCTTGCCGTCAGGTCTTTGCGGAGCTTCGAATCGGGTTCATCGGTGTCCCGGATCGACTGCTCGACTGACTTGGTGCGGAAAAGCCCGCCGCCGGCGCCCATCAGATGGCTCCGTCGAGCCGCTGTTCGGCGAACAGGTTCGCAGCGGCGCCGATGCTGATGCCCGCCTCGCGCGCGGTGGCGATGATGTCGCGGCAGCGGTCGTAGATGCGGGTCACGTCGGCCTCGACGGCAGTGCGGTCCGCGCCGTGCAGCTCACCGGCGACCTGGATGAGGCCGCCGGCGTTGGCGACGTAGTCAGGTACCCAGGTGATCCCGCGACGGCCGAGCAACAGCTCGACGTCCGGGGTCGCGAGCTGGTTGTTTGCGGCACCGCAAATCAGCTTCGCCTCGATGGTGTCAGCGCTCATAGGCGTCAGCGTAGACCCGAGGGCACACGGAGCATAGACATCGACAGGGGCGTCGGCAACCGAATTGAGGAGGCGCACGGACGGGTGGTCGCTCGACAGGCGCAGCAGTGCCGCGGCGTTCACATCGGTGGCGTACACGTCCGCGCCGTCCGCGAGCAACAGTGCGATGAGTTCGCGGCCGACCTTGCCGACGCCCTCGACGCCGACGGTCCGACCGGCCAACGTCGCTGCGCCCCAAACGGATTCGGCGCCCGCGCGCATCGCGTTGAAGACACCGAGCGCGGTGAGGCGGGCGCTGTCACCCGAGCCGCCGGCCACGGCGCTGCGGCCGGTGACGTGCGAGGTGTACTTGCCCATGATGTCGAGATCGTCGGTGTTGGTGCCGACGTCGCCCGCGGTGACGTACCGTCCGCCCAGGGTGTTGACGTAGCGCGCGAAGGCCGCGAACAGCGCTTCGCTCTTGTCGCTGGTCGGGTCGCCGATGATCACGGACTTGCCGCCGCCCAGGTTCACCCCGGCCGCCGCGGCCTTGTACGTCATGCCCCACGACAGCCGCAGCACGTCCTCGAGCGCCTCGAATTCGTCGGCGTAGGGGTACATCCGGCAGCCGCCGAGGGCCGGGCCCAGCGCCGTCGAGTGGATGGCGATGATGGCCTTGAGGCCGGACTCGGCGTCCTCGCAGAAGACGACCTGCTCGTGACTGCGGGAGCTCAACTTGTGCGAGCGACCGAAGACTCCGGAGGGGGTGGACACCGGTGAGGTGGACACAGAGGTCACTACTACTTCCTTTCTGGTGCCGCATGTTCGGCGGCATGGGTTGACGCTGCCGCAGGTGTGGCGGCAGGACAGCTGCGGTGGTGGCCGGTCAGGCCGGGATGCCGAGCTCGCGCAGGCGGGCCCAGTACAGTTCGACGTTGCCGAGTTTGATGTCCTCGTAGCCGCGGACGATGTCGGGCAGTCCGGCTGCCTCGACGGCGGTGGCGTAGTTGTCGACGGTCAGCTCGGCCGCCAGGCGCAGCACCATGGCCGTGTAGTGAGACAGCAACTCCCGCTCCACTTTCCGGACGTGGGCATAGCCGAACGGGTCCAGCTTGGTGCCGCGCAGTACCTTGGCCTTGGCCAGCATCTGCAGTGCCACATGCGATTTCGGACCGAATCCGACCTTCTTCGTGCGGCCCATGGCGCGCAGGACGGGCGGATGCAGCTTGTAGGTGAGGTTCTCCCCACCGGGCACCTGCGCCTGCACGTCCGCCAGGAATGCCGGATCGACCAGCAGCCGGGCGACCTCGTACTCGTCCTTGTAGGCCGTGAACTTGTGCAGCCCGCGGGCGACGGCCTCGCTGAACGCCCTGTTGCCGGTGATGGTGCGCTCGGACTGCCATACGGCCTGGACCGTTTCGACGTAGCGCCGCGCGACCTTGGCGCTCTGGTAGCGGACCAGCTCACCGGCGCGCAGTTCGACCAGCCGGCGGACCTCACCCTCGAACGTGGTGCTGGCCAACAGCTCCGGGCTCGCCACGGCGGGCACGGCCTTGGGCCGCACGGCGTCGACGGCGGCGGCGAACGCGGCCGGATCGGCGACCGCGACACGGCCCCAGCGGAACGCTGCCACGTTGGCGGCGACCGCGACACCGTTGATGCCGATGGCCTCTTCGATGCTCGCCTCGGGCAGGCGCAGGCCGCCGTTCTGGAAGGCGGCGCCGACGACCAGGAAGTTGGCCGCTGCGGTGTTGCCGAACAGGGCCTGTGCCGCGGCCAGTGCATCGAAATGAGTCAGCGTGCGGGTGGCGGCGGTCAGCCGGTCCAGCAGCAACTGCGTCTCCGGGTAGGCGACGGACTTGTCGTACACCATGTCGCCGGTCGGGGTCTGGCTCGTCGAGGCGACCGCGACGGTGCGTTCGGCGCTGCCGTAGGCCAGGTTCCGGTTGTCGGTCGCGGTGAGTAGGTCGATCGCGATGATGCAGTCGGCGCTGCCCGAGGTGAGCCGGTTGGACGGCTCCAGGGCGGCTGTCGAGAACCGCAGGTGCGACACGACCGGTCCGGCCTTCTGGCTCAGGCCGATCTGGTCGAGGCTCTCCACTTCGTAACCGGCGCGCAGTGCGGCGGTTGCGAGCACCTGGTTGACCGTGACGATGCCGGTGCCACCGATGCCGGCGAGCAGGACGTTCTGGGTGCCGGTCGGGACACCGAACCCTGGATCCGCGACCCGCGGCGGCTCCGGTGCCTTGCGCCGGGATGCCTTGCGGCCCTTCTTGTCCGGGGTCAGCTCGACCGTGACGAACGACGGGCAGTCGCCGTCGAGGCACGTGTAGTCGGTGTTGCACGACGTCTGGTCGATGCGGGTCTTGCGGCCGAATTCGGTGTCGACCGGCTGTACGGACAGGCAGTTCGACTTGGTGCCGCAGTCGCCGCAGCCCTCGCAGACGGCTTCGTTGATCACCACGCGGGTGTTGCGGGTGGGCAGTGTGCCGCGCTTGCGCTGACGGCGGGCGTCGGCGGCGCAGTGCTGGTCGTAGATGAGCACGGTGACGCCCGGGATGTCCCGCAGTACCTTCTGCGCCTCGTCGAGCCGGTCGCGGTGCCACAACAGCGTGCCCTTGGCGAGGGCTTTCTTGTTGTGCCGCTTGGGTTCGTCGGCGCAGATGATGATCTGCTTGACGCCTTCGGCCGTCAGTTTGTGGGTGAGGCCCGCCACGACCAGGCCGCCTTCGACGTCCTGCGCGCCGGTCATGGCGACGACCTCGTTGTAAAGCAGCTTGTAGGTGATGTTGACACCGGCCGCGATGCAGGCCTGCACCGCGAGCTGTCCGGAGTGGAAGAACGTGCCGTCGCCGACGTTCTGGAACAGGTGCGGCACGTCGGTGAACGGCGCCTGCCCGATCCACTGGCTGCCCTCGCCGCCCATCTGCGTCAGACCCACCACGGCGCTGTCACTGCGGCCGGACATGGTGACCAGGGTGTGGCAGCCGATGCCGCCGCCGCCGATGGAGCCTTCCGGGATCGCGGTGGAGCGGTTGTGCGGGCAGCCGCTGCAGAAGTAGGCGGTTCGCTTGGCGGACAACACTTCCAGCGACAGCGGCGGGGGCGGGGTGCGCTTGAGCTCGACGTGATCGCGCAGCACCCGGCGCAGCGGGGCGAGCAGGCGCGCGGCGGTCAACTCGCCGCCGAGGGGGAACAGCGGCGCACCGGCCGCGTCGTGCTTGCCGACGATCTGCGGGGCATCGGCGGTGCCGTAGAGGATTTCACGGACCTGGGTTTCGATGAACGCCGTCTTGTCCTCGACGACGATCACCTGCTCGAGACCGCGCGCGAACGTCCGGACAGACTCCTGCCCGACGGGATACGGCATTCCGATGCGCAGCAGGCGGATTCCCGCGCGGTGCAGTGCCGCGTCGTCGACGCCGAGGTCGAGCAGCGCCTGGCGGACGGCGTCGAAGGTGGTGCCGGTGGCGGCGATGCCGACCTTGGCGCGCACCGGATCCACCTCGAGTACGTCCAGCTGGTTGATGTCACCGAAGGCACGGACGGTCGCCCAGCGCGGACCGTAGAGGTCGGCCTCGGCGAGCAGGCTGTCGGCCGGGGCGGCCATCGGCCGCTGGACGTAGGTGAACGGCTTTCCGTCCCAGAGGATTTCGGGTGCGGTGATCGCGAAGTCGGCGACGTCGGCGTCGACCGTCCAGGCGCCGTCAGCCACGTCGGCGACAATCTTCATCGCCACGACGCAACCCGAGGCCCGCGACAGCGCGACACCCTGCATGCCCATCGTGATGATCTCTTCGGCGTTGCGCGGGAACAGGACCGGGATACCGAGGGCCGCGAGGGACCGCTCGCTCACGGCGGGCACGGTCGACGATTTGGAGGCCGGGTCGTCGCCGACCAGCAGCAGCACGCCGCCGCGAGGGTTGACGCCGTACATGTTGGCGTGGCGCAGAGCGTCCGTCGCGCGGTCGACGCCGGGCCCCTTGCCGTACCAGACGCCGATGACGCCGTCGTGGGTTGCCTTGCCGGCGGGCAGGTCGGTCTGGCTGCCCCAGACCGCGGTGGCGGCGAGTTCCTCGTTGAACCCGGGGGTGAAGACGACGTCGTGCTCGGTCAGGACGCTCGGCATGCCCAGCAGCATCTTGTCGACGCCGCCGAGGGGGCTGCCCTGGTAGCCGGAGACGAACGTCGCGACGCGGCGACCGGCGCGCAGGTCGCGGACGTGCTGCTCGACCATCATCCGCGCGATGGCCTGCACGCCGGTCAGCAGAACCGGGCCGGCGCCGGCGCGGTACCGGTCTTGAAGATCGTAGGGGGCGCCGGGCGCGGCCGGACTGGTCGCGGCAAGTTCGGATCGGGACAGAACACTGGTCACTGACAACCTCCACACTTCCCACAACCCAGATCGTGAGCTGCAAAGCGAGAACTAACTGCAATCGGTGCAGCGAAATCTGCCGTGGAGTGTGTTGTGTGTCAACAGTCGGCGAAAATATTGATCAGACTGCTCAATTGTGACGTGGCGCACTGTGACGCACGCATCATTTTGCTCGACGCCCCGTCACGTACTGCACAAGGGGGAGTGATCGGTATTCGACCGGAGTCGCCATCGCCAGCATGGTCTCGGAGTGCTTGACCCCGTCGATCCGGTGCACGCGCTGAATGACGCTGAGCAGTTCTTCCTGCGTCTGGGCGGCGATCCGGACCAGCAGATCCGCCCGCCCCGTCGTCGCGTGGACTTCCAGCACGTGCGGGACATCCCGCAGCGCCTCGATGATGGCGTCCATCTTGGTCTGGTCGGTCTCGATGAAGACCAGCGCGTGCACGGCGAAGCCGAGTTCCGACAGGTTGATGTTCGGCGGGTAGCCGCGGACGAGGCCGGATTCCTCGAGCCGCTTCATGCGCGCCTGCACGGTGTTGCGGGCGACCTTCAGCCGCGACGCCAGTTCAAGGATCGGGGTGCGCGGGTCGGTCGCCAGCGCCGACAGCAGCGCGGAATCGAGTGCGTCGATCTTGATGGCCATGCGGCATTTTCCCACGGGGTCACCGTGGGTCACGCCGATTCGGCGACGCTCACCTGCGCTTCGCACCGGACGTCGAAGTTGACGGAATTGGCGATGAAACACAGGTGATGTGCCCGCTCGTGGACGCTCGTGAGGGCCTCGCGGTGCCGGTCGTCGGTGATCTCGACGACCGGGCGCAGCACCACCTCGGTGAAATGCCCGCCGCCGTCCGGGGTTTGGGTCATGGTGCCCGACGGGTGATCGGAGTATCCGGTCACCACGATGCCCTCTTGCGAGCACAGGGCCAGCACCCACAGCATGTGGCACTGCGACAGCGAGACCACGAGCAGTTCTTCGGGGTTCCAGCGCTGCGGGTCGCCGCGGAACGACGGATCAGCGCTGCCGAGGATCGTCGGTTTGCCGTCGGCGCTGACGTCGTGCGCGCGGTCGTACTCGCGGTAGCCCGAGGTTCCGGTGCCGGTGTTGCCGGTCCACGTCACGTCGAGTTCGTAGTGGTGCGTCTTCGCCATGGCGGGCGTCCCCTTCGTCGGTGCGGTCGCGTACCTCCGTTCTAGCGCACGCGCACCGACGCTCAGTGCTTACGGCTCCCGCGGTCGCCCTTCTCCTTGGACGCTTTGGAGGTGTCTGCCTTGGCCGTGTCCGCCTTGCCCGTGTCCGCTTTGGCCGACGAGTCGTCGCTCTTGGCCGCGCGCTTGGACTTCTTGGTGGGCGCGGCCGGCTTGGCGTCCTGCGGGTCGGCGGCAGCCGTCGACTGGTCCGCGTCCGACGGCTTCGACGTGGCCGGTGTGGCAGCCGATTTGGGTGCCGTGGCGTGGTCACCCGGCTTCTTGGCTGCCGATTTGCGCTCGGAGGCGGGCGACTCTTCCGGCTTCTCTTGGGATTTGGTGCCCTTTGTCAGAGCCCGAGCGACACCCGCCGTTGGCTTCGCGGCCGTTTGCGCCGCGGTGGCGGTCGATTGGGTGGTCGACTCGGCGGTCGTACCGGTCGAAGCCGCGGCGGCCGGCCGTGGCGCGTGGGTGAGGACGTTGGCCAGGCTCTGAACCGACGACACGACGTTGGCAACCGCCGTCAACGGGTTCTGCCCGCTGAGCACGGTGCCGACTCCCGTGGTCGAGAGCGTGGCGACGGCGTAGTAGACGCCGACCGCTGCCCGCAGCACCCTGACGACATAGATCACCGGGGTCAGCGGTGCGAGGTGGGGTGCCAGCGTGGCCGTCACGGTCCGCGTGGCGCCGGCCGCGGCGGCGCCTGCCGATCCGATTCCGCTGACCAGCTGCTTCACCTGAGGGGAGGACGAGGCGCCGGGGAACGCGGTGACCGCGCTGACCAGACTCTGCAGGTGCGCCGCCGTCGACGTCACCTTCTCCACGGCCTCGTACTGACCGGTGCTGGAGTCGACCTGTGCGCTCAGCACCAGCAGCGGGAAGTCCGGTGTCTGCCAGTAGATCACGTCGGAGGCGACGGCCTCGGCCGCACCGCCGACGTTGCCGACGTACCGAATCGGGTTGAAGGCGGCGTCGACGGCCGCCGCCGTGAGCGCGTACCGGTACTCGGCGCCGTGCACCGTCGTCGGGTGCGTCGTCGGGAGAACCGGCGCGGCACTGGTGACCACGACGGCTGCCGAGCACACCACCGACAGCGTCACGGTCTGCGTCTTGATCCACATGCGAATTACCTCCTCGATTCCCCGCCATGGCGAGTTTTCCGAAAACCGAACCCCCGCTTAGGCTTCGGCGCCTTCTCTTTGTCTTCCTTCGCATCCGACGCGTCCGCGCTCTCTGGCGGCGCCGGCTTGGCCCTGCCCAGAGCCTTTGCAGCCAGGGCGACGATCGACGGCCGGGCCGCGGGTTCGCGCGGTGCGACCTGCGGGCGGCGGACGTAGGCCCGGTCGATCTGCGGTCGGAGCAGAGCGTCGATGAGGGACGTGTTCAGCCCGGCATCACGCAACGGTTGTGTGAGTGGCAATCGCCGGGTGGGCACCACGTAATGCGTGGTGGTGCCGCCGGCGGCATTGGTGCGGACGGTCGTGAGCGTGCCCGGTGTCGCCGGGTTGGCGGCCGACCCGTAGTCGGTGTGCACGAATCCGATTCCCATGACGGCGTTGAGGACAGCCAAACGCGTCGGCTTGTCCGGCCAATCCGAGAAGCCGTCGTACTCGCGGACGATTTCGGTGGTGGGGTATGCGCTTGCCCTTGGCACGTTCGGTGCGAACAGTTGCAGTGCCGGATTCTTGGTCGTGATGCCGCCTGTGGTGTTCTGCGGGTCACCGAAGGTCACGAACTGGAGATTGTCTGCACGACGACGGCTGAACGAATCCTGCAGCGAGCGCGAAAGTTTCACATAGTTCAGGACGATGGCGCCCTGGCTCAGGCCGGCGAGGGTGACGTCGGCGTCCTCCGGAACCGCGGCGAGGGTCGCGTTCACCTTGGTGGTACCAATGACGGCGTCAGCTCCGAACAACAGGCCGGCGGGGTAGCCGATGCCATGGATGGTGCCGCGGGAATCCAGATATCCGTCGGCCAACCCGAGGGCCTCGCGCGAGGTCGGTGAGACGTCGCACAGGCACGTGCCCTGCAGATAAAAGGTGACGTCGGGGCTTTCAACCGATGCCGCCGCCGACGGCGGCACGCTGATCGCCACGCAGAGTACGACAACGAAACCTGTTGCACTGCAGCGGTTCAGACCGGCCACGGGGCAGTTCCTATCTGTGCACGAGGAGGGGATTGCGGTTGATACGCAGCGCGCGACCAGTCGGGCGACGATGTCGCCCGTGGTGACGTACGTGGAATCTCGCTGATGAGTCAGCGGCGGTGATGGCGGCGTGGAGCGAATGATTCTCGCCGGCGCGTCTGATGTGCCCTGCCGTCCCCGACTACCCCCGTTTGGTACCTCAGTACAACTTGACCAGGCGAAATTAACACCGCTGCAGCATCTTTGCATGCCATGAGACGCAGGTCACCGCAAGGTCAGCGCCGGAACACCACCCAGCGCATCGCCGCGTACATGTAGACCGCCTCGCAGGCGCCCGCGGCCATCCGGGCGACGTGGTACTCGACGCCGAGCGCCGACAATCCGGTCGACACCCCCAGGATGAACGCCAGGTAGTTGACGGCGACCACGACGACGTAGACGGCCAACTGCGGACCGACCGCACCGTGCGAACTGAAGTTGAAGATCCGGTTCAGCACGTAACTGAGCCCGAACGCGCAGACGTACGACACCGTGACCGCCACCGCCAGTGGCAGCCCCAGCCCGTCGCGCAGTCCGGTGAGCAACAACAGGTCGATCGCGAACGTGCAGCCGTTGATCAGGGCGAAGCCCAGGAACGTCGGAGCGACAACCGTTTTGAGTCCGAAGGGCAGCCGGCTGACGGCCAGTTCGCAGCCCCGGTGGAATCGGTCGACGGCGCGCTGCAGGCCACTCGCCGAGTCGACGGTCACGCGGGCACTGTGTCATGGGCCGGCATCGGCCAGGTAGCCGCGAGACGAACTCTGCGCTGCGGACCGGCGGCGTCCCGTATCGTCCACCGCGATGAGCGTCGCCACCATCTCGTCGGCGGTCGCGACGTTCGCGGTCACCAACATCGACGACCTCGTGGTACTCGCAGTGTTCTTCGGCCAGGCGCGCGGCCACCGCAGTGCGGCGACGAGGGTCTTCGCGGGGCAGTATCTGGGCTTCGTCGCCATCGTGGTGGTGTCGATATGCGCCGCGCTTCTCGGTGCGGCATTGCTTCCGGCCGCCGTGCTGCCGTACCTCGGGCTGCTGCCGATCGCATTGGGGCTCAGGGCCGCCTGGGCGGCCTGGCAGAGCCGCGGTGCGCAGCCGCTGGAAGCCGAGGGCGGGCCGTCGTCGTCCGCGCCGGGTGTCTGGCAGGTCGCCGGCGTGACCTTCGCGAACGGCGGCGACAACATCGGCGTGTACGTGCCGATGTTCGCGGTCGCCACCCCGGGCACGGTCGCCGTGTATGTCGTGGTGTTTCTCGTCGGGGTCGGGGTCTGGTGTGTCGCCGGTCGATACTTCGCGTCCCACCCGGTCGTCGCCAACACGTTCTCGCGGTGGGGACACCTCATCCTGCCGGTGGTCCTGATTGCGGTCGGGACCACGATCCTCGTCGAAGGCGCCGTCTTCGCGCGGTGACCGCAGTATGTTCACCCGGGTGACCAGCAAACGACTGTCGCCGCTCGATTCGATGTTCCTGGCGGCCGAATCTCCCGAGACGATGATGCACGTGGCGGGACTCATGCAGTTCCGCCCGACGTCGGGCGACGCTGGGGACATCCTGGATCAACTGCGCGACGAGATCTACGGGTCGAACGAGATCGAGCCGCCGTGGAACATGAAACTGCAGACGCCGTGGTTCCTGCTCAATCCGCTGCAGCGGTGGGTCGAGGACCCGAAGTTCGACGTCATGTATCACGTACGGCGGTCCGCGTTGCCGCGTCCCGGCGACCAGCGCGAGTTGGGAATCCTGATCTCCCGCTTGCATGCTCGGCAACTGGACCTGACGCGACCGCCCTGGGAGCTGCACATCATCGAGGGCCTCGACGACGGCAACGTCGCGTTGTACGTGAAGATGCACCACTCGCTCGTCGACGGCTACACGGCGATGAAGACGCTCATCCGGTCGATGTCGACCGACCCCTCCGATACCGACACCCCGTTGTTCTTCCGGAACCCGGTGCCGAAGCGGGAGCGCAAGAAAGACGAGAAGGACAGCAGCCTCATTCCCGACATCGGTGGGCTGCTGCGATCCATCACCTCGGAGTTGTCGACCGTCATCGATCTGCCTGCCGCGTTCGCCAAGCTGGCCATGACCGCGGTGAGCAGGAGTAATCCGCTCGTCGGACCGGGGCAGGCGCCGCACACCATTTTCAACGGTCGCATCGGCCGGAGCCGGCGGTTCGCCACGCAGCAGTACGACATCGCGCGCTTGCGGGCCGTCGCCGATGCGGCCGGCGCGACCCTCAACGACGTCGCGCTCGCGATCTGTGGCGGCGGACTGCGCGACTATCTCCTCGGACTCGACGCCCTGCCCGACAAGTCGCTGATCGCCATGTTGCCGGTCAACATTCGGCCGAAAGACGATCCCGGCGGCGGCAATGCCGTGGGCGCCATTCTCGCGACCCTCGGTACCGACCTCGCCGACGCCCGCGAGCGGATCGAGGCCATCAGCGCGTCGACGAAGGCGGCCAAAGATCAGCTGTCGGGGATGACCAGTACGGCGATCCTCGCCTATACGGCGGCGCTGATGGCGCCGTTCCTCGTGCAGACCGGGGCTGCGACAGTGGGTGCCCCCAAGGTGGCCCCGGCGTCCTACAACGTCATCTTGTCGAACGTCCCCGGACCCGACTACCCGCTGTACTTCCGCGGCAACGAGCTGGTGTCCACCTATCCGGTGTCGATTCCCGTCCATGGTGTCGGCCTGAACATCACGTGTCAAAGCTATTCGGGCACATTGAATTTCGGCTTCACCGGCTGCCGCGACTCGATGCCGCACATGCAGAAGCTGGCCATCAAGACCGGTGCGGCATTGGTGGCGCTGGAGCAGGCCTACGGTCTGCTGTGAAAACAGTGTGTAAACGCAATTGACTCAAGTGCAGGAACGAACCATCACAGCAGCCTCAAGGGTGCTACCTTCACCGGACCAGATAGCGCCGGAGAGTGGGTATGAAATGAGTGCAACGACGACGCGATTCGCTCGCATGTCAATGGGGGCAGCAACGTTCGGCGTTGCATCAGCGGTGGCTGCATTGATCAGCATGCCGATCGCGCACGCTGACGAACTCCAGTGCTCGGACGGCCTGGTCGCCTCCGAAGGCACCTGCGTGCCGCCGGCCGACGGCCCCGCGGCCCCGGAAGCGGCGCAGGGACCGTTCAACGCTCCTGAGTCGTCGCTCGACGACCCCAGCTTGTTCACGCCGCCCTACCAGTTGACCGAGGACGAAGTGGCCTCGCCCGGGTACAACGCCGGAGGCGGCCGGCGGTAAGCCGGCCATGGCCGAAACCGGACACCCGAGCCGCCGGGGAGTACTCCTCGGCGCGGGTGCCGTCAGCGCCGGGATGGTGCTTGCCGCCTGCGGCGGGAAAGAGTCGCCGTCGTCGGGCAGCCAGTCCACGAGCACTGAGACCAAGGCCGCGTCCCCGTCGGTGAAGACAGCCGACGTCCCGGTGGGTGGGGGCGTGGTTCTCGCCGCGGCGAAGGTCGTCGTCACTCAGCCGAAGGCCGGTGAGTTCAAGGCGTTCACCGCGGTCTGTACCCACAAACAGTGCACGCTGTCGAAGGTCGCCGACGGCACCATCGACTGTCCTTGCCACGGAAGCAAATTCAGCGTCGTCGACGGCTCCGTCGTCACCGGGCCGGCGGACGAACCGCTGGCGCCGAAGACGGTGACGGTCGCCGGGGACACGCTGACCGTCGGCTGACCTCGGCCCCTCGGCTACACCGAACCGTCGCATCCGCGGACGCCGCCGGCGGTCACCTTGGGTGCGGTGGAGCTGCCGCCACCGATCGAACTCGGCGCGGTGGTGTGCGACTGGACCGAGACGGTCGGCTTGGTCGGAGGTTCCGGCTGCGGATTGAACGCCTGGGCGGTGCCCGAAGCCAGTCCGAAACCGATCAGTGTCAGGCCGCCCGACAGCAGCGCCGTGCCCGCGGCCTTTTTGATGGTGGTGATCATGGTGTCTCCCTCTCGCTGGTTCGGCCTGCGTCGACCGTTGTGAGCAATGGTGAGATGCCGCCCTTGGTGGATTCTTGGCAGATTCCTGTGGCTCGCGGGTATCGCCCGCCATCTGCTGTGTGTCAGCATGGAAAGGCCGGTCGCAGTGAGCTGGAGCTGATATGGACATCATCAAGCTGTTCCACGCCAGGCGGTTACCCCACCTCGCCGGGGTCGCCACGGTCGTCGCTTCCGCTTTTGTGGGTGCTCCGGCGCCACCGGCGTCCGCCGAGCCCTGTCCCGATGTCGAGGTGGTGTTCGCCCGCGGCACCAGCGAGCCACCGGGTATCGGGATGGCCGGCCGCGCGCTCGTCGATGCGCTGCAGGCACAGGCAGGCAACAAGTCCGTCGCGGTGTATCCGGTGAACTATGCGGCCAGCAGCGATTTCGGGAACCGTCTGGACTTCGTGCAGAGCGTCGTCGACGGGGTCAAGGACGCCGCCACGCATGTCGAAGCGACCGCGGCGGCCTGCCCGCAGACCAGGATCGTCCTCGGCGGATATTCGCAGGGCGCGGTGGTGTCGGGGTTCACGACCGCGAACGCGCTCCCGAAGGAGATCCCGGCGGATTTGGCGGAGTACACCTGGTACGCGCCCAAGCCGATGCCGCCGGCAATCGCGAACCACGTTGCGGCGCTTGTGCTGTTCGGAAAGCCCTCGTCTCAGTTCATGGCGGACATCGGCGCGCCACCGATAGCCATCGGGCCCGCGTATGTGGCCAAGACGATCGAGCTGTGCGTGCCCGACGACACCATCTGCAACGGGGCGCCCGCCGCTGGGCCGTCGTTCGCGCACATCACGTACGGCTCGAACGGAATGGCTGACCAGGCCGCGACTTTCGTCGTCGGAAGGCTGTGACCGCGGCCTCATGACGACGTTCCTGCTCGTTCCGGGTGGTGGGTGCGATCCGTCGTACTGGCGATTTGTGTTGCGCGAGTTGGCTGTTCGTGGGCATCGCGGAATCGCGGTTGACCTGCCGTGCGACGATGATGCGGCCGATCTGAACACCTATGCCGACGTGGTCGCGGCACAACGACTCGATGACGGCGAACCTCCTGTGGTCGTGGCGCATTCATTCGGCGGCTTCACGGGAGCGCTGGCCTGTCCGCGGGTCGGTGCGGCGGAGTTGGTCTATGTCTCGGCGATGGTTCCGCGGCCGGGGGAGCGCCCCGGTGATTGGTGGAGCGCCACCGGATGTGTTGCCGCGCAACGGGAAGCGGCCGCAGTGGGTGGGTACGACATCGACGATGCCGTCGCGCTGTACTACAACGGCGTCGACCTCGCGGTGGTCGCGGAAGAGATCGAACGCGCGCAATCCGAGACCCCGTCGCTGAAACCGTGGCCGGCGGAAGCACTTCCGCAGGTTCCGACGCGGTTCATCCTCTTCCGCGACGACCGGTTCTTCCCCGAAGGATTCATGCGGCGCGTGGTCGCGGATCGTCTCGGCATCGAACCCGAGGTCATGCCCGGCGGCCACATGGCGATGCTGTCGCATCCGGTCGAACTCGTCGACCTGCTGACGAAATCGCGCTGACGGTCGGGATCCGGTCAACTGTCCAAGGCGTCGTGAGCGCGGCGCAGGTATGCCTCCTCGATGGGGTTCGCGGTCAGCGCGGCCGCGCGGCGGTAGGCCTCGGCCGCCTCGGCTGTGCGGCCGAGGCGAGACAGCAATGCGGCGCGGACCGCGTGGTAGACGTGGTAGCCGGCCAGATCGAGCGCTTCCACCAGGTCCAGCGCGGGCTGCGGGTCATGTACCTCGGCGACCGCCACGGCGCGATTGAGCGCGACAACGGGAGTCGGGGCAATGGCCATCAGCTGGTCGTACAGCGCGAGAATCTGGCGCCAGTCGGTGGCGGCGGCAGTCGGCGCGTCACTGTGCACGGCGTTGATGGCGGCCTGGATCTGATAGGGCCCGGGCTGGTTTCGGCGCAGGCATCGGCGCACCAACGCCTGCCCTTCTCCGATGAGGCCGCGGTCCCACTCACTGCGGTCCTGGTCGGTGAGCAGCACCAGATTGCCGTCCGCATCTGTCCGCGCCGTGCGTCGTGCATCGGTCAGCAGAATCAGCGCGAGCAGTCCCCATATCTCGGGCTCGTCCGGCATCAGCTCGGCCAGCAGCCGGCCGAGCCGAACCGCCTCGCCGGTGAGATCGGCCCGTACGAGATCGTCGCCCGAGCTGGCGGTGTGTCCCTCGTTGAAGATGAGGTACACCACGGCGAGTACCCCGTGCAGACGGTCGGGCAGGTCGCTGTCGTGCGGCACGCGGTAGGGGATGCGGGCATCGCGGATCTTGCGCTTGGCGCGGACCAGCCGTTGCGCGACAGTGGTTTCCGGGATCAGGAAGGCGCTGGCGATCGCTTTGGTGGATAGGCCGCCGAGCAGGCGGAGCGTCAGTGCGACCCGCGCATCAAGAGCGAGCGCCGGGTGACAGCACGTGAAGATCAGGCGGAGCCGGTCGTCGTGCACGGGGCCTTCTTCGGGCTGTTCGCCATCGGCCGCCGGGTAGAGCAGTGCCGCCTGGGCGTGTCGCTCGCCGCGGACGGATTCCCGGCGGAACCGGTCGACGATCGTGTGGGCGGCGGTGGTGATGATCCATCCGGCAGGGCTCGGCGGCGGGCCGGTCTGGGGCCAGCGATCGACCGCTTTGGTGAAGGCGTCCTGGACCGCCTCCTCGGCGAGGTCGATGTCACCGAATCGACGGACCAGGACGGCCACCGCCCGCCCGTACTCCCGCCGGAACACACCGGCGATCTCTACGGGCGCCATCTGCGGCACGGTTGTGTTCAGCTCCTCAGATCGCCCCGGAACGGGCGCACCTCGATGGGTAGGAGCCGCACGGCTTCCGCCTGCCTGCGCGCCCAGCCGAGCGCGGAATCCAGATCAGGCACGTCGATGATGGTGAATCCGCCCAGATGTTCCTTGCCCTCGACGTACGGGCCGTCCGTCGTCAGGACGGTGCCGTCGCTGACCCGCACGACGGTCGACGCATCGGGACCGTGCAAGCCGCCGGAGAACACCCACACGCCCGCCGCCTTCATATCGTGCTCGACCGCGTCCAGCGCATCCATGATCGGTCCCAGCACGTCCGGCGGTGGCGGATCGCCGACCGGCTGATGCATGGCGAGTAGGTAGTGCATGACCGTCACTCCTCGATCTGGGGGCGGCCGGTTGCCACCCTTCACCTTCTACACGAACGACTACCCCGGATTTCGACAGAAACGGGATTTTCCTCGGCGATCGGCAGAATGTCGGGATGGCCTGGCACCATCGAGAAGCGTGACTTCCGTGCAGCGGCCGGTGCCGCCCATGAATGCCGACGAGCGCACCACACTCGAGGGTTGGCTCGACTTCTACCGCGCGACGCTGGCGGCGAAATGCGAGGGCCTCGACGACGAGCAGCTGCGCACCGCGTCCGCACCGCCGTCTGAGCTGACGCTGCTGGGCTTGCTGCGGCACGCCGCGGAGGTGGAGCGCAACTGGTTCCGCCGGGTGCTCGCCGGTGAGCAGGCACCACCGATTTTCGGGCCCTCGGATCACCCCGAGGGCCACGACGGCGGGTTCGCGCTGTCACCGGAGTCGTCGTACCCGCTTGCGTTTCGCATCTGGCACGACGAGATCGCCCATGCGCGTGCAAACTGTGCCGCGCGCCGGCTCGACGACACCAGCCCGTTCATGGGCGGCGAGGTGAGCCTGCGCTGGATCTACACGCACATGATCGCCGAGTACGCCCGCCACTGCGGGCACGCCGACGTCATCCGCGAACGGATCGATGGTGCAACCGGCGTCTGAAACACGTTCTCGCAGAACGCGGTTAGACCTGGCCCGTGAGATGCTCCAACGGCCCGCAGCGGACGTCGTAGCGCTTGTGGATCGTGTCGAGCGTGGCCCGATGACGTTCCCGGTCCCGGCGGTGCGTGCGCTGGAACCGCACCATCGCGGCCAGCCGTCGAGGCAGCGGATACCAGAGCAACAGGTCCGAGCCGAAACCGGCGAATACCTTGTTAGGCAAATAGTCGAAGGCCAAACTCAGGTTGTAGAGAGTCAGGGGAAAGCCTGGGGGGACCGGGGACCGCCCCATCTTGTCGCGCAAGTCCTCGGCGTCGAGTTCATATAACGGCAGGGTGTGCAGCCCTTCCGTGAACATCAAGTGGGTCAGGAAATACGCCGCTTGGAGCGTGAGGGGAATGGCAGTCGACCTCTGTTGAATCGACAATGTGCGTCCCGACGGTGAGACGAACGGTTCATACGGATGCGAGCCACGCAACAACAGTCCTGTGCAGTTGACCAACCAGGTGCCTTGGGGTACTTGCTCGGTGCGGCCGCTGCGGAACTTGAGTTCCGTTGAGCCATCACGGTCGACCGCGTCGGTGAAGTACTCGTTGTCGGCCCGGCGGAGGCCGCCGTTGATGACAGCCATTTCCGCGTCGGACGTCACGCCGCCGAAGCCATGCGCGAAGTCGCATTTCTCGCCGGTTGGGCCGGTACCGAGCGTGGCGTAATACCAGCGGAGGACCTCGTCTTCGTTGGTGCCGTCGTAGCGCTTGGCGAGTCCGTCCCCGAGGGTGGTGAACGGCAGCCCGCCGAACCACCGCCCACGAATCCCTTCAGGCAGCAGGACATCCCGTCGGAGTGCGATCGAGCCGCGGCCTACCACCATATTCACCTCGCGTCCCGGGCAACGGGTGATGAGCAGGTGGGCGGTGTCCAGGCCGGTCTTGCCGCCGCCGATAATCCACACCGGCGCGTCGGATTCGATGACCTGGGCAAGGTCGTTGGGTGTGGTCGACCGGACGCGATGACTGGTAACGGGTAGTGGCGGGTTCGGCTCGACCTGGAAGCCGAACGCTTTGATCAACCGCTTTGTCTCCACCAGTCGCTCATGTCCTGAAGGGTCCCGCAGCGTCACCCGGACTATGCCGTCGGTCTCCTCGTGCGATACGTAGGCCCAGCCGAAGCGCGCGTCGAGATCGACTCGCCGGGCCACCACATCCATACAGTGCTGCAAATGGTCGAGGATCTCCGGCTTGCTCGCCAGGTAACCGCGTTCCCTACCCAGCGTCCATTTGATGTTGCCGGCGGTGAACAGCTGATACGGCTGATGAAGGCGTACGTAGTCGTAGGTGTCGAGCCACATCCCGCCGACACGCGGCCGCCGGTCTACGAGGACGACTTTGCCATTGGGCCCCAGGTATTGGGCGGCGACCGCCAGCGCGTTGAGGCCGGCGATACCGGCGCCGAGAATGCAGACATCGGATCGATCGACGCGCTGTGAATCAGTCACGGCAAAGATTCACCACCGATTTCCTTTGGCCATCGAGACAATCTCGCATCGAGTATGCGCTGGTAGTCGAAAATTTGCCGGCGTTCTGGAAATCGGGCGGACCCGCTGCTCAGGGGACGTAGAGCAATCCCGAACTGATGTCTGTGAGGGTGAGTGGGATTCGGACAAATGGCGAAAATATCTCTTGAAATGCCCAAACCCCCAACCTACCCACAACCACCGTTCGTGGAATCGCTGCGGCCCTAGGGCTGTACGCCGATTCGCGCTTGCGGGAGGGGCACCATCTAGGGTCCGTTCGGCGCCCTACGGGGCAGTGAGCACCCTGGCGGATACCGTGGACGCCGTGACCAAGCCGCACAAGGTGCCCCTTTCCCCGATGCTCGTTCAATACCTCGTCGGCTTGTTCGCGCTAAAGCACGGCGGGGGCGTGGGCCATAACGTCATCGTCGGTGATGAGGTTGCAGACGAAGCGTCTGAGACTCGACGCGATGTAGACGTGACGGTCTCGATACCAGGCGGCGAGGTCTATCACTTCGCTGGTTACGAAGTGAAGCACTGGAAGAAGTCGCTTGATGTGTCGCACGTCGAAGCACTCGCCCTCAAGCTGAAAGACATGCCTTCGGTGACGCACCGAGCAATCGTCTGCACCTCGGGGTACTCCGAAGCCGCGATAAAGAAGGCGGCCTATCACGGTGTCGACCTCTACGTGATCAAGGAATGGACCAGGCCAATCGAACTTGACTTTCCCGACCTCGCCCCGATGAAAGGCCCGCCATCGGAGGTGTTCAGAGCCTCGCAGCACTACCTGACATGGCCGCAATGGCACATCCACGTTCACATGTGCGACGCGCCCGAGTTCTTGACAATCCCCTGGGCGACTCCGGTTCTCGACGCAGAAGCCAAGCCGCACCCGGCTTATACTGACTTCCGAGAATTCGCAGAATCCATGCTCGTCGCATCGACCGAAACCCTCTGTCTCACAAAGCCGATGACAGATCGGCTGCCGTCAGGATTTCCGCCGTCCAGCGATGAGCCGGCCCCAGCCGAAAATCCGACGTGGTCACACGGTCACACGTTCGATGTTCACCAGATAGGGGCTTACTTACGGGGTCCAGAGGGCGCATTGCACCGAATCGAGGCGGTGACACTGCAGGGACAGATGAGCTGGGAGCGAACACCCATGCTGTACCTCGCAATGGAGAAAGTCCCGACTGGCGAGATGTTCACGTCCGCCCTGATCGGCCTGAGTCCGGTGCCAGGACGCATGCACGCCATCCTATTTCCAAAGGAGGGGCGCGAACTCACAATCAAGTGGGTGACACTGACTCGGAATCAGTTGAACTCCATCAAGCAATTGCAGGTGACACTTGAGGGCAACTGAAGGATCGACGGCTGACGCTTGAACGGCAGTGGGGCCGGTACCCCCCGTGCCGGGGCTCGCGCAATTTCGAGTTAACCGAGGCTTGTAGGTGCTCAGGGCTCCCGTTCCGACATTCCCAACGTCGTGCCTGAACGCGAACCCCTCGACTTCATGCGCCACGAGGTTCACGTCTAACGCGAAGCGCAAATGCTCAAGGGCGGCGGAGTCGAACTGCGGTCACCGAAGTACGGCAGTGAGCGCATCGTCTACGCACCGGGGGCTTGATTGCCGCCGGGTGCGACGCAGTCACCGTGCAGCGGGTAACTGCCACTGCTCGCCGTCGTTGACGCTGAACACGTATTCGCACCTGTTGCCCAAAGCAGAAGACCGTACGCGCAAGGCTGTGGACCAGATGCTGACAGGAGCACTTACTGCGGCCCGAGTGCGGTCCGAGTGCGGTCCGAGGCGCAGTAAGTGCCTACTGGCCAGCGGTTCTAGAGGACGTAGAGCATCTCCTGATAGGTCGGCAGCGGCCACAGGTCGTCGGCCACGACAGTCTCCAGCGTGTCGGCCGCGGCACGGACGGCCTCCATGGCGGGCAACAACGCAACTTGCGCGTGCTTGGCCTCGTCGTAGGCGGACTCGGCCGAATGATCTGCCAGCGCCGCCGTCAGCGTTGCCAACGCGTCACTGAGTGCGGTGATCGGCTCTGAGATCGATTGCAGCAGCGTCAAACTCGGTGTCATGCCGGCTGCCGTCAAAGCAGCGACGTTCTGCGCGAGCTCGGTTTGGTAGCGCAGCGCGGCCGGCAGCACGATGGTGGAACCGATCTCGAGTGCCAGCTTGGCCTCGACGCCGATCGTCAGCGCGTACTGCTCCAGACGAACCTCGTAGCGACTGTGCAACTCCCGCTCGTTGAAGACGCCGTACTTCTCGAAGACCGCGACCGCCTCGGGCTTGATCAGTTCCGGAATGGCGTCCAGCGTGGTCTTCAGGTTCGGCAGCCCGCGGGAGGCCGCCTCGGCTTGCCAGTTCTCCGAGTATCCATCGCCGTTGAACACCACCGCACCATGCTCGGTGATCACCTCGGTGAGCAGCTTCTGCACCGCGGTGTCGAACTCCTCGCCGTCGGCCACGGCCTGCTCCAGATTGGTGGCGATGTAGTCGAACGAGTCGGCCATGATGGTGTTGAGGACGATCATCGGCACCGCCACCGTCTGGCCCGAACCGGGCGCCCGGAACTCAAACCTGTTGCCGGTGAAGGCGAACGGGCTGGTGCGGTTGCGGTCACCGGGGTCGGTCGGCAGCACCGGCAGGGTGTCAACGCCGATGATCATGCTGCCCTTGCCCTTCGACGACGTCGCGGCGCCCTTGGCGATCTGCTCGAAGACGTCGGCGAGCTGATCACCCAGGAAGATCGAGATGATCGCGGGCGGTGCCTCATTGGCACCCAAGCGGTGGTCATTCGTCGCCGACGCCACCGAAACCCGCAGGAGCCCACCGAATTTGTGCACGGCGCGGATGACGGCGGCGCAGAACACCAGGAACTGGGCGTTCTCGTGGGGCGTGTCGCCCGGCACCAGCAATGACCCCAGTTCGGCGTTGCCGACGGAGAAGTTGACGTGCTTGCCCGAACCGTTCACGCCGGCGAATGGCTTCTCGTGGAACAGGCATTCCATGCCGTGCTTCTTGGCGATGGTCTTGAACACGGTCATCAGCAACTGCTGGTGGTCGGACGCGATGTTGGCGCGCTCGAACATGGGGGCCACCTCGAACTGTCCGGGGGCGACCTCATTGTGGCGGGTCTTGGCGGGGATGCCGAGCTTGAACAGCTCCCGCTCGGTGTCCATCATGAACCCCAGCACCCGGTCGGGGACGGCACCGAAATAGTGGTCGTCGAACTCCTGGCCCTTGGGCGGTTTGGCGCCGAACAGCGTACGGCCGGAGTTGATCAGGTCGGGCCGAGCGAGGAAGAAGTGGCGGTCGACCAGGAAGTACTCCTGCTCGGGACCACAGAACGAGACGACTTTCTCGAGATCCTTGTGGCCGAACAGCGTCAAGATGCGTTCCGCGTGAATGCCCATGGCCTGCTGGCTGCGCAGCAGCGGCGTCTTGTAGTCCAGCGCCTCGCCGGTCATCGACACGAAAACCGTTGGGATGCACAGAGTGTTGCCGTTCGGGTTTTCCAGGATGTACGCCGGGCTGGTCACGTCCCAGCCGGTGTAGCCGCGGGCCTCGAACGTGGATCGCAGACCGCCGGACGGAAAGCTCGACGCGTCGGGCTCACCCTGCACCAGGGTCTTGCCGGCGAACTCGGCCAGCGCCTGCCCGTCCGAGACCGGCTCGAGGAAGCTGTCGTGCTTCTCGGCAGTCAGGCCGGTCATCGGATAGAAGACGTGCGCGTAGTGCGTCGCGCCCTTCTCCAGCGCCCAGTCCTTCATCGCGGCCGCTACGGCATCGGCGACCGTCGGATCGAGCTTGGCGCCCTTTTCGATGGTGGCCACCACCGATTTGTAGATCGCCTTCGGCAGGCGTGCCTGCATCTCGGCCTTGGTGAACACGTTCGTGCCGAAGATCTCGCCGGGCGCTTCAGCCGGATCGAAGGTGTACGCCGGTGGCGTATAGGCCTGGACGCCGGCGATCGCTCGCAGCCGGGTGGCATTTCCGCTCAATGCAGTTCCTATCCCTACGTGAATGACCGCTTCACACTAGGGACGCCTCATGGCAGCAGTGTTACGTCGATGTCAAGGGCGGCGTTCAGTACGAGTCAGCTTCGGCGGCCGACATCCTGGCTCAGAATCTTGGGCCAGGTTTCGACGTCCTCCGGGGTGTGCGCGATCGTCAGGGTCGACCGCGGCATCAGTGCGGCGAGGGCTTCCGCGGTCGAGAGCGGGTGCGCCGGGTCGTCGATCCAGGCCAGGATCGTTGTCGGCACGTCGATCCGCGCGATGGCTTCGGGTGCAGGGAGGTCACTGAGCGCGGCACCGCGAAACAGTGACGGCAGCAGGGCGTCGGCGACGTCGGGAACTGTTTCGGGTGCACCCACGGTGGCCGGCGGCTGGACCGCGCCACGGCTGGCGGCGATGAATGCCCCGACGCCCTCGGTCTCGATGAGTGTGGCCGCAGCCTCGTAGTGCGCGGCCTGGGCGCGTCGGGTCTCCCACGCGGTGGCCGGAACCATCAGGGTCAGACCCGTGAACCGTTCTGGTTCGCGGGACGCCGCGTGCAACAGCGTTCCGGTGCCCATCGACGGGCCGACCCCGTGCACCGGTTCGCCGGGAAACCATCGGTCGAGCAGGTTCAACAAGTCAGCGGCGAGCTGTTCCCAGCGATAGTCCTCGGGAACTTTCCGACCCGTCGACTTGCCGTGGCCGCGTGCGTCGTAGCGCAGCAGCCGCGTGCCGCTGAGTCCTCGGCCCAGGTCGAGATTGAGTACGCGATCGCGTGCACGGCTGGAGGTGAGTCCGTGGAGTTGGACAACGGGATGGCCACCTTCGTCGCTCAGTTCAACCGCAAGCTCGGCTCCGGGAACTGCGAAAGTAGGCATCAGGCAACTCTTTCCGTAACCGATCGCCTCGTCGTGGAGTCGACCTGCTGACCGAGCATTCAGGCTAACTGGGGCGCTAGGGTACCGCCATGCGTCTCACGAACGTCTCGCACCTGCGACTACCGTTCGGACGCCTCTGGGGCTATGACGTCTCGGTGTCCGCACCGGGTCGACGCCTTCCGGTGTCCTTTGACCAGCGGATTCATGTCGGTGCGGGAGCCCGGCCCGGTTCGTGGATGGCGTTGTCCATTCGCTTGCCGGAGCGGGTGAGCCGGGAATCGCTGGCCGACGCATGGCTGGCGGTGGTGGCCCGCCATGGCACGTTGCGGACCGCATTCTCGGCGGGGCCGGACGGCGATCCGCAACTTCACGAGATCGAAGTCGGTCCCGGCGGTTGGGTCGAGCATGAGATAGCTGCCGGACAGGCGGTGAACGATGCGCTGCGCGGCGTTCTGGATGCGGCCTGCTCGCCGTATCAGCAGCCCTCACATCGGATGTGTCTGTTGGAGACCGCCGCTGGGTTGACCGTGGTGATAGCCGCCGACCACAGCCACGTCGACATGTGGTCGATGCTGGTGATCGCTCGGGACCTACTGACGCTGCTCGCCGGTGCGCGCAACGGCCGGGCGGCTTCGCTGCCGCCGGCACCCGCATTTGTCGAACACACCCAGGCGCTCCTCGACCGTCCCGCGGCGCCGGACCACGTCCGGGAGACGTGGGCGCGCATCATCGCCGACAGCGGCGGAGTGATGCCGTGCTTCCCGTTGCCGCTGGGCGAGCCCGAGCTGGGGCCCGAGCGCGTCGAAGTCCGGGATGTGTTCGACGTCGATGCCGGTGCGGCGTTCGCCGTGCAAGCCCGCAACGACGGAGTGTCGACTCTGGCGCTGGCGGTGGCCGCGATGACGGCCGTGACCCGGGAGTTGGCCGACGCGCCGCTTCGCGCCGTTTTCCCGGTGCACAGTCGCTTCGACACCACCTGGCATGACTCGGTGGGTTGGTTCATCACCAATTCGGTACTGGAGTCGACCGTCGCCGATCCGCGAGCCGCAGCCGGGGCGGTCAAGGAAGCAGTGCAACTCGGCTCGTGGCCGTTGGCGGACGTGCTGTCCCCTTGGGGCGGCATGCCGATGTCGCCGGGGATGTTCGCGATCTCGTGGCTGGACCTGCGGCGGCTTCCGGTCCGGATCGATGACGTCGGGCTGGACGCTCAGTACGTGAGCGCCGCCATCCAGACCGACGGTGTCATGCTCTGGTTCATCCTGGACGAGTCCGGCCTGCATCTGCGATGTCGCTATCCCGACACCCGCGAGGCGCGAGCGAATGTCGGAGCGTGGCTCGACCTGTTGGTGACGCGTCTGCAGTCGCAAGCACGCACATCGGTTCGGGGACTGCTGCGGGTGGGGGACCGTAGTTTCCGCGTGGAACGGGCGGCCCGTGACGATGTCGCGTCGATCGTCGCGCTGCTGTCCGACGACGAATTCGGCCAGGATCGGGAGACCGCAGACCTCGAAGACTACGAGGCGGCCTATGACGTTCTCGTCCGCGACCATTCCAACTACCTCGGGGTTGTCCGTAACTGTTCCGATGTCATCGTCGCGACGGTGCAGCTGACCGTGATTCCGGGTCTGTCCCGCGGTGGCTCAACCCGGCTGCAGATAGAAGGACTGCGGGTCACCGCTGCCGAGCGTCGGCAGGGTTTGGGCACGGCCCTGGTGCAGTGGTCGCACGAGTACGGCCGGGCACACGGTGCGCGGTTGGCTCAGGTGACGACCGACGAAGCGCGCGAACAGGCTCGGGCGTTCTATGACCGCCTCGGGTACCACGCCGCGCACGTCGGCCTCAAACGCACCATCTGAGTTCGCCTCAGAGGTCGGCAATCGCCGAATGTCGTTGCAGGAAAGCTGTTTCGCCGGTCAGCAGACCGGCGACGAGAAGTGCTGCGCCACAAGCACCGATGGTCGCCGGCCAGCCGAATGATGCCACCGCCGCCGCGCCGAACGCCGTGCCGAGACTTCCGCCCACGAAGTAGACCACCATGTACGCGCTGTTGAATCGGGCGGGTGCGGACGGATCGATCGCCAAGATCGTGGTCTGATTCGCCACCTGTGCCGCGAACAGACCGGCATCGAACGCGGCCAGCGCGACCATCGTCGCCCACGGGCTGCCCAACCCGAAGGCAAGGACCGGACAGGCCGCGCCCGCCACCGCGAGACCGACAAGGATCACCGGCCGGAAACCCAATCGGTCCGTGTAGACACCGGCAACGCGCGTCGCGAAGATCCCGGTGATGCCCGCCAAGGCGTACAGCCCGATCTGCTTGGCGGACAAGAAATATGGACCTTGCGACAATGCGACAGCAATCCCGGACCAGACCGCGCAGAACGCGAAGAACCACAACGATCCACGCAGCGCGCCACGGCGGAGCACCCGGCACCGTAGGAGGAGTCCGGGCACCGCCGCCAATTCGGCGAAGTAGTTCCGCTCGATCGTTCCGGCGGTGGTCGGCAGGAACCACAGGCAAGCGCCGGCGACTCCGACGGTGGCTGCCGCGACCGTGAGAAGCATTGCGTGCCAACCGATCAGGTCGGTCAACCAACCTCCGGCGATCCGTCCTGCCAAGATGCCCGCCGAGATGCCGGCGGTGACGATACCCAGGATGGTCGCACGCCGATGCTCGGGCGCGAGCCGGCCGACGATGGAGCTGAGACCCGCGCCCACCGAGGAGCAGGCGCCGGTCAGCAGCAATCCGAACCCGACCAGCCAGACGGTATCGGCAACGGTGGTCAACGTGAGCGCGCCGCCGAGCGCCAGGAATTGTGAGGCGACCACCCGCCGGGGCGACAATCTGTCGACCAGCGGAACCAGGAGCGCGAGGCCCAGCAGGTAACCGATCGGCCCACACGCCAGCGCCGCCCCGACGGGGGTCGGACCAGACCCGAGCGACCGTGCGATGTCTGCGATGGCCGGTTGCAGCGGGTAGATGGTAGCGGTCCCCAAGGCGGCGGCGAGCGACATGAAAAGGACTGTGGGACCGGTGATTACCGGATCGTCTTGTGCAGTTCTGGTCACGTGTCGACGCTATTGGCCACGTCGCGTGCAGCGCTGGCGGAAATCCGCCATCGCAGTCGGCTAGCTCTTCCAGACCACCTTGTCGGTGCCGCCGGCGTCGCGGTACACGACGCTGTCGGGCGCGGTTCCGTTACGAACGTCGAAGTAGATGCGACCCGTGGTGTAGCTGCCCGGCGCGATCGGCTGGTTGGGCAGTCCGTCGACCTCATTGCCCTTCATGTCCGCATATGTCGAGCTGTTGACGGCCCGGGCGTTGAAGTCGGAGAGGTTCGGCGTCGGTGCACCACTGACGGCGCGCGCGGTCACGTCCGAATACCAGATGCCGTCGTTGTGGCCACTCGGCTGCAGGTTGATGACGGTGTATTCGATCGCGCCGCCGGGGCTGGGAATCTCCGCGCGCTGACCGAACATCACCGCTGTGGGGTCGGCGACCGCCGGGGTCGCCACCAGGATTCCGGCGGCTGCGATGCCGGCAGCGGTTGCCATTGTTTTCGATGCGATCTGCGAGAACGCCATGTCGAGCTCCTTCCGTCACGCTCCTGTTTCCAGGAGTCGGCTGTCTTTGGTCCTTCTGAAGGGGTATCCAGAGGCAGCGACGACGAAACTGACGGCGTGAAGACCGGCCCCGCCGCCGGGGAGGCGTTGCCTAGATTGGGCATCGGCGCTTCTGTATGCATTCTGTGGTGCAGAAGAGCGCCCAGGGTGTGGCCCTGGCGGCGTACGGCCCAGCCTTCGTGGTGGAGGAATCACCGGCTCACATGACGGCTGCAGGGACTATCACCCCCGGAGGGCTGCGCTGCACCGGCGTCATGCGGCGCACCGGCCCGCGCCGTGGTCGCTGACGTGTGTACTCCAAAGACCGACCAGCGGACCGGGGCCCGAGCAGGGCGCACCCGATCGCTGGTGGTGTCGGTTGCTGACGGCAAGGAGCTTCGGCGGCACAGAAGATGGCGTCGACTTCGGCGATCAGCGCTATCACCATCGTGGGGTCGTCCAGACCCAGGGATTGGGCCAGCTCTTCTGGCGCGATGGTGTCAGGCGCCGCCGGCGCCGCAATCGTGCTGTACTGCATCACTTTTCACCTCCTTGCACTGTCGGCATGGCACCGACCATTCAAGAATGTGCCGCAGTTCGCGGGAAGTTGGCCGGCTGGTGCCGGGCTGGACAGTGTCGCAGCCCGGCACCGGCTGTTCGGTCCGGTCAGGCGTTCACCGGCTCCTTGGTCGCCGCCGTGTTGGTGACGGGGCTGCCGTCTTCGGTGATCACTCGACTTTCGTCGATGGCCTTGGCATTGCCGGCTCTGCTCACGCTGATCTTGCGCGGCTTGGCCTTCTCGGCAACCGGGATCACGAGCCGGAGCACGCCGTCTCGGTACTCCGCGGTGATCCTCCCGGTGTCCAGGTTGTTGCCCAGTACCAGCTGTCGGGAGAAGACGCCGCGTGGCCGCTCGGCGGCCAGCATTTCCCGTGACGAATCCACGGGCGCTCGTTCGGCGCGCACAGTCACCACATTGTTCTCGATATCTAGGTCGAGCGAGTCGGCGTTGATGCCGGGCAGGTCGAACTCGACGTGGAATTCGTCGCCGTCGCGCCAGGCGTCCATGGGCATCGCCGCCGGCCGGGCCGCGGTGCCGAGGACTTCTTGGGTAAAGCGATCCAGGTCCCGGAACGGGTCAGTACGCAGCAGCATCGTGGCCACCTCCATCTGTCCTTTCTCTTATGCCATCTATGCGCTTCCAGCTCGATTATCTGTATCGGCTGGCATAGATTTGTTTTAGCACTCGACGCTGGCGAGTGCAAGCACATGGCAACAAGATTTTTCGTCATGGGCGGGCAATCGCCATCGCGGAACCGGACCGGGTCTCGTGCTGGTTGCAATCGTGCAAAGGTATGGCTGTGCACCTGCGGCTCGGGTGAGGGCACGTGTCGGCGAGTCTTAGTCTGGGGTGCGATGACTGGACCGGACTCTCTCATGAAGCGCTGTCGCACAGCGCTTCACGTCGTGGTGTCCGTGTTGACCGTCGCGATCATCGGACTCGCCGGCACTCCGATGGCTCAGGCGGCCGCAGCCGGGGCGCGGTTGGTGGTGCAACACACCTGGCAGGACGGCTTCATCGCGCGCTTCGTTGTCACCAACTACAGCACCGTGCCGATGGCGGATTGGAAGATCGAGTTCGACATGCCGGTCGGGCAGTCGATCTCGCATGCGTGGAGCAGTACCTTCGCCCAATACGGCACGCACTACGTGATCACCCCGGCGAGCTGGAACCGCGTGATTCCACCCGGTGGCTCTGCCAACGGCGGCATCCGCGGAATTCTCAGCGGTACCTACACGCCACCGTCGAACTGCGTGCTCAACGGCCAGGTCTACTGCTCCTAGCGTGATGGCGGTCTGATGACGAGCGAGGCCCTGACGGACTGGCTGCTGGACTCGGATCCGACCCTGCGCTGGCAGGTCGAGCGCGACCTGCTCGACGCCACGCCGGCGGTGTGGGAGGCAACCCGGTCGCGAATCGCGACCGAGGGTTTCGGTGCACGACTGCTCGCGCTGCAGGACCCCGACGGCCAGTGGGCGGGCGGTGCGTTCTTCCCTGCGGACTTCGACTTCGACGACCCTGACGGAGCCGACGAAGGACAACCGTGGACTGCGACGACGTGGACATTGAATGCGTTGCGGGAGTGGGGACTTGATGCATCGGTGTTGCGGGAACGCCGGACCGTCGAGTTGCTCGACGAGCACTCCCGCTGGGAGTACGACGATCTGCCCTACTGGTCCGGTGAGGTGGATTGCTGCATCAATGCGTGGACCCTGGCCAACGGTGTGTGGCTCGGCGCGGATGTCAACGGCCTTGCCGGCTGGTTTCTCGAGCATCAGTTGCCCGATGGCGGGTGGAACTGCGATTGGGTCGAAGGTTCGCGCCGCGCTTCGTTTCATTCGACGCTGAATTCGCTGAAGGGACTGCTCGCGTTCGAGGCCGCCACGTCGGGTAACGCCGATATTCGGGCGGCACGCCGGCGCGGGGAGGAGTACCTGCTCGAACGCCGGTTACTCAACCGGCTCAGCACGAATCAGCCTGTGGGGCAGTGGATCAACGATTTCACCTACCCGATGCGGTGGTCGTACAGCGCCATCAACGCGGCTGAGTACTTCCGCAGCGCCGCGCTACAGGATGGCACCACTCCGGATGCGCGGGTACGCGACGCAGTCGACATCGTGCGGGCTGCCCGGCAGCCGGACGGCACCTGGTTGCAGACGGGCCGGCAGCCGGGGCGGGTGTGGTTCGAGGTCGATGTGCCGGCCGGGCAGCCCTCGAAGTGGCTCACCCTTTACGGCACACGGCTACTCGACTGGTGGGATGCCGCGGCATAACCGCGGGAACAGCCTGCAGGGCGGAGCCTTTGGCTCTCAGCTGCGGGACGCGCGGAAGGCCCGCGGGCTCATCCCGTGCCACCGGCGGAACGCCTGCGAAAAGCTCGACAGCTCAACATAACCCAGTCGACTGGCCGTCTCGGCAACGGTCAAGCGGCCGCCGATCAACATCTCTTCCGAAAGCCGCTGCCGGATTTCGTCGAGCAGTTCGCGGTATGACGTGCCCTCGGCGCCGAGTCGGTGGCGCAACGTCCGCGGGCTCATCAGCAGCGCATGGGCGATCTCGTGCGCATTCGGAGGCTGTGCCGGGGACGCCAGCAACAGGTCACGAACCTGGCCCGACAGCCCGGTCCGGCTACGCCGCTCCTCCAAGAGATTGCGGCACTGCTCCTGCGTTGCGGCGGAGTTGTAGGCGTTGGCCTGCGGCAGGGGGAGGTCGAGCAGACCGATGGGCAGAATCAGCAGATTCTCGGGTGCATCGAACTGCGGCTCAGAGTCGAATGCGGCGATGTACCGGTCGAGGTCGGCGGGGCGGCGGTGGGTGAACCGGACGCCCAAGGGTGGCAGGTCAGCCGACAGTTCCCGCTTGATCACCGCGATCGCCGTGGCCAGCCGGTCGATCTCGAATCGCCGGACGCGATCGGGCGTGCCCGGCGCCTCCAGGACGAAGTGGAACTCGTCGCCGACCACCCGGGTGCCGAGCGTCGACGACGCAAACGTGAGGTCGAGATAGCGCACACCGACGTCGATCGCACTGCGCAAGGTCGGGCTGCTGATCAACGCGAATCCGAATATGCCGTAGGTGGCAAGTCGATAGCGGAGTCCCACCTCGACACCGAGATCATCGGGATAGTCAAGTGCCTCAAGCAGATTCGTGACGACAGCCAGTTCCTGCCGCGCAGTGACTTCGGCGCTGGGACTCTGCAGGCCACGGACGGTCAGGCGCGAGCCGGCCAGACACATTTCCGGGCTGATGCCCCGTTCACTGGCCAGACCGAGCAGCACGCCGACGCTTGTCGGCGTGCGGGGGATGTCCCAATCAACCACATTGCCAAATCTAGTAAGTTGCGGCACCAAGATCGTTTTGCTTCGCCGAATTCATTGTGGCAGTTTCGGTTTCGTCCAGTAGGCGGGCGCGAAGGGCGGCGACCACGGGTGCGTCGACGCCGATTTCGCCCAGGTAGGCGTCAAAGCTGCCGAACTGCTCGTCGACCGTCCGCCACGATGCGGCGATGAAGTCGCCGTGGACCCCGAGGATCTTGTCCGAGAGTTGGGATACGTCACCGTTGCGGTCGATCACATGCTTGCGCAGCGGTTCCACGGCCTCGTTGCTCCGCAGGTAGTCGGCCAGGATGTCGGCCTCGCGGACTCCGGCAGCGCGCAGGAGCGCGGCGACGATCCAGCCCGCGCGATCCTTCCCGGCCGCGCAGTGAATGAGGACGCCGCCTTCTGCTTCCAACACCACGCGCACTGTGTATGCGAGTGCGCGCTGTCCTGTCGGCAGCAGCGGAAAACGACTGTAGGCGTACTCCAGGGCGGCCTCGAACAACTCTGGCGTGGCGACGCGTTCAGGCTCGTGAGGGGCCTTCTGCTGCCCGTCGTCGTGGACCGCCGCGGCGTGCAGCGTCACGCCCGGCGGTAGGACATCGCGACCGTTCCACGCGATCTCACTCTCGCTGCGGAGGTCGATGACGTCGGTGATCCCCAGTTCGCGCAGGTTCTTCTGACCGTCGGCGTCGAGCGCACACAGTTCCGATGATCGATAGAGAACGCCGGGCCGGATCGCACGTCCGTCGTCGGTTTGAAGGGCGCCGACGTCACGAAAGTTCCAGGCACCGGAGAGGTGGTACTGATCGACGACGGCCACGGCCGGTAGCTTACATCTGCCCTCAGCCTTGCCACTTCGAGTAAGTTTTCAGCCGCTTAGGGTCTCCCAGCTGCACGTTTTGGTTCGTAGCGTCATTGCCAACGAACAGTCGATGCGAGGAGGCCCCGATGGTTGCAGTCAACGACACCGCAGAACGGCTGGCCGGCGGCTGGGGCGGCACGGTGCTTCGCACCGGGGGAACGGTCCGCCGCTCGACCGGCCACTGGACCCCGGCCGTGCACGAGCTCCTCAAGCACCTCGAGTCGGTCGGCTTTCAGGGTGCGCCCCGGGTCTTCGGCGTCGACTCCCAAGGCCACGAGGTGCTGACCTTCATCGACGGGCAAACGGCCGCCAGTGCCGAGGGCTGGCCCGCCTGGTTGCGCTTCGAAGCGAACCTGGTGCGGGTTGCGCGTCTGCTGCGGCAGTTCCACGACGCCGTGGAGGGCTTCCGCCCGGGACCCGAACTGCACTGGCGGGACGGCAGCCGCGGCCTGCGGGACGGTGAGATCATCGGGCACAACGATGTCAGCCTCGCGAATCTGGTTGCGGACTCCACCGGCCGGATCCACTCGCTGATCGACTGGGATCACGCCGGACCGACCACTCGGCGCCGCGAACTAGCTTATGCCGTATGGCATGTCGTGGGTCTGCACGCGCGCGATCACGCCCGTGCCCGGGGCTGGTCCAAGGCTCCCGACGTCGCGCGACGCCTGCGTACATTCCTTGACGCCTACGGTCTCGACGACCGCGAAGGATTCGTAGACGACGTCATCGGACGCATCGGTGAGGCTGTCCGCTCATGCCGTGCCGCGGTGGACGCCGGCGACCACGGCGCGCGACCGTTCGTCGCGCTGCTGGAGAGCGACCTCGAGTTCGTCCGGCGGCACCGCAGTGCACTGGAGCAAACCGTGCCTGCATGACGTAGAAGTGGCCAATTCCTGGATTGCCGCACAGCAACGGCATGAGAATTGGTCAGATGCCGATCCACAGCCCGAAATTCCAGATCTGACAAGACGGAGAAACTCGTGAACATTCTCGATCAGGCAATCACCAAGGCGCAGGAAGCAATCCTCGATCCGGTGCGCAGCCGCGCGCAGTCGACCATCCCGATGCCTTTGCAGATCAAGGGCATGCACCTGTACCAGAAGACGAAGAAGTCGGTGGTCGGCGACAAGTCGCCGGTCTTCGTCGAGGCCCCGATTCCGCCCGTCGAGGATGTCGAGCTGGCAGACATCGACGTCAGTAACCCGTTCATGTTCCGTCAGGGCCGCTGGCAGGAGTACTTCAAGCGGCTGCGCGACGAGGCGCCGGTGCACTACCAGCCGAACAGCCCGTTCGGGCCCTTCTGGTCGATCACCCGGTACGACGACATCGTCACCGTCGACAAGGACAACGAGCGATTCTCCGCCGAGCCGCAGATCATCATCGGCGACCCGCCCGAGGGCCTCGACGTCGAGATGTTCATTGCCATGGACCCGCCGCGTCACGACGAGCAGCGCGGCGCGGTGCAGGGCGTGGTGGCGCCCCAGAACCTCCAGGAGATGGAGGCACTGATTCGGACCCGGGTGCAGGAGGTCCTCGACGGTCTGCCCCTGGACGAACCGTTCGACTGGGTCGACACCGTCTCGATCGAACTGACCTCACGCATGCTGGCGACGTTGCTCGACTTCCCCTACGACGAGCGCCGCAAGTTGGTCTATTGGACCGACACCGTGGCCGGCAGCGCCTCGGCCACCGGCGGTGAGGCCGACATGGATGAGATGTTCAGCGCCGCAGCCGATATGGCGCGCGCATTCAGCGCCCTCTGGTACGACAAGAAGGCGCGGTTGGCGGCGGGAGAGAAGCCCGGCTTCGACCTCATCACGCTCATGCAGTCGTCCGACGACACCAAGGACCTGATCGATCGGCCGATGGAGTTCCTCGGCAACCTGATCCTGCTGATCGTGGGCGGCAACGACACCACCCGCAATTCGATGACCGGTGGCGTGCTCGCCCTGAACCAGAACCCCGACGAGTTCGCCCGGCTGAAGGCCGATCCGGGCCTCATCACCAAGGCGGTCCACGAGATCATCCGGTGGCAGACCCCGCTGGCCTACATGCGCCGCGTCGCCAAGCAGGACACCATCCTGAACGGACAGTTCATCCGCAAGGGCGACAAACTCGTCATGTGGTACGCCTCGGCCAACCGCGACGAGCGCAAGTTCGAGAATCCGGACGACTTCATCATCGGCCGCCACAACGCCCGCCATCACCTGGCGTTCGGCATCGGCATCCACCGCTGCATGGGCAGCCGTCTCGCCGAGCTGCAGCTGAAAATCCTGTGGGAGGAGCTGCTGGCCCGGTTCGAGGACATCGAGGTTGTGGGGGAGCCCGAGTACACCCAATCCAACTTCGTAAAGGGCTACTCCAAGATGATGGTGAAGGTCACCAGGAAGCAGCCGGCCGCCACGGTGTGATGAGAGGACAGCGATGGGCTCGTTCGATGTACTGCTGGACGACGAACGGGCCCAGCTCGACGCCTTCGTGGAGGACTACCGCCGTGCCGTCGAACTGACCCTCGACGGCCTCACCGAGGAGGAGTCCCGCCGGCGCCTCGTCCCCTCAGCGACAACACTTCTCGGGTTGCTCAAGCACGTCACCTGGATGCAGCGCGTGTGGCTCGAGGAATGCGTCGGCGGCACATCCCGTCAGGCACTCGGCCTCGTGCAGAGCGTCGACGAGTCCTTCCAGCTGGATGACGACGACACCATCGCGTCGGTTCTTGCGGCGCACCGCGATGTCTGTGCGACAGCGCGGGCGGCGGTCGCCGATCTACCGCTTGACACCGTCGTGACGGGGCACCAGTCCGGGCCGCGAACCCTGCGTTGGGTCACGTTGCAGGTGCTGCGGGAGCTGGCGCACCACTGCGGGCACGCCGACATCCTGCGCGAACAGGTGCTTGCCAGTCGTGCGTGATCAGCGCGCATATCCTGGGTGATAGACGCCGCGCTGTGCGACGCCCGGCCCCCCGGGAGGCAGCGATGTTCGAGGAAGCGCAGTTGTATGCGCCGGTGACGCGGTCGGGAGATGACGTCACCGTCCATCTGGCTGCGGATCATCCTGGCGCCGTCGACCCGGAATACCGGGCCCGGCGCAACGCAATTGCCGCGCTCGCCATGGATTGGCAGCCCGGGACACCGCCGCCCGTCGCGACCTACACCGACGACGAGCAGGAGGTCTGGCGCATCGCGTGCGCCGAGCTGCACCGGCTGCACCAGCGCCGCGCCTGCACCGAGTATCTGCAGGGCAGGGAGCGGCTGGGGCTTCCCGAGGATCGGATCCCACAACTGGTAGAGGTCAATGAGAAGCTCGGGCCGCTGACCGGCTTTCAGTACGTGCCGGCGGCCGGTCTGGTGCCGCTGCGTGAGTTCTACGGACTGCTCGCTGACGGCATCTTCCACTCCACCCAGTACATCCGGCACCACTCCGTGCCGCTCTACACTCCCGAGCCGGACCTGATCCACGAGGTGGTCGGCCACGGCAACTGCCTGGCGCACGAGCGGTTCGCGGCGCTGTACCGGCTGGCCGGGCAGGCAGCACAGCGGGTGAAGACGACTGAGGCGCTTGAATTCATCTCGAAGGTCTTCTGGTTCTCGCTGGAGTTCGGTGTGGTGCGTCAGCATGGTGAGGTACGCACGTACGGCGCCGGCCTGCTCTCCTCGTTCGGCGAGATCCAGCAGATCGATGTCGCGGATTTGCGGCCATTGAACATCGCCCGGATGGGTGTGCAAACCTACGACATCACGCACTACCAACCGATTCTCTTCTGCGCCAGGGGATTCAGCGAGATCGAGGATGTCGTCGGCGGATTCTTCGCCGAGGTCGACGACACCATGGTGGAGCGCCTGGTGCACGACGCCTCTCAGGTCACGGGTAGGTGATGGCCGATTGGACGACGGCGACGCACTCGCCGAACCCGATGGTGGCCGCGCCGGGGCGATGAGCCCTTGCACTGAGCGTGATTTCGTCACCGTCTTCGAGGAACGTGCGCGTTTCCCCGTTGGGCAGCGTGATCGGGTCTGTGCCGCCGTGACTGAGCTCCAGCAGGCTGCCTTCGGAGCCGGTGTCGGGACCGGACAGGGTGCCGCTGCCGAGCAGGTCGCCGGGCTGCAGGTTGCATCCGTTGCTCGTGTGGTGAGTGACCATCTGCGCGAAGGTCCAGTACATGTGGCGGCTGGATGAGCGGGTGATCGGGTGCGGCGGCTCGCCGTCGTCGCGCATGCGGGCCGTGCTGATACGCACCTGCAGCTCGATATCGAGCCCACCGCTCGCACGGTGCCGCGGGCTGTCGAGGTAGGGCAGGGGAGCGGGATCACCCTCGGGACGATCGAACGGAGTCCGGAACGGCGCCAAGGCTTCTGGAGTAATCACCCAGGGAGAGACCGTGGTGCCGAAGCTCTTCGCCAGGAATGGGCCAAGAGGCTGGTATTCCCAGGCCTGCACGTCGCGGGCGGACCAGTCGTTGAGCAGGCAGAAACCGGCGATGTGGGATTCGGCGTCATCGATGCGCACCGGCGTGCCGAGGCGGTTCCCTGGGCCGATCCACGCGCCGAGCTCCAGCTCGAAATCCAGGCGCCGCGTGGGTGCCAGCACGGGCGCCGACGCATCCGCGGCCTTCAGCTGCCCATTCGGTCGGCCGATCGGGATCCCACTGACGCGCACGCTGGAGGCGCGTCCGTGATAGCCGATGGGTACCCATTTGTAGTTGGGAAGAAGGGGATTGTCGGGCCGGAACAGCGCACCGACGCTACGGGCGTGATGGATGCCGACGTAGAAATCGGTGTAGTCGCCGATGCGGGCGGGCAGTAGGACGTCGACGTCACGCAGTGGGATGAGCAGCGCCGAAACGGCATGCTGCTGCGGCGCACCCTCGGCAAGCAGTGCGTGCAGCGCCCTACGAAGGGCTACACGGGGACCAGACCCCAAGGCGAACAACGCATTCAATGCTCCGTCCGCCCCGGCTTCGGCCGCCGCCTGTGCCTCTCCGGTGAGCAGCCCGGACTCGGCGAGGCCACTCAGATGCAGAACCATGTCGCCGATCCGGACAACACCGCGCGGTTCGTCGTCGGCAGCGGCCACCACGCCGAACGGAAGGTTCTGCAGCGAAAAGTCAGTATCGGGGCCCGCGGAGGCCACCCAACTCCGTCGGCCCGGATCGTGGGTGAAGTCCAGTGCTGTCACGGCTTGTCCGGATCGAATCGTTTGACCAGCCCACTCCAGCAGTCGGCGTAATCTTGTTGCCGCTGAGGATGATTGGCGGCGTAGGAGGTCACCTGCTGCGGGAACCGGGACTCGAACATGAAGGCCAGTGTGTTCTCCTGTTTGACCGGCTTGAGTTCCTCGGTGCTGGCAGCCTGAAATGCGTTGGCGTCCGGACCATGTGGCGTCATGCTGTTGTGCAGACTGACGCCGCCGGGTACGAAGCCGTTCGGCTTGGCGTCGTACACGCCGCGCACGAGTCCCATGAACTCGCTCATGACGTTCACGTGGTACCACGGCGGCCGGAAGGTGTCTTCGGCGACCATCCACCGCTCGGGGAAGCAGACGAAATCGACGTTGGCCGTTCCCGGCGTCTCGCTCGGCGAGCTGAGCACCGTGAAGATCGATGGGTCGGCATGGTCGAACAGCACCGGGCCGACGGGGGAGAATCGCCGCATGTCGTACTTGTACGGTGCGTAATTGCCATGCCAGGCAACGACATCCAGCGGTGACTGGGCGATGTCCGCCCGCCACAGCGTGCCGCCCCATTTCACATACATCGTGGACGGGACGTCCCGATCCTCATAGGCCGCGACCGGTGTCAGGAAGTCGCGCGAATTGGCCAGGCAGTTGGCGCCGATCGGGCCGCGCTCGGGAAGAGTGAATGGGACGCCGTAGTTTTCACACAGATAGCCGCGGGCCGGACCGTCGGGCACCTCGATGCGCATCTTCACACCGCGGGGGATGACGACGATCTCGCAGGGCTCGGCGTCGATGATCCCGAACTCGGTACAGAATCGAACATTGCCGTGCTCGAGGACGAACAGCATTTCGGCGTCGCCGTTGTAGAAGTAGGCGTCCACCATCGATGACGTGATGGTGTAGATGCTGTTGGCGAATCCGCTGCGGGTGTTGACGTCCCCGCCGGTGGTGACGGTACGGACGCCGGTGACGAACGTCGTGTCCTCGACCGCGGGATCCGGCAGCGGAAAGGGGTTCCAGCGCATTTGGGCAATGGGAACGGCAGGAGCGTGGTCGGGTGCGGAGCGCCAGTGCTCGACGGGGACGGCGGTGAAATCGCCCCAGTGGGCCACGCTCGGCCGAATCCGGTACAGCCACGATCGTTTGTTGGCGGCGCGGGGTGCGGTGAACGGCGACCCGCTGAGCTGCTCGGCATAGAGGCCGTAGGCGCACCGCTGCGGAGAGTTGCGGCCGATGGGCAATGCGCCGGGCAGCGCTTCGCTCTCGAAGCTGTTGCCGAAACCGCTTTGGTACCCGGACATCACAGGTTCCCGCGCTTTTCCTGCTCACGCTCGATGGATTCGAAGAGCGCCTTGAAGTTTCCCTTGCCGAAACCCAGTGAACCGTGGCGTTCGATGAGTTCGAAGAACACGGTGGGCCGGTCTCCCAACGGCTTGGTGAAGATCTGCAGCAGATAGCCGTCCTCGTCACGGTCGACCAGGATGCCGCGCTGTTGCAGTTCCTCGACCGGTACGCGCACCTCGCCGATGCGGGCACGCAGTTCCGGGTCCTCGTAGTACGTGTCCGGGGTGTCGAGGAACTGCACGCCCTGCCGGCGGAGCTCGTCGACGCTGGCCAAGATGTCGTTGGTGGCCAGCGCCAGGTGCTGCACTCCCGGTCCGCGATAGAACTCGAGATACTCGTCGATCTGCGACTTGCGCTTCGCCACGGCCGGTTCGTTGAGCGGGAACTTCACCCGATGGTTGCCGTTGGCGACCACCTTCGACATCAGCGCCGAGTAGTCGGTGGCGATGTCGTCGCCGATGAACTCGGCCAGGTTCACAAATCCCATGACTCGGTTGTAGAAACCGACCCACTCGTCCATCTTGCCGAGTTCGACGTTGCCGACGACGTGGTCGAGGGCCTGGAACAGGCGTGGGGGCGCACCGTCGCGTCTGACCTGGCCACTGGTCGCCGGCTGGTAGCCCGGCAGGTAGGGGCCGTTGTAGCGGACGCCGGCGACTTCGCGTTGCACCAGAGTGTGCCGGGTCTGCCCGTAGGTCGCGATGGCGGCCACGCGCACGGTGCCGTGGTCATCAGAGACGTTGTGCGGTTCGTCGAGGACCGTCGCGCCGGCGGCCTTGGCCTGGGCAATGCACTTGTCGACGTCGGGCACCTCCAACGAGATGTCGATGACGCCGTCGCCGTGGGTGGCGTGGTGCGTGATCAGGGGGCTGTCGGGACTCACTGCGCCCTTGAGCACGAACCGCACCGATCCCGACCGCAAGACGAACGCCTTGTGGTCGCGATTGCCGTGTTCGGGCCCCGAGTAGGCGACCAGTTCCATGCCCCATGTCGATTGGAAGTAGCTCGCTGCCTCGGTGGCATTGCCGACGACGAAAACGATGGCATCCCAACCGGTTACGGGGAACGGGTCATTACTGGGGTCGTACTCCACCAGGCCCACCAGCTGCTTGAGCTGGTTGACGTCGAGCCGGGCCTGCTTCTCCTGGTCGGTCAGGGCGCTCTGGTTCGCCATGTAGACATTCTTCTCCCAAAGGCGGGATTACTCGATGAATTCGCCGCCGTGTTCCGTACGGCCGCGTTCACCGGCGGGAACCTCGGCGAGCGCACAGTGATAGTGGTGACTCGGGGGTTCCTCGTCCGGTTCGTCGGCGAGCAGGTCGTTGGAGATCGTCGCGAACGCGAGCGCTCCGCCGAGGGCCGCAAGGCCGGCCGAGATCAGCATCGCCGTGTGGAAGCCGGCGGTGATCGCGGCGGGTGATCGGAAGGCGTCACCCGTCAGCCCGGACAGCGGGGGCAGCAAGGCGACGGCCAGCAGCCCCGCGGTGCGTGCCACCGCGTTGTTGACTCCAGAGGCGACACCGGCGTGGCGCTCATCAGCGGCTGCGAGGGCGGCGGCCGTGACGGGTGCGACCGTCGCCGCGAGCCCCAACCCGAAGACGACCACGGCGGGGAGCACGACGGTGCTGTACGAGGCGCCCGGGCCGATCCGCGTCATCAGCACCATGCCGGCCGCGATCACGAGCGGACCGATGGTCAGCGGCAGTCGTGGACCGATGCGCTGAGCGAGAGCACCGGACGCCGACGACAGGGCCAGCATGATCGCCGTGACCGGCAGCGTGGCGGCGCCGGCGGCGACGGGGGAGTATCCGAGCCCGGTTTGGAGAACGACCACAAGCAGGAAGAAGACGCCACCGAGTGCGGTGTACACGACGAAGGTCACCGCGTTGGCGCTCGTGAACTGCCGTGAGGAGAAAATGCCCAGCGGCAGCATGGGATTCGCGGTGCGCCGTTCGATCACGACAAATGCGACCAGGGCAATGACACCGAGCACCCCGGCTGCGAGAACGACCGGAGAATCCCAGCCGCGGTTGGGTCCTTCCACGACCGCGTAGGTCGTACCAGCGAGCCCTGCCGTCGCCGCGGTCGCTCCCGCATAGTCGAGACGGCCGGCGGTCGACGGGTCGCGACTCTCGGGCACGTGGCGTACTGCGAGCCACGCGACCAGGCAGCCCAACGGCACATTGATCAGAAAGATGGCACGCCAATTGATCGCCTGCACCAGATAGCCGCCGAGTAGCGGACCGATTGCCGCGGCGACGCCGCCCAGGGCCGACCACGCGCCGATCGCCTTCGCACGGTCGGTCGGCATGAATACCGATTGGATGATGGCGAGGCTGCCCGGTGTCAGTAGCGCGCCGCCGATGCCCTGCAAAGCGCGTGCCGCGATGAGCATTTCGGCGTTGGGTGCCACCGCACAGATCGCTGAGGCCACCGTGAACCACGCCACGCCGACTACGAACACCCGCTTGCGGCCCAATCTGTCGCCAAGGCTGCCCGACAGCAGGATCAACGCGGCGAGTGTCACCGAATAGGCGCTGACCACCAGTTGCAGGCCGCCGACCTCGGCGTTGAGATCCTGCCCGATTGCCGGTAGCGCGACGTTGACGACTGTCGCGTCGAGCTGCGCCATGCCCGACCCCAGAACGGTGGCGGCGAGAACCCAGCGTCCTGCCGCGCTGCCGAAACGTACGCCGAAAGGTCGGCTGCCAGCACCGCTCATGCTCGAAGCGATGATCTGTTCGCGAACATTTGTGATCCCCACTGAATCGCTGTCCTGCCGTCAGTGACCGCGCTGATGCGCTGTAAACCTTCGCACAGCATGACCGCTGAGCGGACCGATCGAAGCGATTCGGTGTCGCCCCAGCGGTAACGTGCCGATATGGCAGGACTGACGGAGGGGAGCGTCGATCCCGCGTTCACCGCTGTGCGCGACATCTTCGAGGCAAGCTTCGCCGACGGACAGAACTGGGGCGCTGCCGTCTCGGTCGTGATCGATGGCAGACCCGTGGTCGATCTGTGGGGCGGGGTCGCTGACACGCGCTCTGGCCGACGCTGGGAGCGCGACACGGCGTGCGTCACCTTCTCGTGTACCAAGGCGGTAACCGCGACGGCCGCGCTGATGGTGGCGGAGCGCCACGGTATCGACTTGGAAGCGCCAGTGGTGAGTTGGTGGCCCGAGTACGGCGCGGCGGACAAAGGCGAAACCACGAGTGCGCATCTGCTGTCGCATGCGGCCGGCCTACCCGCTGTGGAGCGTCCCGTTTCGATCGAGCAGGCCGCCGATCCGGAACTGATGGCGGGTCTGCTCGCCGCTCAGCGTCCGTTGTGGGAGCCGGGATCGAGGCACGGCTATCACGCATTCACGTTCGGCTGGCTGGCCGGCGAGATCGTTCGCCGGCACGCGAAAACCACTGTGGGCGAATATGTTCGATCGACCGTCAGCGCGGACCTCATGATCGGCGCCAGCGCAGCCGCACTCGACGGTATCGCCCGTACCGGTTTCCCCGACGCGAGCGAACAGCAATGGGCAACGGACACAACCACAATCCCCGCCACGACGGTCGCACGGCTCGTCGAGGCTTATCGCGATCCACAATCCTTGTTCACCCATGCCACCGCCAATCCGCCCGCGCGCTACAACCATCCCGACGTTCTGGCAGCCGGCTGGCCGGCGAGCGGATTGATAACCACCGCGCGCGCACTGGCCGAGTTCTACGCACGGCTGAGTGCCGGCGAGCTGTTGCGTCCGGAGACTCTGGACGACGCAATCCGTCCGCGGCACAGCGGGTCTGATGCTGTCATGGTCCTCGACTCCAGCTACGGACTGGGGTACATGCGACCGTCTCAGCTGTTCTCGTTTCCGCAGAATGCCGGACCTGGGGCATTCGGGCATCCCGGTGCGGGTGGCGCGTTCGCGTTCGGCGACGCCGGTAATCAACTGGCGTTCGCGTTCGTGCCCAACCTACGTCGCGACGCGCTGGCCGGGGATCGCCGTGCAAGCGATCTCATCGAAGCCACCTACGCCGCGTTGTGAGCGAATGATCAGCGGTTGGTTGACTTTTCGTCACGCCGCCGGCCGAGTTGACGGAAGCCCGGGTGTACCGCCGGTGTCAGGCCCTGCTCGTCGGCGAGGGTCGCGAGCAGTTCGTTGAGCGTCTTGCGTTGTTGGCTGGTCAAGCCGGACGTCAGCTCTTGTTCGTGCTCGCGAGCGATCTCCGAAAGCGTCTGCATCAACTTTTCGCCCGATTTGGTCAGGTACAACGCGTACAGACGCCGGTCGGTCGGGTTTCGCCGGCGCTCGACCTCACCTCGTGACTCGAGTTCGTCGAGGTATGCGACCACCCGGCTGGGCAGCAGACCCAGCAGCCCGCTCAGTTCCTGCTGACTGAGGCCCGGCCGGGTGGCGATCATCCGCAAGATGCCGGCGTGTGGCGGCGTCAGCTTCACGGCCACAAGGCGTTCGGCGAACAACTGAGCGGCGTGGTGGCCGAGCTGGGCGAGCAGGAACGCAACACCGCCCCGCTGCTGGGCGCTGGAAGCTGATGACATGGACGAACAATACACGGACGAAACCGTTCACTTTGTGAATGAGGTTGACGTGTCCAGTTCACCGAGAATATCGTTCATTGTATGAACGATTACACCCGCGATCGACCGACCGCTACCAGCCGGGCGCCGCAGCAGGCCGGGCCGCCGCTGTGGCTTCTGGGCACGATTTCGCTCGGCCTGCTGCTCTGTGGCGTCATCTTGGGTGTCGTGCTGGGCGGCATGCCGCCGCTGCCGTACGGGAATTCAGCGGCAGTGCTCGACTACTTCCGCGCGCATTCATCGTCGGCGCAGGTGTGCGCGGTCTTCGTCTTCGGGTCGTCTGTGCCGCTCCTGATCTACGCGGCCACGGCCAGTGCGCGACTACGGCAGCTCGGCGTCACCGCACCGGGCGCCACCATCGCCCTGGCCGGCGGCGTACTGGCTGCTGGGGGACTGGGATTGTCGAGCTTGCTGCTGTGGACACTGTCGCGGCCGGAGATCCTCTCCGACGGCCCACTGATCAACGCGCTCTACTACCTGGTGTTCCTCTCCGGCGGCGTAGCGCATGTCGTGATGCTCGGACTGCTGACGGCCGGCCTCGCGGTACCGGCGCTGATCCTGCGTCTGGTGCCGCGGACCCTGGCGTGGATCGGCCTCGGGATCGCCGTGGCCGCCGAGCTGACGACGCTGGTTCTCATCTGGCCGCCTGTCGCGCCGCTCCTTCCGGTCGCCAGGTTCTCGGCTCTGATCTGGCTTGTCGCCGTTGGCTTCCTGCTGCCGAAGCGCCGCGCCGCCAGCAACCGGCCAGAGCATGCCGTCCCCGGAGGGCCGGCATGAGACTCAGCGTCAGCGTCACCAACTTCTCGTGGCCGGAGGGACCAACCGCCATTCGCGCAAATCTCGCCGCCGTGGCTGAATTCCTCGACGACACAGCCGTTGACACGCTCTGGGTGGCGGACCATCTGCTGCAGGCCGACCCCGCCAGCCGGCTGGATGAGCCGATGCTGGAGGCGTACACCACGCTCGGGTTCCTGGCCGCCAAAACCTCGGATTTGCGGCTCGGCACCTTGGTCACCGCAACGACGTTCCGCGACCCGGCGCTGTTGATCAAAGCCGTCACCACTTTGGACGTATTGTCCGGCGGACGAGCATGGTTGGGGCTGGGTGCCGGCTACAACACCGACGAAGCGCGAGCGCTCGGGCTGTTCCTGCCGCCGACTGGCGAACGATTCGACCGCATGGGCGAGTTGCTCCAGCTGGCCCGCCGAATGTGGGACGGCGACGAATCTCCTTACGAGGGTCGCTATTACCGCGCTGAACACCCCATCGGCAGGCCACGGCCGACCACGCAGCCACCCGTTCTGATCGGCGGCACCGGTGAACGCCGTACCTTGCGCATGGTTGCCGAATACGCAGATGCCTGCAACCTGTTCGATATCCCGAACGGGGACAGCGTGATTCGTCGTCAGCTCGACGCGCTCGGGCGGCATTGTGACGAGATCGGGCGGCCGCGTCAGGAGATCGAACACACTCTCACTACCGCATTGACTCCCGGTGAGTCCGCCGACCAGCTGGTCGAACGTTGCCGGAAACTGGCGGGTCTCGGCATCCAGCACGTCGTCGTGATCGCTCGCGGCCGGCCGTGGACGCTCTCCGAGCTCGGCGTCGTGGTCAGTGCCGCAAGCCAACTGGCGACAGTAGAGCCCAGCGCTGTCTGCGGGTCTTCACGGACCGGCCTATAAAGCGTCAGCACGTTGTCACACGGAGCTGACCGGTGCGGGCGCGAGCGAGACGGGGAGATAGCTGATTCCGCGCAGCAGCGTGCTGTCGTTCGTGGCCGGCGTACCCGAGAGAGCGAGATTGGGGAACCGCGCGAACAGTGCCTCCAGGCCGATCTGCAGTTCCATGCGCGCCAAGGGAGCACCCAGGCAGACGTGGCTGCCGGTGCCGAAGCTGACGTGATCGCGGGCGTTGGCGCGTGCCGTGTCGAATTGGTCGGGGCGCTCGAACACCGCTGGGTCGCGGTTGGCGCCGGCAAGGAGCTGGAAGACGGCGGTCCCCTTTTGCACCGGGTATCCGCCGACCTCAACGTCCTCAGTCGCCACTCTGACTCCGATCTGGGAGACCGAGTCGTAGCGCAGGATCTCCTCGACGGCGTTGGGCCAGCCCTCCGGATGGGCCTGGAGGCGTGCCAGCTGGTCGGGATGATTGAGCAGTGCTACGACGGCGTTGCCGAATTGATGTGCGGTAGTGAGGAATCCGGCACCGAGGAGTAGGCCCGCAAACGTCCTGACCTCGAAGTCGGAGAGTTCGGTGTCCTGGACAACGGCGGCCAGGATGCTGTCATCGGCGCTTGCGCCGCGCAATCGCTCGATGTGGGCGGCAAGGTAGCCCTCAAGCTCGCGCAGCGCCGCGACGGCGGTCTGGAAGTTCCGCCACGACGGTGCGGTGGTGGTGATCAACTTGGAGGTGGATTCGCCCATTTCGTAGAGGTAGGGCGCCTCCGCGCGGGGAATTCCCAGCATGTCCGCAATGATCTCGATGGGGATTCGGGACGCGTAGGCGACCGCCAAGTCGCATTCGCCGCTGCCGTCGCCGAGTTCGTTCAGCAAGCGGTCGGCGACGTCGTGGATGCGATGCCGAAGCCCGTCGGTGGCTTTCGGCGTGAAGGCCCGCGACACCAGGCGACGCAGGCGCGCATGGTCGGGTTCGTCGACCATCAGGAGTGACGGCGGTTCGACGGGATTGATGACGCGGGGATTGGTCTTCTCGAACAGACGCTGGATGGTGCGGAACGGCGACCGATCGTACGGTTTTGCGGTGCGGAAACGATTGTCGCGCAAAGTTTCTCGAGTGATTTGCAGATCGGCGGTCACCAGCGCGTTGCCGCCGAATGCCGGCGCCATGCGTCCTTGCCGGCGAATCTGCTCGATCAGGTCGTACGCGCGATCATGTTGACCGTCATCAAGGAGGAGTTGCGCGAACGGGTCGCCCCGACGCGCGAGCAGTTTCAGTGTCGCGCGGGGGAGCCCATACCCCATCAGCCAGTGCGCCCGGTTCTTCAGATCGATATTCACGTTGTTCGCCCCCCGCGGATCGACTACCGCCAGGCTAGACGGAATGCCGCGCGCATCTCCCAGGATCGAAATCATCGGTAGTAGCCATCGCTGGCCAGGATCTCGACTCCGCGCCAACCCCAGTAGACGCGATGAGCCTGGATCAATCCGTGCTCGATCTCCATTACCTCGACAAAATCCATCTGCTGGCCGTCCGGTGTCTCGCGGGGATACTCCCAGGTGGCGCGGTGGCCGTCGGTGAAGAATCCGGCGCGGTAGTAGTGCCGCTCGTCCGGGGTACGTGCCACCACCTCGGTCAGGAAAGGTCTGAGCTCCTCATGGCCCCGACACACCCCAGGCCCGCCCAAGATGTGCGCTGCCACCGGGCTTTCCAGGGTGGGGTCCGGTGCGTAGCAAGCCAACAGGGCCTCGACATCGTGGTTCGCCAGCGCTTCTTCCCACGCATGCGTCACTGCTTCGGTTCCTCGGTTATCGACTTCGTCAGAGTTTGCAGAGGTCATGGCTCCAGAATGCGCCGCCGATGCTTCGGCGCCGGTCGAAGTGTGGCGGCACAGCCGCATCCCGTGACGAAAATGGTTGGCCGCAAAAAGAAGCCGCTGCTAGTTTCGTTGGCGGGCCATGCGAGAGGACGAGGAGGTGGTACCCGTGAACGAATCGACGTGGGTGCTCCTCACCAGGGCCACGGTTGGGCGATAGGTCGTCCCGGGAGCGCCGTCTCACGAGCACTCCCGAAAGGCACGACCATGCATTTCATTTCCGAACAGCGTCTCGACGACGGCAGCGTCGAGCGGTCATTCACTCTTGACAACATCCCGGGCATCCTCTGGACGCCCGGCTCTTCACCCGCACCGCTGATCCTGTTGGGGCATCCCGGCGGCCTGCGTCAGATGTATCCGCGACTCGCGAACCGTGCCCGCGGCGCCTTGGCGAACGGGTTCGCCGCGGCGACCATCGAGCTACCCGGCAGTGGTGATCGCCCCCGCTTGGCTGATCTTGAGCGGGCCCGCGCCGATCTGCACCGGGCGCTGGCCGCGGGCCAGCCTGTCAGCGACATCGTCCACCGCCTCGTCATGCCCTTGGTCGACGCCGCGGTCCCGGAATGGCAGGCGACCCTTGACGTACTCCTCTCGTTGCCGGAGGTCGGCGGTCCGGTCGGCTTCTCCGGCGGGGTGATGGCCATCGGTATCCGGTTGGCGGTGGTCGAACCACGCATCGTGGCCGCTGGACTATTCGCCGGTAGTTTCGTCCCTCGCTCCATGTTCGACGAGGCCCGTCAGGTCACGATTCCCGTGCACGTCCTGCTGCAGTGGGACGACGAATCGAACGACCGCCAGATGGCGCTCGAGGTATTCGATGCCTTTGGCTCCCGAGAAAAGACGTTGCACGCCAACATGGGTGGCCACACCGGCGTCCCGAAATTCGCGGGGGAGGACGCGGCCCGCTTCTTCACCCGGCACCTCGCCCCAGGCGCTGAGTGTGCGCGCAGCTGAAGTGGCTCCGTTATGGTCGTGACCGGGCCGGGGCATCAGCTGCAATATGACGCGCACCACAGGAAAGACGTGAGGGGAAACCTATGAACACGAGCACGTACCGCCGCACAACAATCGCCGGCCTGGCCGCCGTCGCACTGACCGTTGCCGGCTGCAGCACTGACACGAGCAGCGATGTCGCGGCGCAGCCGCAGGTCGCGTTGGTTGTGACGTCCGAAGTTCCGGCGCCGCCCACCCAGGTGAAGCTCACAGGGGAGAGGGACGTCGAGGTCACGCTGACCGGCCCGATCGCCGCCAAATACGCGTCGGCCACGGACAAGCAGAAGGCGGCCCTCGGCAAGCCACTGACAGGCGATCACAACGCCGGAACTCGCGACAGCGGCGTCGTCTTCCAGCAGTTCCAGGGCGGCGCGATCGTGGCCAAGAACAGCCAGCCGGGCACGCCCGCCTACATCATCTGGGGCAAAATCCGCGAGGCCTGGAATGTGCAACGCGACGCGGACGGCGTGCCGTCGGTCACCGGCACGAACGGCTCGGCAGGCCCGCTGGGCGTCCTCACAAGCGACGAGAATCCCGTCGGCGATCAGCTCGTCACCACATTCGAGCACGGCAAGATCGCGTACAACACGACGACCGGCCAGGTCGAGGTAACGGTCAACGGCAAGGTCGTGCCGTCCGGGCTTTAGCTTCAGATACACCGCGCTGCGCGCGGGATGATCAAAAGGCCTCCGATGAACGCAACCGACCGCTGATGCGGCGCCTGAACGGCGACCCGGCTGCGCACCTAGCTCAGCACAGAATGTCAGCTGGTGACACGGTTTGCACGAAAGCGCTTGCGGCTGAAGCAAGGTCCTGGTCCGAAGTGGCCAGTGCGTCGGCCTGCAACCGAGTGAGTGCGATGTACTCGGCTCGGTAGGTATCCGGCCAATTCAACTCGGCCGCTATTCGCCATGCGGTGTCCTGCAGGGATCGATCGCCGAGAAGCCGGATTCGTAGCCCGCGGACGCCGTCGAGCACTTTCCGGCCTGCCCGTTCATCGATGTCGCCGCGGCGCACCGACTCGTACACAAGGGCAAGGACCTGCGAGCGCAAGAGTGTTGGAGCCGCCAGACTGTGCTGCGGCGGAATGGCAGCTTCGGACGTGGCGAGCAAGATGGCCACCGGCGCGTCGATGACGAACGTTGTCATCTCAGCACCATCGCACGCCCGAGTTCGCGACGCACCCAGCATCGATAGCTGCCTGTCACTGCCAGGGACAGGCGCGCCGCGGATCCGTCACGCACGATGGAAAACATGACGGACGCACGCGGATCGGGCGGGCAGCAGCTCGCGGACTTTCTTCGTAGTCGGCGGGCAGCCGCCGACACGGCGCTACTGCCGGGGCTGGTCGGTCTGGGGCCGCGCCGGGTGCCCGGGTTGCGCCGCGAAGAACTGGCCGAAGCGGCTGGGGTGTCGTTGACGTACTACACGCGCTTGGAGCAGGGGCTGGCCACCAATCCCTCGACCCAGGTGCTGGACGCGCTGGCAAGGGCCCTCGGGCTCGACGAGGCCGAACGGGCGCACTTACAGCGGCTGGCCGCGGTCGGCGACACCAAGGTGCGAGCGGGGCGAACCCAGCTGCGTCCCGATTGCGTCACCCTGCTGGACGCGATGCCCGACATCGCCGCCGTCGCACTGTCGCCGTTGCAAGACATCATCGCCTGGAATCGACTGGGCCATGCGCTGCTTGCACCGCACCTGTCACCGGCTGCGCCATACAGTGCCGAACCGCCCAACAAAGTGGCGATGATGTTCATCGACGCACACGCGCGCAGCCTCCATCGCGAGTGGGAAGCCGAGGCCACCTTGGCAGTGGCCTCGCTGCGCTATGTCAGCGCCGGCCATGTTGCCGAGGCCGACCTCGCCCGTCTGGTCGGCAACCTGAGTGTGGCCAGTGAGGACTTCGCGCAATTGTGGGCGGCGCAACCCGTGGCGTTGTGTACGCACGGCATCAAGCGCTACCACCACCCGGTGGTGGGGCGGCTGGACCTGCATTTCCAGATCCTGCATCTGCCCGAAGACAACGGTCACCGGCTGCTGTTGCAACACGCCGAACCCGGGTCCAGCGATGAGGCTGCGCTGCGCCTGCTGGCCAGCACCACCATCACCGAGTAGCGCTGCGTAGCGAATATCGCTGCGCGGCAACAGGAAATTCTCAATCCAAGGAGCTCGCCCATGGATAGTTCCACCCTGCCCAAAAACAGTCTCGCCGCGCCGACGCGGCGACTTCATCCCGGCCTGCCTGCGCTGGCGCTCGGCGGGTTCGGCATCGGCCTGACCGAGTTCGTCATCGCCGGACTGCTCACCGACGTGGCCGACGCACTGCACGTCAGTGTGCCCACTGCCGGCGCCCTGATCTGGGGGTATGCCCTGGCGGTCGTGGTCGGCGCGTTCACCGTCACTGCCGCGTTGTCGCGCCGCCCGCCGAAAGCCGCGCTGCTGGTGCTACTGACCCTGTTCGTCATCGGCAACGGATTGACCGCGCTGGCAACGGGTTTCGGCGTCGCAATGCTGGGCCGGATCATCACCGCGCTATGCCACGGCGGATTCTTCGGCATCGGCGCCGTGGTCGCCGGCGATCTGGTGGCGCCCGAACGCAAAGCGTCTGCCATCGCCTTCATGTTCGGCGGGCTCACCCTGTCGAACGTGCTCGGCGTACCGTTCGGCACGTTCGTCGGCCAGCATCTCGGTTGGCGCAGTGCGTTCTGGATCATCAGCGCACTCGGGGTGCTGGCAATCGCCGGCGTCGCCGCGCTGGTACCCCGGTTACCGACGCCAATACCGGCCGGCGGCAGCCACTTCGCCGTCCTGTACCGCCGTCAGGTCATCGTGTCGGTCGTGCTGACCATGATGATGTTCGGCGGCGTGTTCGGGGCGTTCATCTATGTGGAACCGCTGGTGACCCGACTGACCGGCTACAGCGACGGCGCCGTGCCATGGCTGCTGGTCCTCTTCGGAATCGGTTTGTTCATAGGCAATTTCGTCGGTGGCTGGGCCGCCGATCGTGATCTCACCTGGGCCCTGCGCATCTTGTCGCTGCTGCTGCCCGTCGTGCTCATCGCGTACGGGATGCTCGCGTCCTATCGGATACCAGTGGCAGTCCTGCTGGTCGTCATGGGCCTCGTCGGATTCGCTGCGACGCCCGCTCTGCAACTGCGCGTCATGCGTTTCGCCGATGACGCACCGACCATGGCCTCGGCGGCCAACATCGCGGCCTTCAACCTCGGCAACGCCATCGCATCGGCGATCGGCGCCGCGACCATCGCCCTGGGCCTCGGCTGGCGTTCCCCGGTGTGGGTGGGCGCGGCGATGGCGCTTGTCGGCACGTTGCTGGTGTTCACCAACAGCCACGAGGAGGCACAGTGACCGAGTCACCCGCTCTGCATCCTCAGGCGCGGGCCCACCTCGCCGCGGCGGCGACCGCGCCCGGTATCGCCACGCTGTCGGTGCCCGACGCGCGCCTGGCGGCACTGGGCTACCTGGACCTGCAACGGCCGGCACCGGCAATGGCGCAGGTGCAGCACCGTTTCATCCCCGGCCCGACCGCCGACCTTCCCGTTCGGATCTACCGGCCGACGCAGGATCGCGGGCCGCATCCGGTGATCGTCGTGCTGCACGGCAGTGGCTGGGTGATCGGGAACCTCGACCTCGTGGACGAACCAGCCCGGGTCCTGGCCCGCGACACCGGATACGTCGTGCTCGCCGTCAACTATCAGAAGGCACCCGAACGTCGCTTTCCGGTTCCGCTGCAGGACTGCGTGGCCACCGTGCGCTGGGTGCATACCCACGCCAGTGAGCTGGGTGTCGATCCGAGCCGGCTGGCCGTGGTCGGTGACAGCGCCGGGGGCAATCTAGCCGCCGCGACCACCGCCGAGTTGGCCGGCACCGACGTCATGGTTGCAGCCCAGGCTCTGCTCTATCCGGCGCTGGATCGGCGCATGGCCACACCGTCGTATGCCGCGTTCGCCCGTGGTTTCGGTCTCGACGCCGCCGACATGGCCTGGTTCTGGAACCACTATGTCGACGTGGACGCAAGCGAGGACCCGCGGGTTTCACCGTTACGCGCCAACAGCTTCGCTCATCTACCGTCCACGTTCGTGGCGACCGCCGGCCATGATGTGCTGCGCGACGAGGCAGAGACGTATGCCGGGTTACTCAGCGACGCCGGCGTGGACGTCGTCGTCCGGCGCTACCCTGGGATGATTCACGGCTTTTGGTGGATGGACGGTGTTCTCGACGATTCACGCACACTGCAAAGAGATCTCGCCGAATTCTTGGTCGACCGCCTGAGCCGCTGACCACGCCGGCTTACGTCAGGATCGCCCGCGCCGCACGCTCGGCGATCAGCATGACCGGCGCGTTGGTGTTCCCGGACGTGATGTTGGGCATCGCCGAGGCATCGACGACGCGAAGGCCGGCGACGCGGTACACGCGACAGTCGGTGTCGAGCACGGTGCCGGCCGCCCGCGGAACTCCTTGCGCGTCAAAGGCTCCCATCGCGCAGGTGCCCACCGGGTGGAAGATGGTCGTGCCCAGTTCCCGGGCTGCCTGCTGGAGATCGTCATCACTGACCACCTGTGGGCCGGGAAGGAGCTCCTCAGGCCGGTAGCGCGACAGGGCCGGAGCGGCCATGATCTCCCGCGTCATCCGGAGACCTTTGACCGCGGCGTCATGATCGGCCTCTGTCGACAGGTAGTTGCAGGAGATCTTGGGGTAGGTCAGCGGGTCCGCACTGGCAATGCGCACATGCCCCCGCGAGCTCGGCCGCAGATTGCAGACCGAGGGGGTGATCGCACCGAACGAGTGCAGCGGGTCGCCGAACTTGGGCAGCGACAACGGCTGCACATGCCACTCCAGATCGGGACTGGCCAGTGCGGGATCACTTTTCGCGAAAGCCCCCAACGTCGAAGGCGGCATGGTCATCGGCCCGGAGCGCAGCATCGCGTACTGAACTCCCATGCCACCGCGGGTGATCCAATTGCGGTACAGCGTGTTGACCGTGCGGGCGCCTTGAACGCGGTACACCGTTCGCAGCTGTAGGTGGTCCTGCAGGTTCTCACCGACGCCCGGCAGGTCGACGGCCACCGGCACGTCATGCTCGGCGAGCAATCCTGCAGGACCCAGACCCGAGGCCTGCATGAGATGCGGTGACCCGATCGCGCCGGCACTCAGGATCACCTCACGGCGGGCGTGGACGTCAACGATTCGGCCGTCTTTGCGCAGCCGCACACCGGTGGCACGGTGTCGAGCGGTGGTCCAAGCTCCGGACCGCTGGTCCGCCCGGACCTCGTCGTCCATCAGCAGCCGCAGCGCTTGGGCGTTGGTGTAGACGGTGAGGTTGGGCCGGTGGGCTATGGGATGCAGGAAAGCGTCAGCCATCGACCAGCGACGGCCGCGCCGTTGGTTGACATGGAAGTACGCGCTGCCGGCGTTGTCGCCACGGTTGAACTCGTCGATCGGGGCGATGCCCACCTGAGCAGCCGCGGCCTGCCAGGCGTCGAGGATCTTCCAGCGCACACGTGGTGGCTCGACGCGGATCTCGCCACCGACGCCGTGCCAGTCGTCGGCTCCGCCGAAGTAGTCCTCCAGCTGCTTGTAGATCGCGAGCGTCTCGCCGGTGCTGTCCGGGCCACCCCATCGCCATCGCTCGTCGCCGGTCGCTTGCGCCCAGAGGTCGTAATCGCTTGCCTGCCCGCGCATGTGGATCATGGCGTTGATCGACGAGCATCCGCCGATGACACGGCCGCGCGCGTAGTGGATGCTCCGGCCGGCCAGACCCGGGTCGGCCTCGGTGGTGAAGCACCAGTCGGTGCGAGGGTTGGCAATGGTGTACAGGTAGCCCACCGGCACCTTGATCCAGAACCAGTTGTCCTTGCCGCCGGCCTCGATCAGCAGCACGCGGTGATCGGGGTTGGCGCTCAGCCGATTGGCGAGCAGACAGCCGGCACTGCCTGCTCCCACGATGACGAAGTCGAATTCGGCAACGGGGCTCATTCCGGGTTCGGTCCTCCAGGGCGTCGGATTGGTGTCCCAGTGTGCGTGATCACGGGCCGGTCCGTACACATCCCCGCAGCTGAACGCACGGTGGTGTCGCGGCGGTCGTCCACCATCACGGCCGCATGTACCGGTTTATCGAATTTTGGCTACCTCGACTAGCGGAGAATTCCCAGTTTGCACCCCTGGCAACCTGGCCTAACATGTGATGCAATCAGTCTTCAGCAAATTTGTCTCACGGCAGCGAGCAACGGCTGCGACGGGTTTGACTGCGGACACCCAGGTAACCCGTTGGGGGGAGATGCACCGTGCGTTGGCTCCAACAGTGGTGGCGTCAGTCCGATCACTACGACTGGCTCATGGGGTACGTCAAGTTCCGCGGACTGTCGGGCCTGGTCCGCACGATGATCGCCGGCGTCGCCATCATGACCAGCCTGGTCCCGATGGCACTGATGACGGTTCCCGAGGGCCCGGTCGGCGTCGTCCCGCGGTTGGTCACCCGCGCGGCCGTCATCGGGTTGCTGCTCGCCGGCCTCATCTGGGTGGTCGGACTGCCCAGCCGCCGACGGTCCACGGTCTTCGCCACCATGGTCACGATGTGTATCGCCGCCGTTGCGCTGTCGTGTAGCGACCCGGCAGTCGGCGTCCTGGTCTGCACGACGTTCGGCGTACCCGCGGCGTATGTCGCGTTCACCCACCGGGCGATTCAGGCGGCCTACAACTTCCAGGTGGCGATGATCGTGGCGACGGTGATCGCCCTACGACTGACCGCGTCAGGGCACCCTGTGCTTGCCGGGTGCGCGATGTGGTTGGTTTTCATCCTCACCGTCACGGTGCCGGCCAGCATTCAGATCGTCGTCCACGCGCTGGGCACCGATCTCATCCGAGCGGACTGCGACCCGCTGACGTTCCTGCTGAATCGGCGCGGGTTCGGGATCAAAGCCCAGGAACTGATCCACCGGGACCGGGGTACGGCCGCGCATCTCATCGTGACGGTGATCGATCTCGACGGCTTCAAACTCCTCAACGACAGCCGGGGCCACCTGTTCGGTGACCGTGCGCTGATCGCCGTGGCCGACATACTGCGGAAGCAGGCCTCGCACGATGCCGTGATCGGGCGCAGCGGCGGCGACGAATTCCTGATCGCCGACACCACGCACCGACCCCAACAGTCGTCGGCCGCCGAGCGCCTGCGTACGGCCATTGCCGCGACGCCGTACGCCATCACCGCCAGCGTCGGTGTGGCGACGGTTGCACTGGCCGATGTCGATGACGCCGCCGCCCCCACGATCATCGATGACCTGGTGATGGCGGCAGACCTGGAGATGTACGCGGCGAAACGCTTGGGCGGCAATGCTTCCAGACACGCGGGCGGAGCACATGGGCAATCGGCTGTAACGCTCGCGGAGTAGCGCGACGGGGCGTCAACGTTGGGCGACTCCGTGGGTGTCGACGGGGTTCACTCGCGAAACCACCAGTGGGTCTGCGGGAGTGAAGGGGAACGTCGGCAGATCCTCGATGTGCGTGTTGAACGCGGCGGCCAGGACTTCCCGTGAATAGGCGGTGGCAGAGGCTTTGAAACCGATGTCGGCCGGGAACGGCTGGTCGAAGAAGATCAGGAAATGCCAGTCGTCGGCGCCGATGTTCTCGATGTGATGCGGGTAGGCGCGGGGGATGAAGTACATATCTCCGGTGGTCATGTTCCACGTGTCGAGGGTGCCGTCCGGATTCATGATGGTCATGCGCGCGTCGCCGTGATGCACGTAGCCCATCTCAGCGGTGACGGGATGCCAATGTGGTTCGCGCATACCGCTTTCGGTGACGCGCAGCGAGTACATCGAGATGTCTTTCAATGCGGGCCAGAACTGGTCGCGAGCGAACCGTGCGTTGCCGCTGGCGTAGTTGAGGCCCGGCGCTTGGGCTTCGATGTCGAACTTGTGCGGATCGTTGAAGTGGGCTGCGGCGGGGATGCTCGGGTCGCCGGTGCGGGCTGCCAGTTTATGGTCGACGGTGCTACGACGGATCTTGCTGATGTCGGACGACGGTAGGTCATAGGTGTTGCCCAACACGGCGTCGGTGAACGCGCCGAAGGTGGCGCCCAGGCCGAAGTCCTCAGGACGTTCGCTGCGGAAGGCGATGATGAACTCGGCGACGTCGGTACCGATGTTCTCGATGTGGTGCAGCGCACCGGAATCGATGTGGAACATCTGCCCTGCGGTGACGATGAAGTTCGAGAACACGCTGTGGTTGTCCAAGACGGACACCAGCGCGGTTCCCGAGACACAGTAGGTGAGTTCGTTGGCGTTAGCGTGCCAGTGGGGCGTACGCATGGCACCCGGGTTGAGCAGCAGCCGCTTGATCGACAGATTCTTCAGAATCGGCATGGCATCAGCGGTGACCCGACGCATCGAGCCGTATTCGGATTCCTCGACGATCTCGCCGCCCAGGAGCGAGACGGTGTGGCTGCTGCGGGCGATGGACGTTGTCATACGGAGCCTCCTCGTTGATCAAAGCCGACACAGGTCAGTGTTGTCGGACGGGACGGTGCCGTCATGGACGACGGCGGTAATCCGAGGTGGCGGCGAGCGCTACTCCGTCCATTCCTGCTGGCGGTAATCGCCCATATCAGCCGGATTGAGCAGAACCCTTGGTGACCGCCCACCGACTTGCTAACTTCCGGCGGTGCGCTACATACGAGGAGCCCTCCTGCCGGTGTTGCTGCTCGTCGCCCTGGCACTGGCGGCGTGCGGGTCGCCGGCGGGCAAGAACGGCGAGAATCCGGTCAAGGCGGCGGGCGTGCTGCGCGTCGGTACCGAAGGTGTCTATTCACCGTTCAGCTATCACGACCCCGCCACGAACGAACTGGTCGGATATGACGTCGATGTCGCCAAGGCGGTCGCCGGCAAGCTCGGTGTGCGTGTCGAGTTCGTCGAGACGCCATGGGACTCGATCTTCGCCGCGCTGGAGGCCAACCGATTCGACGTCGTCGCCAACGAGGTGACGATCAACGCCGAGCGCAAGGCCAAATACGATCTCTCCGAGCCGTATTCCGTGGGGGAAGGCGTCATCGTGACGCGGGCGGACGACAAGTCCGTCAAGTCGCTCGACGACATCAGGGGCAAAGTCGCGGGTGAAACGGCGACCAGCAACTGGGCACAGGTCGCACGAGACCACGGCGCCAAGGTGGAGGTCGTCGAAGGCTTCACGCAAGCCATCAAGCTGCTCAACCAGGGCCGCATCGATGTCGTGGTCAACGACAGCATTGCGGTGTACGCCTACCTCGCCGAGACGGGGGACAAGTCGGTCAAGATCGCCGCCAACACGGGGGAGAAGAGCGAGCAGGGCTTCGCAGCCCGGAAGAACAGTGGGCTGTTACCCGATCTGAACAAAGCCCTCGACGAACTTCGGGCCGACGGGACCCTCGCTGCCATCTCGCAGAAGTACCTCAAGGCCAACGCATCTGGTGGACCCGACACCGACCGCGCACAGCACGCACCGCGGTCGACATGGGCGCTGATCGGCGACAGCCTTGCGCCGTTGGCGAAGGCCGCGATCACGAAGACCATCCCGCTGACCGTGATCAGCTTCGTGGTCGGTCTGGTACTCGCGCTGGCCGTAGCGCTGGCTCGGCTGTCGTCGAACGTCGTTCTCGCCAACGTGGCGCGGTTCTACATCTCGATCATCCGCGGCACTCCACTGCTGGTGCAGCTGTTCATCGTGTTCTACGCGCTGCCCGAACTGGGAGTGAAGATCGATCCGTTCCCCGCGGCCGTCATCGCGTTCTCGCTCAACGTGGGCGGTTATGCGGCGGAGATCATCCGCTCGGCCATCCAGAGCATTCCCAAAGGTCAGTGGGAGGCGGCCGAGACCATCGGCTTCAATTATGTTGGTGCACTTCGGCGCATCATCCTGCCGCAGGCGGCCCGGGTGGCGGTGCCGCCGCTGTCGAACACGTTGATCTCGTTGGTGAAAGACACGTCGCTCGCCTCGACGATTCTCGTGACGGAACTGCTCAGGCAAGCACAGATCATCGCGGCACCGACGTTCGAGTTCTTCGCGTTGTACGGCACCGCCGCGGTGTACTACTGGGTTATCTGCCTGGCGCTCTCGTTCGGCCAGGGCCGAATTGAACGCCGGCTGGAAAGGTATGTGGCGCGATGACAGAGAACCGCGTGGTGGCCGAGGGTGTTCACAAAGCCTTCGGCGACAACAAAGTGCTCAAGGGTGTTTCGTTCACCGTCGAGCAGGGCACGGCGACGGCCATCATCGGGCCGTCCGGGTCCGGCAAGACGACGCTGCTGCGCACCCTCAACGCCCTCGACCGGGCCGACGCGGGTGTTATCCGGGTGGATGATATCGAAATCGATTTCTCCACGCCCACACCGAAACCCGAGGTGCGCCGGTTCCAGTCGCGCAGCGGGTTCGTGTTCCAGGGCCACAATCTGTTCCCGCACAAGACGGTCCTGCAGAACGTGACCGAGGGGCCGGTCATCGTGCAGAAGCGTCCGAAGGACGAGGCCGAGGCCGAAGCCCTTGCGCTGCTGGACCAGGTGGGGCTCGCCGCCAAGAAGGACCAGTACCCGTATCAACTGTCCGGTGGGCAACAGCAGCGCGTCGGCATCGCCCGCGCGCTGGCATTGAAGCCGAAACTGGTGCTGTTCGACGAGCCGACGTCGGCGCTCGATCCCGAACTCGTCGGCGAGGTGCTGTCTGTCATCAAGGATCTCGCGGTCGAGGGATGGACCATGGTGATCGTCACCCACGAAATCCAGTTCGCCAGGCAGGTTTCCAATCAGGTGCTGTTCACCGACCAGGGCATCATCCTGGAGCGGGGGACACCCGACGAGGTGATCGGCAACCCGAAGGAAGAGCGCACACGACAGTTCCTGGACCGCATCCTCAATCCGCTCTAGCGCGGCTCAGCTCGCGATCACGCGCCGTCCCGCCAGGCGACGACCTCTTTGAGAGAGGTGAGGTCGTAGCCGTTGTCGGATGTGAGCTCGGTCTGGAAGAGCGTGACGCCGGCCTCTCGGAAACCGTCTGCGGCTTCGGCATTGGTCCAGAGCGTGGAGCGTTCGATGTCAGCACCGTTGCGGCCGTACGTCGCTGCCAGTTCGTCCACGCGTTCGCTGGACCTGCGGAACGCCTCGAGATCCTGGAACGCGTGCCAGATGTCGGCGTGCCTGGCGACGGCGGGCAACGAGCGCTTGGGCCCGGTGCCGCCAATGAGGATCGGAATCTTGCGGACCGGCGGCGGGATCAGGGCGGCCAGCCGGTTCTCGATGCGGATGAGGCTCTCGTCGAACAGGTCGAAACGCGAGCCGAAGGTGCCGAAGTCGTAACCGTAAGTGGTGTAGTCCTTTTCGTACCACCCGGCGCCCAGGCCGAGGATGAGCCGGCCACCGCTGATGTGGTCGACGGTACGCGCCATGTCGGCCAGCAGATCCGCGTTGCGGTAGCCGACGCCGGTGACGAGGAGCCCGATCTCGGCATGTGAGGTGATCTCGCCCCACGATGCGAGCGCGGTCCAGCCCTCGAAGTTGGCGACGTCGGGCTGCTCGTCGAACAGGACGGGCTTGCCGTCGACGATGGCCTTCATCGCCGGGCGGTGGAAGTGGTCGTAGCCGAAGATCACGTCGACACCGAGGTCGTCGGCTGCCACGACGGCATCGCGCCACGTGGCGTAGTCAGGCGCTCCACCGGGCTGGATTTGTACGGCGACGCGGACGGGACGAGTCATTGATGCTCCATGGGTCGGGAAAAGTGCGACTCTTGAGAGCAAGGTCATCGATTACCGGTTTATTCCGGATCGGGTGGGTCACTTGATCTCGTCGCCTGTGAAGATGCCCTGAAGTGCTTGAGAGACCGCGTGTTTCAGGACAACTCGGCAGGTCGAGACGACGAGTACGGCAGGCGGTTTCGGCCCGGCCGCACCCGGGTACCCAGCCGAGCGGCGCCGTCAGACGCGGCGGCGCAGGCAAGGAGTTCACGATGCGTGCTGAGGAAGGCGACGAATCGATCGCCGAACTGGCCGACTACGCCGGGCAAGCCGAACAGAATCTGGACGAGAGCATTGCCCCGCTCGAGGGCAAGAAGGTGGCGATTCTCGCCACCGACGGCGTCGAACGCCGGGAACTGCAGGAGCCCCGAGACGCCGTACAGGCAGCGGGTGCCAGCACCGAAGTGGTATCGCTGCAAGAAGGCTCCATCGACATGCGCGACAACGACCTGAGCCCTGGCGGCACGGAGCCTGTGGAACGTCTGGTCGCTGACATAACACCTGCCGACTTTGACGCACTGCTGATTCCTGGCGGCACAGTCAATGCCGACAAGCTGCGCACCGACGACAGGGCCGTGAAGTTCGTCCGCGACTTCGTCGAATCCGGCAAGCCCGTCGGCGTCATCTGTCACGGCCCGTGGACGCTGATCGACGCCGGCGTCGCCAAAGGCCGAACGCTCACGTCGTATCCGAGCCTTCGAATCGATTTGCAGAACGCGGGAGCGACCGTGGTCGATCGCGAGGTCGTCATCGATGGGAACCTGATCACCAGTCGCGGCCCGGACGACCTGCCGGCGTTCTCGTCGGCTGTTGTGGAGGCCCTCGCCGGCGGCGCTTAGCCGCTATTTGCGCCGATTCAGGGTGTTGCGCAGTTGTTTGGCCAAATCCCGGTTCTCGATCGGCTTGCCGAGGTAGGGCGCGATAGCTCGCGCGATCCGCACCACCGCCAGGGGACGTGGCGGGATCTTGTAGAAGTGGTTGCCGATGATCAGCCACCCGCCACCGTCGCCGGCGACGCCGCCGAGAAGATCGCCGACAAGGTCGGGCACGTCGGGGAAGTGCCGAACGTGGTCGCTGATCACCGAGACCGAGTCATCGCCGAGATTCACGACATAGATGCGCTTTTCGTCGGAACTGACCGCCAGAGCCCACGCGTCTTCGCCGACGTCGAGAGTTTCGGTGACATCGTTGGTGGCGGCGTTGATCACCTGCAATGAGCCTGGTCCGGGATAACCACGGTTGGTGATGTAGACGCGCGCACCGTTGGAGCTGACCGCCACGCCGATCGGTGAGTTGCCGACAGGGATCGTCTCGGTGACGGTGTTGGTCGCAGCGTTGATCACCGAGACCGTTCCGATGGGCGCCGCGTTCGTGACGTAGACGCGGGAACTGTTGGGGCTCACCGTAACTCCGCTGGGCAAGTCACCGACTTCAACGGTCTTGATCACGGTATTCGTCGCGGTGTTGATCACCCACACCGAACCGTCCAGGTCCCAGTTCGTGACGTAGGCGCGTGTGCCGTTCGGGCTGACCGCGACGCTGTGGGGATGCCCGTCGACGGGGATGGTCGCGGTGACTGTGTTGGTGGTCGTGTCGATCACCACGACGTCTCCGGACGTGGCCGGACTATGGGCCGCAGCGACATACGCCCGCGTGCCGTTGGGGGTGAGCGCGATTCCGCCCGCGAAGTCGCCGACCGGAATATCCGCTGTGACGGTGTTGGTGGCAGTGCTGATCACCGTGACCGTGCCGGCGTTTTCGATCGTGACGTAGGCACGCGTGCCGTCGGGAGAGATCGCCACCGAGTCCGGGAAGTCGCCGACGGGGATGGTGGTGGTGACCGTATTGGTCCAGGTGCTGATGACCGAGACGGAGTGACCGCCGCCGTTGAGCACGTAAGCGCGGCCACCATCGGGAGTGAGTGCCACCCGGCTCGGGGTCTCGCCGACAGGGATGGTCTTGATGACTTCGAGCGCCATGGTTTGCCTTCCGGTCGCATCAAATTGACCTGACCCAGCGCCAGCCAAGCTACAACACGCAGATGCGCCCGACACCCGAATCGCAATACTGCCGCCGCCGATGAGTTTTCGGCGGCGCCGCAGTCTTATTGGGCAGAGGCACCTCAAAACCGACGGAATGGAACTTGACGTGGCGCGGACCAACCTATCGATGTCCATCTCAGCCGACGGCTACATCGCCGGGCCAGATCAGTCCGAAGAGAATCCGCTAGGAGTGGGTGGGCTCGCCCTCCACGAGTGGCATATCGGGCCCAGCCGAGATCACCCAGTCAACCGACGGGTGATGTCCGAGATGCTGGACGGAATGGGGGCAACCATCATGGGGCGCAACATGTTCGGACCGGTTCGCGGCGAATGGGACGGCTCGGACTGGCGAGGGTGGTGGGGCGACACCCCGCCGTATCACTGCCCGGTCTTCGTCCTCACCCACTACGCCCACGAACCAATCGAGATGCAGGGCGGTACGACATTCCATTTCGTCACCGACGGCATCGAATCCGCATACGCCCAGGCAGAAGCGGTCGCGGGCGGGAAGGACATCTCGATTGCCGGTGGCGCATCGTGCGCACGTCAGGCGGTCAAGGCCGGCGTGGTCGACGAGATCGACCTGCAAGTGTCGCCCGTGATCCTGGGTTCGGGCGAGCGACTGTTCGACGGATTCCAGCCCGGACTACCGAATTTGGAACTCGTGCGCGTGTTGCACGCTCCCGGCGTCGCACACCTCCGCTATCGCGTCACGCGGGAAGTCGGGGGTAACTGAGATGTCGACATCAGCGTGGAACGGCACCGTCGTCGAGAAACGTCGGGCGCTTCTCGACGGGGCAAATCTCTACCGGCGCATGCGCATTCGTCTCGACGACGGGCGAGTGATCACGGTACGCGTCGACCGCACGACGTGGAAAGCGCTGGAAGTCGGGGAGGCGGTGAGCAACACCGCAGAGGGCGGACTGCAAAAGGCTTAGGTTCCAAAGAGTGCTGCCATCGCTCGCCTCCACGCGCAGGTCGGTGTTTAGGCCGGCCAGACACGGGTAGCCGGTCGGTGTCGACTCGGGTCCTACGAGTTGCCACGCGCGCACGCGTGAAACCCGCCATGGCCGGTTGTCCGCGCCGGACGCAACCGAAGGAGGAGCAGTGATACGAGTTGGTCTGTTGGTTCGGGTACACGCAAAACCCGGCAAAGAGGCAGAGGTTGCACAATTCCTGGCAGACGCCCAGGCCATCGTGGAGCAGGAGCCCGATACCCGGGCCTGGTTCGCCGTCCAATTCGACGCCTCGACGTTCGGCATCTTCGACGTCTTTGACGACGACGCCGGCCGACAGACACACCTGGCAGGCGGCGTGGGCACCGAACTCGCGCAGCGCGCTGACGAACTGTTCACTGCGTCACCGGCAATCGAGAACGTCGACGTGCTGGCATCCAAAATTCCGTCATAGCGCCCGGACGCGCAGTCCCGACCCGAGAAGCTTTGCAACGCAGCACCTATGAGGCCTCCGCGCTTGGCCGGGTTGCGAAAGCCGCTGCGTCACTGTGATGTCGGATACCCGCCAGACATCGGCCGCCTGTCATCGAGACGATGGTCGTCATGGGCTCACGGAGGTCACTGGCAGTGGGTGCCCAATTCGCCGCTTTGGCTGCGGCATGGGGATCGAGCTTCCTGTTCATCAAAGTGGGCTTGCAGGGCTTGTCACCGGCACAGGTTGTTGTGGGGCGCCTGGGCGTTGGTGCGTTGACGCTGGCGTGCGTCCTCGTGTTCGGCGGTCGTCGGACGGTGCCGCCCATGCGCGTGTGGGGACACATGACGGTGGTTGCCCTGATGTTGTGTGTGGCGCCGTTCCTGTTGTTCGGGTACGCCGAACAGCACGTGTCCTCGGGGTTGGCGAGCATCTACAACGCCACGACCCCGTTGATGACGATGGCCGTCGCGATGCTGGCGCTGACCGATGAGCGCCCCAACGCGCGCCGCCTCGCCGGTATGGCGATCGGGCTTTTGGGGGTTCTTGTGGTGCTCGGGCCGTGGCGCGGCCTCGGCGGGGGCAATGCGCTGGCGCAGCTGGCGTGTCTAGCCGCGACGGCTTGCTATGGCGTCGGTTTCGTATGGCTGCGGCGGTTCATCAGCCCGTACGGCCTCCCGGCGCTCACCATCGCCGCGATGCAAGTCGGCATCGGCGCGGTGATGGCGCTGATACTCACTGCGCTATTGCCGGCCCACCCGATCGAAGCGACCCCGTCAGTGGTGGGCAGCATTGCAGCCCTGGGTGCGCTGGGGACGGGATTGGCTTACGTGTGGAACACCAACGTCATCAATGCCTGGGGGGCCACCACCGCGTCTACCGTCACGTATCTCACGCCGGTCGTCGGCGTGACGCTGGGCGTGGTCATCCTCTCGGAGCGATTGACGTGGAACCAGCCGATCGGCGCGATCCTGGTGGTCGTCGGAATCATCGCCACCCGCACGGCCGCCGCTGCCAAGGCGTCTGACAGACCCAGCGCGATGTCGGCCGCGCATTCATCGCGCGCGCCGAAATGATCAGCGACGTCGGGACGAACCTGGCGCTTGTTCACTGCAATTGCTCGGGCGTGAAGGTGACGTCGACTCCGCCTACGGTCATCGTCACCTGACCTTCGATCACCATCACCTGCGCCGAGACCCGTCGATCAACCGTCTGGGCCAATTGCTGCACCGGTGCGTGCGGTATCTGCACCACCGACAGGTTCGCCAGCCCCGCCACTTTGGGGCCGACGGTGCGCCACCAGGTGGCCACGCCGGCGGCGAAGGGGAAGAGCAGCACCTGATCGGCCTGGCTGGCCGCCTTGCCCAAGACGCGTTCGTCAGGCTGGCCGACATTGATCCACTCCAGCGTCCGGCCGGTGTAGTCGGCGAGCCGCAAGTCCGGTACGCCAGGCGTGGACAGGCCCGGCCCGAACGCCAACTCGCCGTCGATGTCGCTGAGTCGGTGTGCGCGAAGCCCAAAAGCCAACAACCGCACCACCATCCGCTCATCGGTCTCACTGGGGTGACGGGCCACGGTCAGCGCGTGATCGGCGTAGTAACCGTGATCGACATCGGAGACGCCGAGTTCGACTTTGAATACCGTTGCAGAAAGGGCCACGTCATAGTGTCCACCCAGATGGTATCCGCCGAGCAGTCGGGCCGCGCTTTAGTGGTCACCGCCGAGTCGTCAGCAGGAAGTGGGCAACTGGGGCGTGGCTGATTTGATCTCCCACCCGCCATCGGTCAAGCTGTTCTATGGCACACATCGTCGAGGGCGTCTCCCGCACATTCAATGAGTTCTTGCTCCTGCCCAACAAAACATCGGCCGAATGCCGTGCCGATGGTGTGCAACTCGCGGCACCGCTCGCACGTCACCTGGTCGGGGAGCAGTCACGACTTCAGCTACAGGTGCCGTTCACCTCGGCCATCATGCAGGCCGTCAGTTCACCGGAGTTGGCAATCGCACTGGCCCGTCACGGTGGGTTGAGTTTTCTGCATCACAATCGTCCAATTACCGAGCAGGTCAAAGACATTCAGGCAGTAATGGCGTACAACGCCGAGATGCGATTGCGGGTCGGTGCCGGGGTCAACACCCACGACTATCGCGAGCGGATTCCTGCGCTACTGGACGCCGGCGCCGATGCATTGTGCCTCGACTCTTCGGACGGCTATAGCGAGTGGCAGGCCCGCGCGCTGGACTGGACGAAGAGCCGCCATCCCGATGTGGTGATCGGAGCGGGCAATGTTGTTGACGGGCAGGCATTTGACTATCTCGCCGATGCCGGGGCCGACTTCGTCAAGATCGGTGTCGGGGGTGGGTCGATCTGCATCACGCGTGACCAGAAAGGTATCGGCCGCGGACAGGCCAGCGCGGTACTCGACGTCACGGCTGCCCGTGATGCCTACGCTCGGCGCACCGGCCAGTACGTGCCGGTGTGCTCCGACGGCGGACTGCAGCGGGACTATCACGTGGCACTCGCCTTGGCCATGGGCGCGGACTTCGTCATGATGGGTCGTTACTTCGCCCGGTTCGATCAGGCGCCCGGGGCGAAAGTGCCCACTGCCGACGGCTACGTCAAAGAATATTGGGGGGAAGGGTCCTACCGCGCCCGCAACTGGCAGCGCTACGAACAGCCCGGCGGCGGCCTCGCTTTCGAGGAAGGCGTCGACGGCTACGTACCCTACGCAGGCGACCTCAACGAGGGACTCGCAGTGACCATCGCCAAGATCACGGCCACCATGACGTCCTGTGGCGCAGTCACGCTCCGACAATTCCACGACAACGCACGTCTGACCCTGGTCTCGGATCAGAGCTTCCACGAGGCGCACGCCAGCGTCGACGTCCGACCCTCGCTCAACTGACGACGGCATTGGCCCAGTTGTGCATCCAGTAGCCCACTGACTGATGTACACGGAACCCGCTGGGGCGCAACGTAACACCAGCGTGGCGTCGATGAGCGCTCGTCGGTCGGGTACGAGAGTTGTCCGTAGAGGATTGGAATTCTCGATCTTGGGGAACAGACATACGACAGGTCGACAGGGAGGCGAACTACTCATGACATTGACAGCTGACAAGACCATTCGCTCGAGATCACGAGCACCTAGGCGCAGGACTTCGGCGTGGATCGGCCTGGTCGCAGGCATCGTCATGCTTCCTGTCGCCACTGCATGTGGCTCCGACGACGGCGGAAACCCGACAAAGACGGATATGTCGACTACCACGACGACGCCCACGACGAGCTTGACAACTGTCACGACGTCCTCGAGCCCAGTTCCGGGCGGGGCTAACGGCGGTGGTGGTCCAGCCGGAGGCGGTGGCTCTGTTCCTGGTGGACCGACCGGCAGCGGAGGTCCCGGTGGCGGCGGGGGGAGTATCCCTGGTGGACCCACTGGCAGCGGCGGCCCCGGAGGCGGCGGGGGTTCGATCCCGGGTGGACCGACCGGCGGCGGTGGGCCCGGAGGCGGCGGGGGCAGCATTCCCGGAGGCCCGTCCGGTGGCGGAGGTCCCGGTGGTGGCGGAGGTTGCGTGCCGGGCGTGGGCTGCGTGTCGGTTCCCTGACCCGAGCGCAGCCAGAGACGCCATCAGGTCGCAGTCACGGTATTCGGGCAACGCTCACGGGCGCTCGAATACCGTGACTGTTTACTGAAAGCTGCTGGCGTCAGGTCCTTTTCGCGCGCCCGTGTCCAGCCAGGCCCCAGCCGCCGAACAGTCGGGCGGCAGGGCTCTAGCCGACTGGTGGTTGTGAGCCGGACGGCCCGTAAGGTCCGTTCTGACTGTTTCCGCCGCCGCCGGAGGCGCCGCTACCGCCTTGATCGGGTGGCGTGGCAATGACGTTGGCGTTTCCTGGTGCCTGACAAACGGTGGCACTGCCTTCATCGGCACACGGAGCGGACCCGCCATCTGCGTAAGCGGCCGGCGCAAGTACTACCGCGGCGGACGCACCAGCGGCGACAAGCGTCGACGTGACCGAGATGTTCGACAACATGAGTTCTCCTGTGGTGGCTGCGCATACGTTGCCGCTAAGAGCCGATCCAAAATATTCATGCCGCTTCGGGAGCGGTCAGGGCTCTGCGGCGTTCTCCTGTAGTGGCTACCCGTGCCCGACCGACGACAAACGTTGGGTCGACGGTGCGAGCTGCGCCGACCTACGGCCAGCGACTACGCAGCTGCTCCGGAGTCCACGACGGCCATCGGGGCGTGTCGACACTCAGTCCGCCACTCATCTGCGCCACGATCTGCGGTCCGCTGGCCGCGGAATTGTCGTAAATCGTTGCGCTGTCGACGCGAACGATCGCTGCAGCCACCAGGGCCCACAGCCGGCGATACCGTTCCCGGATCTTCTCCTCGGGCACATCGTGGCCACCGGCGGCAACCCGGTAGCGGACACGGTGAACGGCCAAGTCTTCGGGAACAAGCACAATGTGCAACACCACGACGTACCCCGCATGACGGGCCGCATCGATCAGCTCCAGCTTGGAGGGGTGCGAGAACACTGTCTCGGCGATGAATGAACGCCCCTGCTCGATCAGCGCTTCCCGCGTCGCCGCAGCGATCCGCGCGGCCTCGTACGCGTGGCCCAATGCGTCGGCAGGCCAACGCTGTTTGGCGATCTCATCGGCGTTGACGAACACGCTGCGGGGGAGCAGCGGAGCCAGCGTGAGTTCGACGAACGTCGATTTTCCGGCACCGTTCGAGCCGACGACGAGGTCCAGGCGTTTCACCGACGCAGCGACTGCACCGCGCCAACCACGGACTCGGTGCCGTCAGGGCGATGCTCGACGATCTGGCCGTCCTCATCCAGTGCCACCGTGGTGATCCCACGAGAGGCGAGCACGGCACCGTAATCGGTGCGGGCCAGGCTCTCCTCGATAGACGCGGAAACCTCGGCGTTGAACACCACGCCTTCTTCGGTGTTGAGGACGGCGACGTCGATCTGGCCGGCGAGGGCAGCCTCGACCCGGCGCCGTGAGGCGGTGTGCTGAGTCGATACAGCGCGGCCCACCCGGGCCCAATGGTCGAGTTGCTGCTTGGCAGAGCGACTCTGCCGGGCGCCCTCAGCGGCCGCGGCCTCGAAAAGGTCAGCGGCGACCCGGGTGACCCGATCGGCGACGTCGGACATGAGACACCTCCCGTGTAGCACGTTGCTACCAATGTAGCAGATTGCTACCAGCGCGGCATTTTCCAGCTTACGGCTCGATATCCTCGAAGTTCCCTGTCTGCCAGCGCAATCTGCAGCGTTTACCGGCAACCCGCCGTATTCGGACGCTCGCAGCCCGCCAGATCGCCGAACACAAGGTTCCCCGTAACCTTTCGCTGCCCGGCCCCGGACCGGCTAGGACTCGTCTAGCACAGACGAGGTCAAACAAGATCGCGGCGCACGGTTGCCCAAACGAACTAGTTCGTCTGTTAATGTGGCGTCAGGTCAACGAGGCCAGTTATCTGCTTGGAGGCACTGGTGAGTGAAGCAACAACGGTTCCATTGTCGATCGCCACGATGCCGCGGGGTGGACCTATTGCGTCCTGGCTCGACCGGCGACTGCAAACGAACGCCTTGGAGTTCCTGGACCGCGATGACGTCTCCGACGAATTGAAGCAGCGGGTCATCACCGGATTGGATGTCATTGGAACGCGGCTGAAACAGCATGAGAAGAATGCCCGCACCGCGTTGGGCGTCGTCGCTGACGTGCCTGAGCCACGCATCCTCGAATTGGGTGCCGGACACGGGAAGTTGTCGGCCAAGATTGTCGAGTACCACCGCACGGCAACAGTCACGGTCAGTGACGTCGACCCTACGTCGGTCGCCAACATTGCCGCTGGCGAGCTCGGCAACCACCCGCGGGTGACTACGCAGGTGGTGGATGCGTCGGCCATCGACGCTCCCGATAACAGCTACGACCTCGTGGTCTTCGCCATGTCCTTTCATCATCTTCCGCCGGCCGCCGCATTCAAGGCGATCGCTGAAGCGACACGGGTGGGGAAGCGGTTCTTGGTCATCGACCTCAAACGCCAATCGGCGTGGGCACAGCTGCTGCCCCCGGTCTACGCGGGCCCGATGATCGCGATGATGCCGCTTCGGACCGTGTGGCCAGTCATGCACGACGGGTTCATCAGCGGGTTGCGCGCATACAGCCCTGCGGCATTCAAGGCGCTCGGTCGCGCTGTCGACCCACAGATGCGCATCGAATTCTTGCCGTCGCCAGGGCTTTTCGGATCGATATCTGCGACGGTCGTCTACTCACGGCCGGCGTAGACGTCGAGTGTCGCGACCACGCGTAGAGCGCCACTCGTCAGCGACACCCAGGACGCTACGCCTGCAAATCCGACCAGATCCATCGAGCCAGAGCCAGTTCCATTGAGCAAGAGAAGGAGAACCATATGTGGGACATGGACAACATGTTCTTGAACGGCCCGTATGAGCCCTGGCGCGAAGAGGGAGTCGCTTATGACCTGGAGATCGACGGCGAGTTGCCCGCCGGGTTGAACGGTGCACTGTTCCGAACGAGCACCAGTCAGCTGTTCCGGCCGCCCGACACTGCTCGACATCATTGGTTCGACGGCGACGGAATGATCCACGCCATCTATCTTCGCGAGGGCCGCGCCGCAGCCCGAAACCGATACGTGATGACTGCCGGCCTGAAGCTCGAAATACAAGAAGGCCGAGCGCTATTCGGCAGCTTCATGAACGGCGGCGCCGCCCGAACGGGCGAGTCGGGACCTCCTCTGAAGAACCCCGCCAACACCAACGTGACGCTGTTCGACGATCGAGTGCTGGTCTTCTGCGAAGGGGACGTTCCGCACGAACTCCGACCGGACACCCTGGAGACCGTCAACGAGCGGTACGACTTTCACGGTGCGGTGAGCGGGCCGACGACGGCACACTTCAAAGTGGATCCCGACAATGGCGATCTACTCTTCTTCACCAACCTCGGCGGAACGATCCGGTGGTATCGCGCCGACCGCCACGGCGTCGTCTTGGACGTCCACACCCTCGAGCTGGGAGTGCCTGCGTTCACTCATGATTACGTGGTGACCGCTGACTATGCGGTGTTCCTGGTCAGCCCGTCCATGGTTCGTCTGGAGAATGTCATGAGCGGGTTGCCATCGACGGTCTGGGAGCCGGAGACGCTCGCGGCCAGCCGATGGGCGGTGCTGCATCGTCGAACGGGCCAGGTCCGCTGGATCGAGACCGACGAGCCCTTCGCACAGACCCATTTCCTCAACGCCTACCAGGACCGATCGAAGATCATCGTTGACGGCCACCGCACCGACAGGTTCGGAGCAACCAGAGCGGAGGTCGAGCAGTCCTCCCGCACGGGCGAGTGGAACAAATGGTTCACCGAGCTGGTCGCTACGCCGTGGCGATGGGAGCTGGATCTGGCGAGCCGGACCGTGTCCGAGCGCCAAATCACCGACATCCTTGGCGAATTCCCGCGGATCAACGACGCCTACACCGGCCGCGCGCACCGGTTCGGCTACTACGCCACGACGCGGGGCGGGGGCCGCTGCTTCACGGACGGCCTGGCCAAACACGACTACTTGACCGACCGCACAGAACTACAGACGCTCAACGGCACGCTGACCTCGCCCAGCGAGCCGACCTTTGTGCCGCGGGATGGGTCCACCACGGAGGACGATGGCTGGGTTCTGTCCACGTGGTACGACCCTGCACGGGACCGGTGCGAGGTGATCGTCCAAGAGGCACAGCGCTTCACCGCGCCACCCATCGCCCGCATCAAGCTCAATCACCGCATACCGATGGGCTTTCACGGTAATTGGGCATCAGCCGCAGAACTGGACGCCGCCCTCGCCTCCTCGTGAAAGGCCTTGAGGCAGAGACTTACTCAGGTGGAAGCGCAGACGGCGAGCGTCGGTGTGCTGCGCCACCTACTCGGGTGCTTGATGAAGGGCTTCAGGCTCGGGCGGTGATGATCCGGGTGGCCGCTTCGACGGCGGCGGCACGGCGGCTTGCGATGACGGCGGCGTCGTCGGTCACCGCGTCGGGGTGCGGCATTTGCGCCCACGCCAAGGCGACGCCGAACAACAGGACCAGCAGATCGATCGGTAGCCAAGTGCGATCGACGTAACCGTCGGCTTGAGCAGCCTCGATCGCGGCGATGGCGTGAGCAAAAATCGGTCCGTCGTCATCGGCGCGTGGTTCGTCGAGTGTGAAACCTTCCAGCTTCGCCCAGGTGATCATGCGATGGTGCTCGGGCTGCGCGAGGACCAGATCGTAAATGTCGCCGACGAATCCGGGCACGTTGTCGGGGCTCAGGGTGACCGCATCGAAGAACCCCGCGAAGTCCGCGGTAACCACCTCACGAAAGAGCGTCTCTTTGTCACCGAAGTGCGCGTAAAGACGCTCCTTGCTCGCATGGGCCGACCGCGCGATGCGGTCGATCCGAGCGCCGGCCAACCCGTATTGGGCGAACTCGGCCCGGGCGGCAGCCAGGATTTCGCCGCGAAGCTCGGCGGTATCTCTCACCGGCAAATCATAACCAGACGGAACTGTTCGTTCGATTAGCGCACGCGCCTGGGACGTCGGGCTACGGCCGGAGCTGCGGCCAAACCGGCGATCAGCATTGCTGGGTCCGCAATTCACACCCAATATCGCCAACGCTGCAGCTAATACCTTGACACGGGTCTAGATAACGGCAACACTGTTTCCATAACAGTGGGCTCGCTTCGAGCCCAGATGTGAATCTGGGCGGCCCAAGGCGGATTGATGTGCTGAAACATCCTGCTGCCGTGCGCTATTGGGATCGATAGCGGCAAACGTTGGAAATCGAGAGGTGTTCATGAATACCAGCGATCGATCGCACACCGAGGCAGTGGAGCGCACCGGCGTTTGGAAACTCGATCCGGCAACTGCGGACATCCGGTTCAGCGCACGCGGGCTGTGGGGGCTGCTTTCGGTCTCTGGCCGCTTTCGACACGCCTCCGGCTCGATGACCTGGAACCAGGACGGCACCGCCTCGGTGTTGCTGGAAGTGCAAGCCGCCAGTATCACGACCGGTATGGCGATGCGCGATCGGCATTTGCGTGGGGCCGAATTCCTTGACGTGCAAGCACATCCGGTGATCATCTTCAGCGGTCACGCGATCGGTCACGGCGAGACGCGTCTCGTTGTGACCGGAAAGCTCGTTGTTCGCGACGCCGCGATGGAAGTACAACTCGACGTCGAGTTCGAACCGGACGCATCCGGACTCGTCGCCGCCACGACCGCGCGGATAGACGTGTCCGCCTTCGGTGTCGTACCGCGATCCGGCATCGCCCGCCCCAACGTCGACCTCGAACTACGAGGCCGCGCCCACCAAACCTCTTCGATGCCTTAGCCGCAGTCTGCATCGCGCAAAGCCCGTCACGTCGCACCACCAACCGGAGAACAAATGCCAAAGACCCAACGCAGCCCAGAGGATTACACTCCAGACCTTCGCCGACGGAGTGCTGTGCCATCCGAAGTCACAATCGTCGGCGGGGGATCGACCGGATGCACGCTGGCATTGCTGTTGTCCCGCTACGGCATTGCCACCACCGTTCTCGAACGTCGGACCGAGGTGTTGAACCATCCGGCCGCGACCATCTTGAATGCCCGCTCGCAAGAAATCTGGCACCACGCCAACCCGAACCTGGCCGAGCAGATCGCCGCGCTGGCCCCGCCGGCGGAACAAATCGCCATGGCCCGGTGGTACACCGACTTGAGCAGTCCGCCGCTCGGTGAGATCGACTTACTGGCCGATCACGAGCGGGTGGAATCCGTCAAGAGCCACAGCCGCTATCTCATTACGCACGTCGGCCAACAACGGCTCAACGCCGTGCTTTGGGAAAGCGTTGATGCCGACCCGCTCGTGACGGTGCGGCGCGGTGTGCAGGTGAAACACGTTAGTACAACGCCATCGGGCGCGACGGTGCGCGCGGTAGCCGCGAACGGCGCCGAAGAGGACATCTCGTCGCGATTCGTGATTGCTGCAGACGGCTCCAACAGTGTTGTGCGCGAAGCGATGAACATCGCGATGCGCGGGCCGGTGCTGGCCAACATGGCCAGCGTCTACTTCAGCGCGAGACTGTTCTCCGATGGCATCCACCCAGTGCTCAGCTTCATCTACACCCCGACGTTCTGCGGCATTCTGGTAGCGCACACCGACGACAACTACGTCTTGATGACCCCATACCTGAGCGACAAGCAGGAGATCGCACGTGACGCGCGCGCGTACTGGACGCGAATTCTGCCACGGGTAATCGGGCGCGAGGAATCCTTCCGGATACATTCCACAGGTACCTGGACGATGACCAGCCAAATGGCAGAGACCTTCGCCAAAGGCAACGTGATCCTAGTCGGCGACGCAGCCCACCGGTTCCCGCATACCGGCGGGTTCGGCCTCAACAGCGGCGTGCAGGACGCACACAACCTCGCATGGAAACTCGCAGCTGTCCTGGAGGGGCGCGCACCGGCCGGTCTGCTCGACAGCTACGAGCCGGAACGGCGGCCCACTGTGGAATGTTTTGCCGCACAAAGCGTTGCGAATCATTTTCGGATGGACGCCATCCTCGAAGGACTGACCTCGGGGAACCGGGCTCTTGCCCGGGTCACCCGCGCCTTCGCCCACCCTGCGGTCGATCGCCTGCCCGCCGCCGTGACGCGACGCGTCGCCGACGCAATGATGAATCGCGCGATGCGTCCGATCGCGAAACTGTCAGGAGACAGCGCATCTGCGCGCAACTGGCGCGAAACAATCAGACAACGGATACCCGGCCAGATCGAGGAGGTCGCTTCTACCGGCCTCGAATTCGGGTATGCCTACTCCGGCGATCTCATCCGGACGGAGTCGACGCCGCAACCGAAACTGGGCGAAGGCGTGATCGACTACCGGCCGACGACGTGGCCCGGCGCGCGCCTCCCACACATGTGGCTCGCGGGCGAGGGCGACCCAGAGGCTACTCACGACCTGCTCGACTTGCGCGACTACACGCTGTTCACACCCGACCCGCTGTCTTGGCATGCGGCGGTCCCGAGCACGCTCCCGGTCGTCATCGTGGCTCTGGATCCCGCGCCCGGCATAGACCGCAGGCAGGTGCTCGATCTGTTCGAGGTTGGCGAGCACGGCGCAGTGCTGGTCCGGCCGGACGGACACGTCGTCTGGCGCACCACGTCCGCTGCCCTGTCAGCGGCTACGGAACTGGAGCGGACAGTCAGCAGGATCGTCATCACCACCGAACGGGCAAGCGCGGCGACCTGATCGGCAGTCAAGGTAGATGGGGGAGCGGCCTGGGAGCAACCGGTGGCTGCCGGCGAGCGATCAGGCCCCGCGCACCACAGACTGACAAACAGCTGGCGATAGGCGGACAATTGCTCCATGTCCACTGCGTTCTGGATCGTAGTTGCGGTGCTCGCCGTCGGGACTATCGCCGGCGGCCTGTTGCGGATTCGGGCCTGGTTGCAGAAGCCGGCCCCGCCAGAGGTGATAGAGGCCGCGCACCGTCACGACGACGAAGACGGCTGACAGTCGGGACCAATCGTGTACACCGAGAGTGTTACCGCGGCGTAGAAGTAACCCGTCGTACGGCCCACGCAGAGGCCGTAGCAGTGCTATGCGGGAACGCCTGAGCCAGCCTGGAGGCACTTCGCCCCGGGACGGGGTTTCGATGCAAAGTAGTGAAAGACGGCGCTGGGCGATGGCAGTGATGATTCATCGGCGGTCAACCAATGAATTAGTTGACATAATGTCGATTATCGGCGTTTTGCTTTCGACTGGTGGGCAGCGCCGGCCCAGACGTCGGCCGCGTCACCCCGTCGTGCGCCATTGCATTGGAACGTTTTCGGGCGTCCCGCCGTCCGGCGCGCACACTTCGCGGGAGCACGCTTGAGCACGGTTGGCGGGACACCGCTCCGCGCCTTGCCGCAATTCGATGCGCTGCGCATCAATGCCTCGATTACACGCCCAGGCGCCGCCGTGCCGCCAACTCGGCAGCCCCAGCGGCGCTTGAGCGCGCGGGCGGACTGAACCAATTTGTCACTGTGACGTTTTAGCCACGGCTAACCGGGTGCGCGAATATCACTGCAGCGTCCAGCTTTTCGATCCGAATTGGCGGTCTGCCGTTCAACGCCGCGGTGTGCGCATGAGTGGCTCAAGCGCTGACTGGCGATCGATGTGGCGACAGGCGAAAGTCGACCGCCATTCACCCCCTGCCATCTCGAGAAACCTGCCGCAACGCTATTCGTCACTGTGACGAATGGCGTTGGGCCGCAACCTGGTTCAACCTTTCGCCGACGATGCCATCGGGGTTTCGGCACATCCGTGCAGAAACCTGACTTACACTGCTGTCAATTATGCGGGAGGGGTCGCCGATGAAAGTCCGGGTAGTCGCAAGTGTGGCGGTTGTCGTCGCCCTGTACCTCACGACAATCGCACTGTACGCGAGGACAGGCCTCGGACACCCAAGCCAAATCAGCGAGCCGATACCGACAGCCGATGGCACCACCGTCACCATCGACCTGAACGAGGTCCATTCGGTCAAAGGCGACATGGTGGCCAACGTGACCGTCGATCCCGGTCCGGCGCTGCTGGACCCGCAAACGCACAGCCTTACCGAAGACCTCAGTGTCGCAGTGCAATCCGCAGTGACACCGACCCGCCGCACATGGACGAAAGGCATGGTGCCCGACGTCTTTCCCGTCGCGCTGATCCTGTCCGGCGACCCGGGCAGCTATCCATTCGACCATTACCGCTCGGGCCCGATCACCGTCGAACTGTTCCGCGGTGCGTCGCACGTACCGATACGAGTGACGCCCGCGTTCTTCGATCGGGTGCCCGGATGGATGTTCCACATTCCGGCGGACAGCAACGACGCCGCACCGGGTGTCTACCGTGTCAAGGCGCAGCGCTCCCCCAGCACAGCCGCATTCGCCGCAGCCCTCGTCGGCGCACTCGTCACGATTGCGGTACTGGGAGCGGTGGTCGCCGTACAGACCGCGCGTAACCGCCGCAAGTTTCAGCCGCCCATGACGACATGGTTTGCCGCAATGCTTTTCGCAGTGGTGCCGCTGCGCAACGCGCTGCCCGATGCTCCGCCCATCGGAACGTGGATCGACGTGTCCGTAGTGCTCTGGGTGATCGTGACACTGGTGGCCTCGATGAGCTTGTACATCACCTGCTGGTGGCGCCACCTCAAGCCCGAATAGAACGTCCGCCGGCAGACACTCCTAACGGCTGTCCAGTTCCTTCAGGAATTCGTCGATCGCCGGCCACGTCTCGGTGACACCGGCCGACAATGCGACCAAGCCGAGATGGCTGGCTTCCACGGTGGCGAACCGAACATCGGCCGACTTCAGCATGGTCACACCGTTGTGCACGCATTCCCACGGCGCGATGGCGTCCCGGTGGCTGCCGAACAGTTGGATCGGCAGTGTCAATGACGTCAGGTCAAGGGTCCGGCCCGCAACATTGACTACGCCGGTGGCGATCTCGTCGTGGTAGATCAGCCGGCCCCACATCTGAGATACGGCGCGCCCCGGATATCCCGGAAACGCGTCCTGGAAGCGGTCGATCACTTCGGCCCTGGCCAAGGCTTCGGTGTTGCCCAGGTTGTTGAGGACGAACCACGGTCGTTTGAGTTCACGATCCCAGGACGTCGCTCGGTACGCGGCCTGGACCACCGGGGCGGGCACCCCGCCCATGGCGCGCAGGACGGTGGTGACCGCATAGCCGTTGGTGGGCTTGGTGATTCGCCGGACTTCCGGATAGCCGGGGATCCGGCCGTAATCCAGCGGCGTGCCGATGCCGGTGATCGAACGGATGGGCAGGTCCCTGTTGGCAGCCGCGGTGAACAGGCTGAGCGTGCCGCCGAGGCTCCAACCGATCAGGTCGAGTTCCTCGGCCCCGGAATCGATGAGCACCCGCTCGATGGCTTCCGGCAGGATGTCTGCGAAGAAGGCCTCCAAGCCGAGATGCCGGTCAGCCCAGCCGATTTCGCCGTAGTCGACCACATACGGGGTACGGCCCTGTTCCAGCAGGTGTGCCACCAGTGATTGACCCGGCGACAAGTCGTAGCAGGTCGCCGAAGCGGCCAGTGGTGGTACCAGCAGAACCGGCACCAGTGCGGACTCGCGCCCGTCCGAATGGCCGTAGCGCCGCAGTTGGCGGTGCGGTTCATCGAACAGCACCGCGTGCTCGGTCGGTTCCGGCGGGCACACGCCATCGCCGAGGGTGATGGCGAACAGGTTGCGTGCCGAGGTCGCAAGCGAGGGCATGGTCGGGCAGTCTATCTTCTTCTACCCCGCACAGAATGGTTGGGGAATAGGCACGCATTCGTCACAGTGACGAATAATGCAGGGGTGCAGCGCGTTCGAATCTTCGTGATTCCAAAGCGTTCTCGGCGAGGCCGCCGCCAGCGGCGTCCTGATGCCATCTCGTCGTCTGGGATGATCGAGGCGTGACCGATGTGCTCGCCGACCCCGTCAACGCCGCGCTCGACGGCCCACACAGCCGGTTCCGTGAAGTCAGCGGACGGATCCAGCGATACCGCGCGGACGTTTCGGTGTTCTATGGTCACCCACGCGAACTGACCGCCGAGGACTACATCCACGTCGCCCGCCTGGCCGGCGACACCGGGATCGCGGTGCTTCGCGACCGTGCCACCGCGCTGCCCGCGGGCTGGTCCGTCGTCGAGACGTTCGGTTTGGTCCAATACGAGGGCAGCGAAATCGAAGCTGCGCCGGATCCGGCGGCGATACCACTGACGCCGGCCGACGTGCCCGAGATGACCGCCCTGGTCGAGCGGACCAAACCGGGACCGTTCCTCCCCCGGACCATCGAACTCGGAACCTATCTGGGTATCCGCGCCGCCGATGGTTCGCTCGTCGCGATGGCCGGCGAGCGGATGCGACCGACCGGATTCACGGAAATCAGCGCAGTGTGCACCGCCCCCGAAGCCCGCGGACAGGGACTGGCGTCCCGCCTGATCCGCGCAATCGCCCACGGTATCCGCGAGCGCGACGAAACTCCGTTCCTCCATACATCGAGCGACAACCCGGCTCAGAGGCTCTACAAGGCGATGGGTTTCACTCTGACGCGCACGGTCCCCCTCGAGATCGTCCGTATTTCCTGACTCGGGTCGCTTCACCGACACTCCACGTCCTGGGCCGTCTGCGATGGTCTCGGAATCCGTGTCGGCTTCGCCCGTTCCATGAACTCCTGACCAGTCAGAACCGCCGACCTCACAGGAGTCGGGCTTCAAGTGTGATGGCCGTAACACGCGTTCGTTAGGTGTCCTACTTGCCGGTTCCAAGCCTTCGGTATAAATTTGCTAAAAATCGCGTTCGTTAACAAGTAGCCCCTCGCGCGAGACCACCGCCGGTCACCGCGCTGATCCCAAATCGGCAGGTGAACCCTGCAAGCAGCCTGGGGTCGAACCAACCGAGTGAGTCCCGCCCAGCAGAGAGCGCCCCGGTAGCCATGTCGACACCTACAGTTGAAAACCCGCAGGTAAACAGTTCAAACGAGTCCACCACCGGCCAATTCTCCGCTGCAAACGAGCTTGCGCTGCAGCTACCAGCTGCTACCACAATCAGCAACCGGGGCAGGTCAATGCGTGAGCAGCGTCACGCAAATTATGCACGCAAGCTCATTTTCAGCGATGCTCTAGTTATTTGCTCTTCCGTCATCCTTGGGCAAATTTTCCGGTTCGCCACCACCAGCGGCCACCCCGTCTACGTATCCCTCGACAACGGTCCGCACGTCCGGTATCTGGCGGTGTCGGCCGTCATCGCGCTGGCGTGGATGGGCTTCCTATCACTGGGCAGCCGGTCGGCCAAGGTCGTCGGCCGGGGTTTCGATGAATACGTCACCCTCGCCGCGGCCACGTTGCAGCTGTTCGGCCTCATCGCCATCGCCTCGACGCTGTTCCACCTGAACATCTCGCGCGGCTACCTCGCGATCGCTCTGCCCACAGGCCTGGTCGGTCTGATCACCACCCGCTGGATCTGGCGCAAATTCCACGCGAACAAGCGCCGCCTGGGCTACAACCAAAGCCGCCTCCTGGTCGTCGGTGCCACCAGTGCTGCCGCAGACATCGCCACCGAGTTCGCCAAAGACCCCTGGGCCGGGTACCACGTCGCCGGATTCTGCACCCCCATGGGACCGACGCACGCCAAAGAAGTCATCACCATCGCCGGCCGCGACATCCCGATCGTCGGCACCGACGAAGCCATCCTCGCCGCCGTTCAGCGCACCAGCGCCGACACTGTCGCCCTGGCTGCCACCCACCATCTCAGCCCCACCGAGATCCGCCGACTCATGTGGGAACTGGAGACCCACGGTATCGACCTCATGGTTGCCCCCGGCCTCATCGACATCGCCGACCAACGCCTCACCAGCCGCCCCGTCGCCGGCATGGCAGTCTTCGAGATCACCAAACCCCAATACAGCCGCGCAAATTCACTCATCAAGCGCACCTTCGACATCGCCTTCGCCGGTGCGGCGCTACTGGCGGTTGCCCCGCTCATGCTCGTCACCGCCCTGGCCGTCAAGCTCACCAGCGCCGGCTCGATCTTCTACAAGGCGGAGCGCATCGGCCTCGACGGTATCCCGTTCAAGATGACCAAGTTTCGCAGCATGTACCAAGACGCTGATGCCCGCCAGGCCGACATGATCGCCGCCAGCGGAGGTGGCGCGATGTTCTTCAAGATGAAGGACGACCCACGCGTCACCCCCATCGGCAAGATCATCCGCAAGTACTCCATCGACGAACTCCCCCAGTTCTTCAACGTCCTCACCGGACACATGAGCGTCGTCGGACCCCGCCCACAAGTCCGCCGCGAAGTCGACACCTACGACGACCTCGTCAGCCGCCGCCTGGCCGTCAAACCCGGCCTCACCGGCCTCTGGCAAATCAGCGGACGCTCCGACCTCGCGGTGGAAGACGCTGTGCGCCTAGACCTTTCGTACGTCGAAAACTGGTCCCTGCTCCAGGACCTCCTCATCATCACCAAAACCGTCCGTACCGTTCTCACCGGCAGCGGCGCCTACTGACAACCGTGGCGACCTGCCCACGAAACTCCTGGACCTCGAGCGAGACCGCCCCCGATCAACGTCGCTCGGGGTTCAGGCATGCCAGGGGATGCGCAGCAGAATGACGGGATCGAGTCGGCACGACGCAGCGCTGTGGCTGGCGATAATGACCATGGCTGGTGCGGTGGCCTGCTGCCCACCAGCCATGGCGGACCCGTCACCGACGTCGCCGGTTGACTCGCGGCCGGGGGCATCCGCAGAAGCAGACGGCCGTGTAGCGCGTTTCGGGCACACATCGGCCAAGTCCCCCAAGGGCTTACCTTCATCACCGAGTGTCGGTGACGTGCCCGCTGCGCCGACTCAGGCCCCTGGGAAGACGGTCCGGCGCACACCCGGCGGCGCGGACATCGAGGCCGAGCGGCCGGCGGCGAAAGCGGCCGAGCCGAGTCAGGCGGAAGCGCTGGCCCGCCCGGGCTCCGCGCCGACGAAGACCAAATCCTCGACCTCGCGCCGACGGAGTGCCTCCGGTCGTCGACCGCGTACGAGGTCGGAAGCTACCAAGCCAACGTTGCCGCCTGCGCTCCATTCGCCCGACAAATCGCACCGGGTGCCGGTGAGTGGCCATGCCGCCACGACTCTATCGCCGACCGTAGCGCACGAATTGCGCTGGGATGCAACACCGTCTGACGAACGACCGGATGCGCCACAACTTTCGGCACCGACGAACAGGGTCAGCATCAGAAGTTCAATCGCTGACCTTGCCCGGTTGCCGCTGGTGATAGGGCCGGATTCAGACAGTCCGGTCGCACTGCGCGGCGACTTGGTCAATGCGGCCGCGGTCCCCGGGTCCGTGGCGATGCTGATAGTCGTCGCAATCGGCGTCGCGCTGGGTTACCGCCAGGCGAAGCGGCATGACGTCGCCGGGTCGGACGTCATGCGCTTCATCTCCTGAACTACCACCCGAGCACTTCGCGTACGGCGATCGGCCACGAATCGGGCCGTAGGCCATGGGTTTTGAGCAGGGCAAGGGCGATTCGTTCCATGCCGAATCCGACGCAGGCGCTGTGTGCGACGGCCCCGTCGGCGGTCGACAGCCCAAACGTCTCACCGAAATGATCCCGATGGCAGTTGGCCGACACCACGGCAGTACCGTCATCGAGATCGCCATAGAGCCGCACCAACAGCTCTGTCTTGAGGTTTTCGTCCCGCTGGTTTGCCGCGAGCATCCGGCCTGCCCTTCCGAAGAACGGATCATTGGCGGGTGCGGGCCGGGCGTCCAGGCCGAGGGCGGTGAGTACCTCCATGCCGTCTTCCACCCACGAGTCACGATGTCTCTCAGCTTGTTCGGGTGAGCCGACACGCACATATTCGTGCATCCGGAAGGCTTGCATGCGCGCTGGATCGATCGCGGGCTCATGCCGGAAGCAGTAGCCGTAGATGTCCATCAGCGCGCCGTCTTCGGGAAGGACCTTCGGAAGCGTGCCGTAGCTGGGATGGCACGCGGCCGAAACCAGCATGGTCCCAGCAGGGTTCAGGTGGCCATCCCACGACAGTCCGGCGTCACGATCCGCCAGCAGCGCGCGATGCTCGGGGTTGCCTCCGGTGAATGTCGAGATGGCGCCTGTCAGATTCGGGAAAGACGCGATGTAGTCGGTCTTCTCGAACGCTTCGCGCGGGTACAACGGAGGAAAACGCAAGACCGCGGCCGCGTCGCCGTGCACCTCGGCGCCCTTCCGTCGCACCGCGACATCGATGCCGTCGATGATCTTCTCGAAATCACCGCCGCGGCCGTAGAGTCCGTCGATGCCCAACGGCACCAAGTGGCCGACATCGACCAGCTCGTCGCGAAATTCTTTGCGCGCCAATTCGAGCGGCTCGCCAGCTGTCGTCAATGCTCTCACCCCCGGTAGGCCAACACGAGATTGGCGTTGTTTACTCGAATACGTTCGTTCGAGACCATCAGCTGTGGACCGAATGCGTCCCGTAGGAGACGTCCCATGGTCAGCGCGTGGTCCTCGCGGTAACCATTGAGGCCGACGATCTTCAACGCCTCGGTCACCACATCGATAACCGCCGTCGATGCGGCGATCTTGAGATTGTTCATGGCGACGGTGAAGCTGATGGTCGCTTCATCGGCACCGGACTCGACCAAGGACTGATAGCGCAGAACCTCGTGTAGCACCATCGATTCGAAGCGCTGGTGCGTCACGGTCAGATCAGCCAGCACCGACGCTTGCGGGACGGTCTTGTCCGGCGCCTTGCGCGCGGCTTGTCGAACGACCGTGCGGGCTTTGGCGTATGCCGCGTCGGCGATTCCCAACCACACCGACGCCCACAGGGTGTGTGACGCGGGCAGCATCGTGGTCGCCAGGATGCTCGCGTAGTCGGCCGGAATCAGATTGGCGGCCGAAGTCCGCGTCGACAACAGATAGCCGGGACTGCACGTGCCACGAAAGCCCATGGTGTCCCAGGTGCTGGTGCGCTTGAGATCGGTGTCGCCCGCCGGACACAACAGCAGGACTTGATCGTTCTTGGCTGCATCCGGGTGACGCCTGGCGGTGGCGCCGATGTAGTCGGCCTGCTCGGCGTACGAGATCACCGGCGCGTTCTTTTCCAGGACAACTTCGTCGCCTTCGCTGACGATCGCACACGTCGACGAGCCGAGATCACCACCAGTTGTGCTCTCAGTTGTTGCTGACGCAATGAGCGACTGATTTGCTGAGATGCTTCTTGCCACTTCCGCGGCGGGGCCGCTGCGCGCGTACTTCGCAAGGACCAGGGCCTGTGTCTGGTGCATGGCGAAGACCATGCCCGCGGCGCTGCATGCGGTACCCAGCGCCCGGGCGATCACCGACAGTTCGGCGATGCGGAACCCCTGACCACCAAGTTCGGCTGGAAGACCGCACGAAAGTAATTGTGCCTGTTTGAGTGCATCGACGGCTTCGTGCGGGAACCGCGCCTGCTGGTCGACCTCATCTGCGGCGCCAGCGGCGACGCGCACGGCGTCGACGAGCCCGGGAATGGTCGACGCGGTGCGCGTGACTGCACCGTCAAGATCGGGCATGAGACCCCCTCGGGCGATGAACCGACCTTCGGTTCCTCGCAGAATTGTAGTTAGCTGTGATGAATACAGCGAACTATCAGCGGCGAATACTCTGTATGATACGGGTATGCGGGAAACCATCGAACGCGTTTTGGCTGCGCACGGCCGGATGGCCGTCGACCCGATCGGGGTGGCCGACGACGCCGACCTCTATGAATTGGGCCTGACCTCCCACGCTTCGGTGAATGTGATGCTGGCGCTCGAAGACGAGTTCGACATCGAATTTCCCGATGAAGCCCTCAAGAAGTCCACCTTTGCCTCGATACGGAACATCCAGGCGGTCGTCTCGAATCTCGCCAAGTAGGGCTCATGAGTCGCGCCATGGTGCCGCAAGCTGCCGCTGCCCTGCAGATCGACGCCAGGCCCGACGGTTACGAACCGCATTTCACGCACCACGCCGACCGGCTCTGGGTCGAGACGAACTGCTATCTCGACCTGTGGATCGAGATTCTGAATTGTCTTGGGCTGGACCCTGTTCCGAGCTTCGCGTCGCTGCTTTCGGTTGACCATGACGGGCTCAGCTGGACCTTCGGCAAGCAGCAACCGGAAGACCTGCGTCGGCTGTACGGCATCGAGGTAACCGAAGAGAATTCGTGGCTTCCGGTGCTCGAATTGGTGGAGACGGGGCCGCGGCGCGGCGTGCTGCACACCGTGGAAGTAGACAGCTGGTGGCTGCCCGACACCGCGGGAACCGCCTATCGCAATGAGCACGTCAAGACCACGATCACGCCCCTGAACGTCGACCGGAACGCAAGGCAGATGCGCTACCTGCACAACGCGGGGTTGTTCGCGCTCGACGGCGAAGACTTCGACGGCGTGTTCGGGCTGACTGCCGCGTCGGCACCGCTGCTCCCGCCGTACATCGAAGTCGTCCGTCTCTTTCCGGCCCGTGCACAGCCTGGTGCCCTAGCAATCATTGTGCGCGAGCATCTTTCACGTCGCCCGAGCGGAAATCCGATCGATCGTCTGGCAACCTGCGTCGAGGAGGCCGGGACCTGGCTGCCTGAGGCGGGGATGGCCCGCTTCCACTTGTGGGCCTTCGGTTCGCTGCGTCAGTGCGGGGCGTCGGCTGAACTGCTGGCCGATCTGGCCGAACACCTCGATGCCGAGTTCTCGGGTGCGGCCGCCGCAGCAGTGTTACTGCGTAACGTCGCGGCGGCGGCGAAGGCAGTGCAGTTCAAGATGGCGCGCGCGGTGAGCGGGCGGAAAGTCGATGTGTCCGCCGCGCTTTCCGCCATGGCCACCGACTGGCAGGACGCGCTCGACGTCATCGCCGACGCGGTGGGCTGAGGCGATGCCGGCACGTTGGCAGGTGTTGCGCCGGGACCCCGGCTCCGTTGCAGGACCCGGGGAGCTGACTGACGATTGGGCTGCCGCAACGACCCTGGACATCCCGGCGACGGTGGCGTCCGCGTTCGTCGGCAACCCCGACGACCACGACTGGTGGTACCGGACCACGTTGACCACGGAACACGCGACCAGTATCGAATTCGAAGGACTGACCTTCCCCGCCACGGTCTTTCTCGATGGGTCGCCGGTGGCCGACTGTGAATCGATGTTTCTACCGTTGCGCATCGAATGCGATGCCGGTGATCACGAGCTGGTGATTCGCTTCGCGTCGCTGAATCATTGGCTCAGGACGCGAAGGCCAAGAGGACGTTGGCGCTCCACGCTGGTCGGTGCGCCGGGCCTGCGGTGGGCTCGAACGACGCTCATCGGCCGCGCCCCCGTGTACGGGAATCTTCCGGCACCCGTTGGCATCTGGCGTCCGGTGACTGCTGTCACCGCGCAGACCCGGACCGATGTCGTCACCAAGGTCGACGGAAACGTCATCACAGTTGCGGGAACCAGCGGTGCGCGCACGATCCGGCTCACCGTGGTGGATCCGGCCGGCCGACAGATAGCCGACGACACCACCGCACCGAACCGAGGTGGCTTCCGGTTCGACGTCGCCGTTCCGTCTCCGCTGCTCTGGTGGCCCAACGGCTATGGCCCGCAACACGTGTACCGGGTACGCCTTGAGGCCGATGGCGTGGAAGTCGCCGACCGGCCCGTCGGATTTCGGACACTGTCGGTCGCAGCGGACGGATTTCGGATCAGCGTGAACGGCACTGCGATCTTCTGCCGGGGCGTGACGTGGTCTCCCCCGGACCCCATCCGGGCATTCGCCGATCCCGATCAGATTCGCGATCAGGTAAGGACTTTCGCGGCCGCCGGTGCCACGATGGTGCGAGTGGTGGGTGGCTTGCTCTTCGAGCAGGCCGAGTTCTGGGAGGCCTGCGCCGAGGCGGGCCTGCTGGTGTGGCAAGACGCCATGCTGGCGACGTTCGACCCCCCGGTCGAGCAGAGCGAGTTGATCGCAAGAGAACTCATCTCGGTCCTGCAAGGAGTGTCGGGAAACCCAGTGCTGGCGGTGGTCAGCGGTGGCAGCGAGACGCTGCAACAGCCCGAGATGCTGGGACTCAGCCAAGACGAGTCGGTGATTGAGGTCCTGGAATCAGTACTTGGTGCCGCTGTCGCGGAACACTCTGATGCCCACTACGTCCGGGCCTCACCGTCGGCCCCACCCGGTACCGCCGATCTCGCGATCCGCCCGGACACCGGCATAGCGCACTGGTTCGGGGTCGGTGGCTACCTACGACCGATCGCCGACGTGCGGAGCGCCGGAATCCGGTTCGCTGCCGAGAGCCTGGCGTTCTCCAATCCCCCGGTGTCCAACTACGTCGAACGTCATTTCGGCTCCGCCGCGGTGGCCGGGCATCATCCCGATTGGAAGGCCGGCGTGCCGCGGGACCGCGGCTCCTCCTGGGACTTCGAAGACGTCCGCGACTTCTACGCGCACGAGGTGTTCGGTGAAGGACTGCTCGCCGTCCGGCGCACGGATCCCGGGCGGTATCTGCAGCTCGGTCGCCTTGCCGTGGCCACCGCGATGCGCGAATGCTTCACCTACTGGCGGCGAGCCGACTCAGGCTGTGGCGGGGCCCTTGTGCTGTCCGGCCGGGACACAGTGCCCGGCGCCGGGTGGGGACTTCTGGACTCCGACGGCGGGGCGAAACCGGCACTGGCTGTGCTGGCCAGGACCTGGGCTCCGGTAGCGGTGTTGCTCTCGGATGAGGGCCTCGCCGGCGTCAGAATCGACGTGTACAACGACACCGACGCGGAGCTGCGTGGTGAATTGACCTTGACGGCAACGAATTCCGTGGGCGTTGCGGTGGACGTCACTCGACCGATCACGGTGCCCCCGGCCTCGTCGACCGCATTCGTCGATACCGAGCTGTCAGGACAATTCCGAGATCTGTCACAGGCCTATCAATTCGGCCCGCCGACAGCGGATGCGGTCCAGGCCCGGGTCACCTTCGACGGCAGACCGACCGTGTACGACGTGCTGGTCGTGAATCCTGCAGGCAGGCAAGCCGCTTCACTGCTGACCGCGACGGCATCCCCGGTGTCGGAAGGCATATGGGTGCTCGAGTTGGTGTCCGAGGTTGCGTTGCGCTACATCGAAATCGAGATTTCTGGTTGGCGGGTCAGCGACAACTATTTGCACGTGGCGGCACGACTACCGCGTCAGATCACGTTGACCCGGCAGAGCGGCGGTGAGTCGCCGACCGGAACAGTCGGGTCGATCGATCTGCGCGCGCCGATTCCGATACGGAGATCGGCGTGATCGTTCCTGAGGTGCAGGTTCCGGGTCACCACGTCCGGGTCGGTTGCGATGTGGTGAGTCTCGACGAGATCGAACACTCCGTGTCGACGTTCGGGGCGCGGTTCCTCGCCAAGATCTATACCGACGACGAGCTGGCCGCATGTGCCGGACCGAGCCGGCTTTCTCGACTCGCGGCCCGATTCGCCGCTAAAGAGGCCGCTATCAAGGCATTTTCACGCCCAGATGCCGCGTTCGTGCCCCGCGAGATCGAGGTGGTGACGGCGAAACCGCTCGTCACCCTCCGGCTGAGTGGCTCAGCCGCAGAGCTGGCGGACGAGCAGCAATGGCGGCAGATCTCGCTGTCGCTGACCCACGCCGAATGCCACGCTGCCGCCGTGGTGGTGGCGGTCTGCGCGACCACATCACTTGACCTGGCTTGATTCAGAGGTGTTGCTGTAGTCGCAATATGATGCTTCTAGCAACGCCATGTGATGGAGTCGTCGACTATCAATTCCGTCGGAGCAATTGACGTTAAATGCCATGTAGAAGGCTATTTATGGCGATCATTGGATCATCTCGCCGACCAGCTAGACCAAGGCATCACTCGCGCCTCAGCGATGATTGCTAACATCTCTGTAAATTTGCCATCTGGCCCAGCCTTCATTACTGTCTAGGCCACACGAACAGGTTTGGAGGGAGCCGACGTGGGACAGCGACGTAGGTCTGCGATTTCGAAGTGGGTTACGCCGCTGTGGCCGATCACACTGGTGGGCATCGCGCTCGGCGCACTGATCGGTGCACTCGCCTTGGCCCCGAGCAAAGATGTGACCGCCAGCACCACGATTCGGGTCGACGAGCCGATCGAGGCGAACCAGATCATGCTCGGCACGCAGCCGCTGCTGAACACGATGCCCGACTACATGTCGGGTGAGTTGGCGTACCTGTCATCTCCCAGCTATCTCGACTCCGTCGCCAAGAAACTCGGGGAAAGCAAGAAGCCCACGCTCTCTGCATCGCAGGCGGGCAAGTCGAACCTCGTCACGCTCTCGGCCACCGCCGCCAATTCGGACGAAGCTCGGCGGACGGTCGATGCCGCCGTCACCGTCTTCACCGGTCACGTGTTCGATCAGAACCAGCAGCGGTACCAGTCCAGCCTCGACGCCGTCAACGCTGTCATCCCCAAACTCGAGGAGGCGCAGCGGATCAGTGAACCGGCAGCGACTCGCCCGACCGACGAGCTCGTCCAGCTGTATTTCCGGCGCACGTCACTTCAGGTCGAGCTGCTTCGCACGCCGGGTGTGCAGACAGTAGAGCCGACCCGCATCGCCGAAGCGACCGGACTGCTCAGCTCGCCGGCGTTGGGACCCATCGGGGGCGGGCTCCTCGGTGGCATCGTGGCAATGGCCGGGGCCATGGTGTGGCGCACGCATACGGGCATCGTCACGTCGGTCACCCAGTTGGACGGCGAGGACCAGCTCGCGCTCAGGCCGGTACTTCGGCTCGCGCGCCGGCAGGTCGACGAGCCGGCAGCGCGAACGATCTATGCGCAACTCCCCCGCCCATGCACCGGCACCATCCTCGTGGTCGGGGCGTCCGCTGATTCGGGCTCCGCGACAGTGGCGAGGCACATCGCCTTCGCCGCAGCCGAGCACGGCGAGGCCGTCAGTGAGGATCTCGCCGATGGCGACAGCACCCGCCGCGCCGAGACGACAATCCTCGACGCGGGCACCTGGAGTTCACCCGTCGCGGTCGAGGCAGCCGACACGGCCGACCAGATCGTCGTCGCCGTTCGGATCGGGTTCGACACCGCTCACGACGTCGATGTCGCCGCCCGTTCCGTAGCGCACCGCGACATTCCCGTCTCTGTCGTGGCGACGCGCGCGTGACAGCCCGGGTCAGCCGGCAAGCACGGCGGTGATCGCCGCATGCTGATGGCAACGAAACCCCGCGCCGCAACCGGGTCGACCACAGGTGGCGAACTCCGGCTGGGATGGCTGTCGCCGGCTGTGGTGTCTCTCGCCGTCGGCTCGAGCGCGATCCTGCTCACCGCATCGGTCGACGATCAGCAGTTCCGAACGTATTGGCAGGAACCAAAAGTCGTGACGGACAGCATGCTATGGCTGTTCGAGTGCGGCGTGCTCGCCTTCGCTTTCGGCGCGATGATCGCCATCGCAGCCATGCCCGCCCGAGACAATCTGGCCGCGGTATGGCCGGCGCTGTCCGAGCGGCGCCGCGCCGCCCTCGAACGCGCGAGCACGGTACTGACGACCCTCACCATCGTCGGATACGTCGGGTTCGCGGTTCTGATCGTCAAGAGTGGACTCGGGCCCGCCGAGCTGTTCGGCGGCTCCGACCACCCGTGGGATGCTCCGGCAAAAACGGCCATCGGCAACATTCCCGGTGTAACCGCCCTCACCCAGATCGGCATCGCCGCAGTCGTCGTTTCCGCAATCCTGCTGGCGCACAAGTACACCCGCGCGGAGCTCATCAAGCTGCTCGTCGTTCTCGCGCTGTCCGTGCCGCGCTCGTACATCTACTCGGAGCGCCTTGCGATCCTCGAGCTCGTCGTCCCCGTGGTGGTCGTCGGCGCGGGCTGGCTGTCCACCCGGGACCGGAAGCGGCGCACCATCGCTCGTGCCATCCCCGTCGCCGGTATCGCTCTGGTGATCGTCACGTTCGCGTTCTTCGAGTACTTCCGGTCGTGGATGTTCTACCGGATGCACGGAGAAGATTCGTTCCCCACGTTTGTGCTGAATCGGCTGGCGGGCTATTACGCGACAGCCATCAACAACGGCGCGGTCATCGTCGATCACATGAGTTGGCCGGGCCGGATCCCCTACGACACGCTCGAGTCGTTCTGGTCGGTGCAAGGCATCTATCAACTGCGGCTCTACGAGCGCCTCGGTGGTCATGATCGGCCCTACCCCAAGACATTTGATCCGGATTCGCCCTACTACCGGGTGCTCGAGCAGTACGCAAACCCTGAGTTCAACAACCCCAGCGGGTACGAAGCTCCATTCGTCGATTACGGCCAGATCGGCGGCCTCGTGTTCTTCTTCGGTCTCGGCGTGGTCGCCGGACTGCTGTATCGCCACTTCTGCCGGGGAAGCCTGGGCGGCCTCCTGGTGTATCCGATGTTCTTCACCGGGCTCGTCGAGTGGCCGCGGTACATGTACTGGGTCCAGGGTCGCGTCACCTACGCCTGGGTCGGTCTCGCCGCGGTGATCATCGGAGTGCTCATCACCGAACGCAGGGCTCGCCGGCGCGCGACGATCTGGCCGAAGCAGCCCACGCCACTGAATCAGCAGTAGTCGCAGTCGTCTGAGAGGGGACGCTCCGTGCGAGGTCGGACAACGTTTGCGGTACTGGCAGCCGTGGTGATGATGGTCGCCGCCTGCAATCCGCTGTCGGCCGCGGACGGCGGTGACGTCCGGGACGACACCGCCGCACTGCAGGCGCAATTCGACGCGCTCCAACCCGGCGCGACGCTGACCCTGGAACCTCGGGCCTATCATCACCGGGGCATCCTCACCGTTCGGACACCCAACGTCACGATCAACGGCAACGGCGCCACGCTGACTGCGACCAATGATGAGACGTCCGCTGTCGACATCCTCGGCGACGGCATCACCATCACCGACGTGACGCTTGCCGCCCCGTCCGACGGTAAGCGCTGGATGGGCGAACAACAGCACAAACTCGTCGTCAAAGGGCAGCGCGCGACCGTCAGCAACGTCAGGGTGCAGGGTTCGGCCGGTGCCGGCATCTACTTCAGCGGTGCAACGCATTTCGTTGCCCGGGACATCACGATCACCGGTACGCGCGCCGACGGCTTGCACATGACGGGCGGCTCGGCCTTCGGTCAGGTCGAGAACATCAAGACCGATCAAACCGGCGATGACGGTGTCGCAGTCGTGTCGTATGACCACGACCCGGCGCCGTGCCACGACATCACCGAAAGGAACATCACCGTCGGGAGTACCCGCTGGGGACGCGGCATCACCGTGGTCGGCGGAAACAACGTTGACATCAGCCATTTTTCAGTCGCACACACCAGTTCCGCCGGCATATACGTCGCCAACGAGGGCAATCCATTCTTCACGCGATCCGTCGAGCGGGTTGCGATTTCCGACGGCACTGTGACCGCTGCCAATTGGGACAAGGACATCGAGCAGGGCGCCATTCTCGTGTATTCGGGCAATCAGGGACGATTCGTGCACGACGTCACCATGTCGAATGTGACGGTCACCGCCACGAGTACCACCGTGAACCGCAACGTGGCAATTGTCGATGAGACGAACGGCGGCGACCGCGCGATGCACGGCATCAACCTGTCGAACATCAATCTGACTGCGACGACCGTCGCGCCGTTCTATACCAATGTGCCGGTGGGCAGCTACACCGTGGCCAACTGGACCAACGACGGCAAGCGCATCGACGTCACTTCGATCTAGAACCTGCCGCCTGGTCGCCGGAGCCATGTGCAGCAAACGTCATTTGCAATGCGCTACAGGCGGGGCGACGGTAACATCTGTTACTCTGCCGCGCGTCGAAATTGAACACAAAACTGACGTTGTGGCAAAATGATTCAAAAGGTATTGAACATCAATATGCTGCAGATATGATGCATTCTGCGTCAATAAACTCAAATTGTGGCGAAGTTTGAATGCTTTTTGCTTCCCGTCGACATCTGGGATGAATTTCCGAAATGCCACACATTGCGCCCAATGCTCGTCATCATCGTTGCGACAAATGACGGCCGCGTAGCTCCGCGGCCCGATAAAGCGTCGAGAGGTCGGGCAAATGGACATCACCATGTGCGTTGGGCGGGTCGGCGCATTGGCGGTCGCGTTGGGCATCGGTACCGCCATCGCCGGCATGGGCACCGCGGCAGCAGCACCCGAGGTCACGTCGACCGCGCCACACCAGAGCGACCAGAAAACCGGAAGCGACCAACCTCATCGAGCCAAAACGTCTCGCGCCCAAGGGAAGACGGACGAGCCGCGGAAAGCGCGCTCCGCGCAGGCGGTCGCCGCGGTCGCGGCCCCCAAGGTGCCACCGCAGAATCCTGCCGCGGTACAGCCGAACCCCGGTACCCCGCGCGCGGTGGTGACACCACCCAAGAAGGTGCCATCGCAACTCTCCTCGGCTGCACCGAACGTAGGGGCCGCCAACGCGAAATCAGTACAGGTGGAAGTGATTTCGACAGGCGTCAGCACTCCGGCAGCACAGTTGCCCACGACGGCAAGCGTCACCACGCCAGCCGGTCCGTCGTCCAACGGCGCGGCACCTTCGGCACCCATCGGTGCGCCGATCGCCTGGACCATCGCCGCGTGGACGCGACGCGCGCCCAGTCCGGCGCAGGCCACCGCACCCGCCGCCCAAACCACCACGAGTGCCCCAACCCAGACGACCGACATCGCGGCTCAGCCCACGCCGGCCACCGCAACCACCACGAGCACAACGTCGCTGACCACCCTCCTCAAACCGGTGACCGCGATCAGAACGAGTCGCAGTTCACTCGCTGCGGGCACGCCGACCGTCGGTACGCCAGATGCCACCACGGGCGCCGTGTCTGGATCGCTCAACGTGAAGAACCAGGGCACAGGCACGGTCACGTACACCGTGTCAGCACAACCGAACTACGGCACCGTCACGGTGAATACGGACGGCACCTTCACCTACACGCCGACCAAGTTGGCCCGGGACCTCTCCGCGGTCTCGGCCAACGCAAACACCTCGAGCTTCACCGTCCTCGCCAGTAGCGGTTCGTCCAAAGTATCCGAGACGGTGACGGTGCCGGTTCTGGCGACGCCGATCACGGGCGACAGCACCGCGGTACTGCAGAACGTATTCAGCAATCTCAAGCCGGGCTCGACGCTCACCCTGGCCCCAAAGACGTTCTACCACTCCGGAATTCTGCAGATCACCGTGTCCGGCCTGACCATCAACGGCAATGGCGCGACGCTCCAGGCCACGAACGACGCAACGTCGGCGGTCGAAATTCTCGCCGACCACGTCACCATGAGCAATCTGACTCTCGGCGCCAACTTGACCGGCCCTCGCTACTACGCCGATGAACAGCACAAGCTGCTGATCAAAGGCAACTACGCCACGGTCAGCAACGTCACCATCAACGGTGCTGCCGGAGCCGGGATATACGTCCTGGGTGCCGGCTGGTTCAACCTGACCGGCATCACGGTGAACAACTCACGCGCGGACGGGATTTCGATGACCGGTGGCGCTCACGACGGCGTCGTCAACAACCCGGTGACGAACAGCACCGGTGACGACGGGGTGTCTGTAGTGTCCTACATCGCCGACGGAACCATCTGCTCCAACATCACGATCAACAACCCGATCGTCAACGGCACGACCTGGGGCCGCGGTGTGACCGTGGTGGGCGGACAGAACATCACGTACAACAACATCAAGGTCTCCAACACCAACGGCGCCGGCGTGTACATCGCCTCCGAGCCCAGCTACAACACGATGGGTGTGTCCAACATAATCGTCAACGGCGGCACCGTGACTGGCGCCAACTACAACTCGGGCGTCGTGCACGGGGCCATCCTCGTCTACGCCGGCAACACGGGCCAGCCTGCCACCGGCGTGACCATCGAGAACCTCTCGGTGACCGGAACACCACTCACGGCGCAGCGTGAGATCGGCCTGATCCAGGAGACCGGATCGAGCATGAGCGGCATCGTCTTCAAGAACATCAGCTTCGACAAGACCACCCTGCCGATCTTCTACACCAACACGCCAAGCGGAAGCTACAGCGCAAGCGGCATCACGATGGGTGGTACGACGATCATCGCGTGAGTTCGCGCCGCGAGTCCGGCAACAGCGCATCCAGCATCGCCGGAAACGCCCGCCGCGCATCGTGGACGGCACACACCCGTTCGTATGCCAGCTCGACCATTTCGGCTACGCCGGAAGGATTTTCGAGCACCTGGGTGATCGCCGCGCTCAGCGCATCGGCATCCCCGACGGGAACCAGTACGCCGGCGCCGTCGCGCAGCAGCCAACTGCTGCCGCCGTGATCGGTCGCGATCACGGGTACGCCGACACTCATCGCCTCGAGCGCCACGATCGGGCCGGCTTCGGGTGAGGTGCTGGCGTTGACCAAGATGTCCCAGTTCAGCACGGTCGGCACCGGATCGACGTGGCCGAGGAAGCGCACCCGGCCTTCCAGTTCGGCGTCCGAAAACCGTTGCAGCTCAGCGAGATAGTCTGCGTCGGCATGGAACGCGCTGCCCGCCACCTCACACCGCACTTCGGGTACGTGGGTGAGCGCCTGGAGCAGCACCTGATGGCCCTTCCACGGCGTGATCACTCCCATGATGCCGATCACCGGGTGCGAACGCGTCCCCCGCTGTGCGCGCACACCCGGTATGTCGACACCCAACGGGGACACTGATACGTCAAGCCCGAGCTGTTGCACGGGCGCGGCCGTCGGCGGTGACACCGCCACTGCGCGGCGAATGGCCGGCCTGCCGATCTTCACCATGGCCCGCTGCTTGGCTTCGTCGATGGTGTCGTGGACGAGCCACGACACCCCTTGCCGAAGCCGCGCGAAGCGGGCGGCCGGCAGCGCCAGCAGGGAGTTCACAATGACCACATCGTGTGCGTCGACGTTGCGGCGGATCACCGCTGCGGCACGGATCCACCGGCGCGCCAAGGTCCCCAGTGCCAACACCCGTGCGACCCCCGAGGCGCCGCCCAGGTCGAGTTCGTCGATCTCGACGTGCGCGACGTCCTCGGGCAGCCGGTCTGCCAGGACGCCCACCGGGCTGACCACGCGAACCTGATCGCCGCGCTCGCGGGCGGCTTCAATCAGCCGCAGCAGAACGACTTCCGCACCCGACACCCGCCCAGCACGATTGACGAAGACGATCGACGCCATGGTCACGCCGCTCGCGCCGGCCGCAGTCGCGCGAGCAACTGGCGGTCGAGGAGCCGCAGCGCGAACGCGCCACCGACGAACAGAATGACCGAGCACGCGGCCACGACGACCCACGGCACATAGCCCTGCATGACCTCGGTGACCGCGCATACGCCGACCGTCAGCGCGACGACCAGAAGCAACTTGGAGACCGGCAACAGCCGGTCGATCGGAATGGTCCGGGCCGCGAGCGCCCACATAGCGATGAACATGACGATCTCGGTGATGACCGTGGCGCCGGCCGAACCGTTGTACGAAAACCGCGGAATCAGATAGACGTTCAGCACGACGTTGAGCACCAACGCACCGCACGCCACCCACGGATAGGCCCGTTGTCGCGACGCCGACACCAAAGCAACGAGGATGAGGTGCGACAGCGCCGCGAACACGGCCCCGATCAACAGCATGCGGACGGCGTCTGCGCAGACGCCGAACCGCTGGCCGTACAGCAGCGACACGATCTCGTCGCCCGATGCCCACATGCCGGCGACCGCAAGACAGGTCATCAGTCCGATCAGCACCGCGGAAGAACGCACCCGGCTGCGGAATTCGTCGGTCATCAGCGGCCACGCCGCAACCAACAGAGTTGCTACCGGCGTCACGATGGCCAGGACCGCATACGACAGCACATCGGCGAACTTGTAGGCCACGCTGTACAGGCCGACCGAGTCGAACTGATCCAGCTTGCCGAGCATCAGGATGTCGACCTTGGACAGCAACGTCATCATGGCCAACCCGATGCTCAGTGGAATGGCTTCCACCAGCATCTCGCGCCACAGCTTGAGGCGCGGCTGTTTGGTGATCCGCGGTCCGACGCCGCCGCGGCGGACGCCGATCAATTTCCATGTGCCCGAGAAGATTTCATTTGCGATGGCCGGCAGGATGAAGATCATCAAGCCGGGGTGGGTCGTCGCGATGAGGACGGTCAGGATCAATTGGAACAGCTGGGCGAACGCTTCCGCCGCGGCGACGGTCACCATCTTCAGCCGGCTCTGGTAGAGGACGGACAGCGCATGGCTGGGTGTGGCGATGACGACGACGAGGCCGGCCAGGGCGGTCGCCCGGATGACCTCGCCCGAATAACCCATGGCGACGACGTAACCGACCGCGATCCCATATCCGAGGAGCCCCAACGCCGCTCGCAGACCGACAAACGAGCTCGCGAAGACGTCGGCGTCTTCGTCATCTGCTTCGAGCAGTCTGCCGAGCACCACCCGGCCCACGCCGAGATCGGTGACGATCGACATCATCCCGAGAAGTCCGAACACGAACGAGAACACGCCCCAGTCCGTCGGCGACAGCAACCGGGCGATCAGGACCGTCCCCGACCATCCCATGAGGGCGATCGCAAGGCGGCTCAACAGCAACGCGATGGTGTTTCTCCCGGCGGCCGCATCCTGTTCGTCCCGCCGACGCTTGTCCGCGTCAGCGTTGACGGACGCGTCAGGTCCGCTACTGCCCGTGGCAGTCACTTGGCCGCCAGATTCCACACGCTCAACCGCGTCACGCCGCCTACTTCTCATTCCGATGGTCACCCTCGCTCACAGCAAGGCGCGGGAGGATCTGCGTTGTGAGGCAACGCGGTACGTCGGGCGTCGCCATCAACAGATTCTGGCAGCAGTTCAGCAAACTCGCGCTGCGCGACAGCCAGAATCCGTGCACTCGCGACATTCTGGATGTCGCGCTGCAGCAGGGGGTGATCGCCGGTCGGTGCACGCGTGATGGTCGGTGCCCAGCCACGACGCTCAAGCCGTGCCATGCCGTGCTGCCCACGTTGTTTGTCGAACCACGCCTGGTCCTCCGGCGACATCACCATGTCGACGACGATGCCGTGACGTCCCAAGGCGGTCAGCAGGACTTCGGGCACTTCAGTCAAGCCGACCCGGCCCATCAGCAGCCACAGCCGGTACGGCAGCCAGCGCCTGACCAGTCTCTTGAGACGGGCTTCGAGCGTGCGGGGCTCGGGTGCAGGTTCGACGCCGGGATTCGGCGGCGTCATGCCGATCAACTTCTCGGGTCCGATGGCCTTGTGACGGATGCTGAAGAGGATGGCGTTGACCAGCACCACCGCGCGGGCGCCGTACCTGATGGCCCCGATCGCCGAATTCCACGCGCCGGAGCAGATCCCCGTCATCATGAGGCGTTCGGCAGGGATCCCGGTCGCCACCATCGCGTCATGCACATCGGTGTTGGATTCCGGCGAATAGATTGTTGCGAATTCTGCTGTGGCCCAACCGGTGTCACCAGTACCACGACGGTCGTAGCGCACCGCAGCGAGGCCGTGCGCGGCAAGCTCGCGTGCGGTGTCGGTCCACACCCGCCCTGAGCCGACGCGATGTTCACACGCCGTGTTGTGGATGAGCAATGTCGGGGTGTCCGGTGCCGTATCCGCCAGGGCGGTCCTGATGGCGAACAACCGGTTGGGCCCCAACTCGTCCAACGTCTCGACGACCGCGCGGCCGTCGGGCAGCTGGGCCACCTGTGCGCGGCGCGCGATGGCCGGCGCCACCGGTTCTCGGCCGGTGTCCATCGCCTGATGAAGCCACTCCGCGATGAGCGTCAGCGTTGCCACCGGGATCTGCACCACGAATGTCACCGGCTCGACGTACTCAGGCTGGCCGGCGACAGTCGCCAGCTCGCAGTTGCCGTTCGCCAGCAGCGCCTTGATCTTCGGCTCGTCCGCCCGCTCGGGCCTGGCGACGATGAGCGTCGGGACGGTTGCGCTGAGCGATTCCGGCATCTGGATGCCTTTGAGTTGTCGTGCGCACTCGGGCGAGAAGGTCGTGCCAAGGATGGACTCACGGTCGACGTCGACCAGGTCCGCACCGACCGTCATCTTGTACAGCGTCCGTTGCTCGCGGAGATACCGTCGCCCGTCGAGAACGGGGTCCCACAGGACAAGCGCGGCAAGCCCGTCGAGATCGGATGCGACGGTAGCCGCGAGCATGGCACCCATCCGTAGCCCGATCACGCCGATCCGCGTCACCCCGGCAGTTCGCAGATACCGCACCGCGGTGCCGATACTGTCCTGATAGTCGCTCAGAGCTGAGTCGGCCCCGAGCTCCCCGGCGGAGTCGCCCGTCGCGTGATAGTCGAACCGCAGCACCATGAAGCCGCGCTCACACAACTCTTGAGCCAGCAGTTTGAGTCCTCGGTAGGTGTCGACGTGCTCCTTGCCCAATGGCGGGCAGATCACGATGCCGCCGCGCGCGCGTCGCCCTGCCGGAACGTGGACGACTCCGTACAGGGGTGCCGTTTCGGGGCCGAACCATGTCGGCTGCGTATGGGCAGCTTCCTCGTCCACGAACCAGAGCCCCCTCTGTGATCCAAGTGCCATATGGTCGCGCTCCACGATACACAGTCACGGAGCCTTCCGATATTCGCTAGAAGTGCACTATCAAACATTTAAGCCGACCAAAATGAACTCCGCTGGACATGCGACAGGCCCTTCGAATTGTCGAGACCGGCCGGTATAGCCGCTGCAATATGGGATTTCTCACCGCAAACGATCGCGCCATGCCCCGATTCCGGCTAGACCGTCACACAGAGAACGGTTACGGTATGCGAGATAGAGCAACGGCATTTGCGTTTGCTAAATTCACGTCCGGAGGCACGAAGTGGCAGACCCCAACTCCTCGTTGGGCATCGTGGCCAGCCGACGTCCGTCGATCATTCACGTCGCGGAATCATTCGCCAGCGGTACCGCGTCAGCGATTGGGGACTTTGTCCGCAACTACCCCGAGGCCCAGCATCACCTCGTCTACTCGTTTCGCGACGAGGCGCGGCTGGACATCGACGAGTTGACGTACTTCGCAACGAAGACGCAGCTGCCCCCCGGCACCATCGCGCGGGTCAGGTTCCTTCGCCGGTTGCTTCGCGCTACACCAGGCCACGTGATCGTGCACGCGCACTCGAGCATGGCCGGCGCGTACGTGCGCTCCGCGGTGCGCCGGACGAGCAAGCGCCCGCTGGTATACACGCCGCACTGCTACTCGTTCGAACGGCTGGACGTGTCCTGGGCGGTGCGGCAGGGATTTCGCATACTCGAATGGTTGTTGTCGTTCAACACTTCCGCCTACGCGGCGTGCTCTCCGCGCGAGGCCGAGCTGTCAAGATGGCCGCTGAGCTCGCCGCGCGTGGTGACGGTACCGAACGTACAACCCCCCGGGTTGCCCCGAGCCGACCGTCCCGCAAGCGAGCCGACATTGCGGATCGTCGGCAACGGACGCCTAGGGCCACAAAAAGATCCGCGGTTCTTCGCCGAGGCGTTCCGTGCCGCAGCCGAGGTGCACGGCGGGCTGGAGGCCGTGTGGATCGGTGGTGGCACCGACGAGGACATCGACCTTCTCCGCGCGCACGGAGTCGAAGTCACCGGCTGGCTACCGCGTAGTGCGGCCCTCGATGTGATGGCCGGGTGCGATCTGTACCTGCACACGGCGTCGTGGGAGGGATTTCCGATCTCCATCATGGAGGCCGCGGGCATGGGGTTGCCGGTGGTCGCACGTCGGCGTGCGTACTTGCACGGTGTCGACCTACCGGTAATGCTCGACCGTCCCGAGGATCTGATCACCGCCATCACGGCGCTGCGCCGGGTCGGAGGGCTGGCGGCGCTGCGGCAGCAGACCGCGATGGCATTGGCCGGTAATTGCGAGACCGAACAGCGGACTGCACTTCGCGCCCTGTATGAGCCGCTGAGGGGAGATCATTGATGCGGAAAGTGCACGTGAACGGAAAGTGGCTGGCGCAGAATCTGACCGGCACGCAGCGCTACGCCACTGAAATCGTCCGCGCAGTCATCGACAATGACGTCACCGACCTGGTCGTCCATGTGCCGGCCAACGCCGAGATCCCCGACTGGCTGCGCAGCCCGCGGGTCGAGATTCGGCAGTCGCGCAGCACCGGCGTGGTTTTCGAGCAGATATACCTACCCGCCGCAACGTTCGGGAACCTGCTGCTCAATTTCGCCGGGCCGGCGCCGGTGGTGAAGCGCCGACAAGTTGTCACCATGCACGACGCCACGCCCTTCCGGTTCCCGCAGACGTTCCGCCGGGCTTTCGTGGCCTTCTACCGCATCTCGTACTCGTTCCTCGGGCGCTGGGCACGCCATCTGATCACCGTGTCCCACTTCAGCGCCAGGGAACTCGACGACGTGCTCGGCATCCGCGCGCAGAAGTTCGTGGTCGCCGGTTGTGCCGCAGATGCCTTGACGACGGTGGAACCCCAGCGACCCGACTTGGCCCCGGACGAACCGTTCTATCTCATGGTTGGCACGCTTGCGGTCCACAAGAACCTGCCGGCACCGGTGCGTGCCGTCTCTGATTCCGGACGCACCGTCGTCGTGGTCGGCGCGTCCGGTAACGACCAGGTGTTCAGTCAAGCGGCAGCACTTTCCCCGAAAGCCATTGTCGCCGGGCGTCTTTCCGATGCCGAGCTCGCATGGTTGTACCGCAACGCGCGTGGTCTGATCTTCCCGTCACGGTATGAGGGTTTCGGCCTGCCGCCGCTGGAAGCCCAGACTCTCGGTTGTCCGGTGATCACGTCGAACGCGGCATCGCTGCCCGAGATCGCGGGTGACGCCGCCCTCTACTTCGACCCCGATGACATGCCCGGCCTGCTCGCCCAACTGGATCGGCTGGAGTCCGAGGTGGAACTGGCGAACACTTTGCGCGAGCGCGGCGTTCGCAACGCGCGCCGCTACTCGTGGGAAGTCTCCGCCCAGCAGATACTCGACACCGTGGGCATCGTGCCGCCGGCCGGCAGGGACCAGAACTGACGCGCTAGGTACTCGCGCCGACCGGTCGCGGAATACTCGGCGGGAAGTCCGGCCGCTCACGAAGCCACGCGGGCACGCGGTCGGCGGCGATGGGCGTGCTGTAGAGATAGCCCTGCACCACGTCGCACTTGAATTGCTTGAGCCGAGCCGCAGTTTCGCCGTCCTCTACGCCCTCGGCGACCACGCGAGCCCCCAGATGATGAGCCAGAGAAATGATGGAGCGGACGATTTCGGCGGCACGATCATCCTTGAGGACAGACGCGACGAACTGCCGGTCGAGCTTGACCTCGTCAACCGGAAGGTCGCGCAGGTAACTCAGGGTTGAATAGCCGCTGCCGAAATCATCGATTGCGACCCGTACTCCGGTGTGGCGCAATCCGTTCAGGACGTATTGAACTCGTCCCAGCTTGCTCAGCATGAAGTCCTCGGTGATCTCCAGCGTCAAGTCGGCCGCGGAGATCCGGCGTTCTTCCAGCGCCCTGGCAATCCGCCGGGGCAGGGCGATGTCGGTGAGGCAATTGGCGAATACATTGACTGCCACGGGCACAGCCAATCCCTCACCGCGCCACCGGGCGACGTCATCGAGTGCCCGCTCGATCACCAGATCGTTCACCAACGTGGTGAGGCCGTGCGAACGAACCAGAGGCAAGAAGCGGTCGGGGGCCAGCAAGCCGAGTTCGGCGTGGGGCCAGCGCAATAGGGCTTCCACGCCCATCATGTCGCCCGAGATCAGGTCGAACTTCGGTTGGTAGTAAAGGCAGAGAGCCTCACTGTCGATCGCCTGGCGTAGCTGGCCCAGCAGCCGGACCGTCTCGGTCGGCCGCGCACCCAACGCCGCGATACGCGACGTCGTCACAGTGTCGTCGACGTCGCTGTCTATGCCGTGGATGTACGCACTGCGCAGGTGCGAGTTCTTGGCGATCTGGACGGCCGCCGCCGCGCGCGCGAGGAGTTCGTCGGCTGTGAGGTCGGCTTCTCCGTCGGTCGCCACCGCGAGTCCGACGCTCGGCCGGATCAGCAGATCGTGCCCGTCGATGATGAACGGGTCTGCGAATGCCTGGACCAGGCGGTCTGCCACGGCCCGGCCGTGCTCGACGCCGCCGTCCATGAGCACCGCGAACTGCCCGCTGTCCATCCTCGCGACGGCATCATCGCGGCCGACGCTCGATCGGATGCGGCCGGCGGCCAGGTTCAGCAGCTCGTCTCCCGCGCCACGGCCATAGGCCGCAGTCACCAACGCCAACTCGTCCAAATCGAGACGCACCACCGAAACGCCTTCGGTGTCGCGGTCAGCGCGGGACAGCGTGCAAGACAGCCGGTCGCGCAACGAGATCGCATTGTCGAGGCCGGTCACCCGGTCTTGCTCCAAGAGCTCTCTCGCGGCGGCCCGTAGCCGCTGGTTCTCGTTGAACGTGACGACCTGTCGGACCACGGTCGTCACGACGAGCACGAGGGCGGTGATCGCCATCGGGATGCAGCAGGCCGCCGCCACGTGCAGCAATTCGATGCAGCAAGTCGCGGTCGCGATGACCAGTGGCACCACCGGAATGGCTGCGGACCAACGCGGCGCGACCGCCGTGTCGACATCAGTGGCGGACAGCACTTTTCGCTGTTGGCGACTTGTCAACGCGGCAAACGCCAGGCAGATCAGCGCCGCACTCCAGCCGAGATCGATCAGGCGGTGCGCCGTACCACTGCCCCACATGTCGACGAACAGTATGGCGATGTTGGAAACCGCACCCAGAATGTTGCCGATCGTCAGCAGCAGAAGCACCGGGCGATGCCGGCGATCAACGGCGCTCAACACCGCAATCGCGACCGCGACCAAAACCAGGTCCGCGATCGGGAAGGCCATGGCAAACCACGAATGCCAGCGGTGCTCAGCGCCCATGGCGAAGCCGTCTTCGAGCGCCACGACCCAAGCCAAGGCAAATGCCGCAAGGCCGATGATCGCGCCGTCGAGAAGCAACCGGGCTCTGGTCCACGGCGAGGCGCCGGATGCCAGCAGGACGAGACTGACGCATGCCCCGACCGGATAGAGCAACCCGACCATGTCGACCGCGGCCGGCACCACCTCCGGGGTGGCACCCAGCCGAAGTTCGGACGGCGTCCATATCGTCTGGGCGACTACCCAACCGCACAAGCCGACAGTCAGGCTGGTCCACGCCGCACGGTGTCGACCGTGCGATCCCACCGCAGCAGAGATCGCGCACACCACGGCAAACAGCGCAAGCGCGACCATCACGGCGTCGACGACGACCGCGCCGGCGACGCCGCTGTTCGCGCTCGCAATCAGAACCTGCCGCACCACAGGTGCCTCCAGTCCGGTGTGTTCGTGCAATCGTAGCGACAAAGACATGGTTAGCGTGAACAACCCGCCGAACCTTGTCGAGTCGGAACCGACTGACGTTTCCGCCGGGAGAAACCGGCCGCTATCACGCTGTTTCTCTGCATACCGGCAAACCTGCGCTCGCTCTACAGCCCTGGTATGCCACGTATCGGGATATCCTACCCCAGATTCAGCAAAGTTTCGGAAACGACAATTTATCGTGGAACCGCGCGAATAAATGGCCTCCGGTCAGCGCCGCCGCAACGGAGAGGGATCATCGCACGGCGTCGAATTGCCGTCGCAACGGCAGACGATGTCGTTGCCGACAGCGAACGTCATGCGCACTGCCGCATTGCCTCCGCCGCGCTTGGCCGAGAACATCGCATGGTCAGCGCACTCGATGGTGGCGTCCAATACGGACTGGGCATCCTCGTCCCCCTTGGAGAAGTCCGGCAAGGCAACGGAGGCGACACCGATGCTGGCAGTGACCGGCGCCATGTCGGCGGGTGCGGCGATGGCCGCGCGTATGCGCTCACTGATGCCCAGTACCTGCTGCGGTGACGTGACATCGACGACCACAAACTCTTCTCCGCCCACCCTGGCGACGAGTGCAGTGCTGCGTACGACGCCGCGTATCCGTTCCGCACTGCGCATCAGGACGGCATCGCCGACGGCGTGCCCGTACGTGTCGTTGACGTTCTTGAACCTGTCCAGATCGATGACCAGCACGATTACGCAGGCGCCGGCAATCGATCGGTGCGCCCGGTCGGCGAGGAAGCTCTCGATACGCAGATTCAAACCCCGGCGGTTGAGTAGCCCGGTCAGCTGATCGGTCACCGAGTCGTGCGCGTCGTTCCGCAGCACCCAGATCCCGAATTGCACGACAGCGGGCAGCACCACGAAAGATGCGATGGCCGCTAACGTTTTCGCGAGCGCCAGATAAGGGTCTCCATCTGGCCCCCACGCGATATCGGCCGCGAACAGCGCCGTCACCATGAGCACCCACACCGTGTGGAGCGCCAGGACCTTGGGACCTTCGAAGAACTTCGTATAGACGGAGATGAGAAGGAGCGCGTTCAAGCCGAAGAACCCGGCCAACCGGTTGGAGTCGAGCAGTGCGACGACGCTGATACCGATGTCCGCATAGACGATGAAGGCAATCGACATCGCGCGCGACGGCCAGGGCCCGAACCACCACAACAACGCCCAGACCAGCGCGGACACCGCAAACACCGACGAGACGCCACGAGACAAGGCGGTGGACGGCCCCGCGGGCGAGAACTGAATGACGATCGAGATTGCGGCGAGCAGGGCCGCGCATCCTCCGACAAGCAGTTGTATGCCACCGAGTAGGCCGCGCTGAGCGAAGTACCCGATTTGCGCGTCGTAGTCGACCGGTTCGGACCACCACGCACGGGCCAGCCGCGCAACAGCCAATAGCTCGCGCAGCCGTGTCAGCACATCGAACCCCGTTTCAGGTGCACCTGATGAATGCGATCTCCCCAAATCGCGACAGCAAAGCGAACGCTAGCAGCCCGATTTGGCAATGTCCATGGTGATTCATTTCCGCTAGTCAAACCGGCTCGATCGCCAATATGGCAAATTTTCATAGCTCATCCACAGCCGCCTGGTCACGTCAAGCGGCCATCGCGGCCCGCCGGCAAGTGTCGCGACCTCACCGCCTCACGCATTGAAGTGTGATGGCCGTAACAGGTGTTCGTTAGGTGTCCTACTTGCCCGCTCCAATCCTTCGGTATAAATTTGCTGAAAATCGCATTCGTTAACAAGTAGTGCATCGCGCAAGACCACCGTCGGTCCGCGTGTCGATCCCGAACTGGCAGGTGAATCCTGCAAGCACCACGGGGTCGAATCCACCGAGTGAGTCCCGCCCAGCAGAGAGCGCCCCGGTAGCCATGTCGACACCCGCCGTAGATATATCCCAGCTCACGAACGATATCGGCCCTGCTCGCGTGCGTTCCGGCGCCGCAGCAGGGGCCCCGCTTCAGCTACCGCCAGCTACCGCAACCAACCACCGAGGACGCTCCATCCGTGAGCAGCGTCACCAGAAACTTGCGCGAATACTCATTTTCAGCGACGCCCTAGTTATTTGCTCTTCCGTCATGTTTGGGCAAATTTTCCGGTTCGCCACCACCACTGGCCACCCCGTGTACGTGTCCCTCGACGGCGGTCCGCACGTGCGGTATCTGGCGGTGTCGGCTGTCATCGCGGTGGCGTGGATGGGCTTCTTGTCACTGGGCAGCCGGTCGGCCAAGGTCGTCGGCCGGGGTTTCGATGAGTACGTCACCCTCGCCGCGGCCACGTTGCAGCTGTTCGGCCTCATCGCCATCGCCTCGACGCTGTTCCACTTCGACATCTCGCGCGGCTACCTCGCCATCGCCCTGCCCACGGGCCTGGTCGGCCTGATCACCACCCGCTGGATCTGGCGCCGCGTCGTCGCCCGGAAGCGTCTTTCGGGCGACGACCAGAGCCGTCTCCTGGTTGTCGGTGCCACCAGTGCTGCGACGGACATCGCCACCGAGTTCGCCAAAGACCCGTGGGCGGGGTACCACGTCGCCGGGTTCTGCACCCCGATGGGACCGACGCACGCCAAGGAAGTCATCACCATCGCCGGCCGCGACATCCCGATCGTCGGCACCGACGAGGCCATCCTCGCCGCCGTTCAGCGCACGGGGGTGGATACCGTCGCACTGGCTGCGACCCATCACCTGAGTCCCACCGACATCCGACGGCTCATGTGGGAACTGGAAGAACACGGAGTCGATCTGATGGTCGCCCCTGGCCTCATCGACATCGCCGACCAACGCCTCACCAGCCGCCCCGTCGCCGGCATGGCGGTCTTCGAGATCGCCAAACCCCAATACAGCCGCTCGAATTCACTGATCAAACGAACTTTTGATGTCTTCTTTGCCGCGGCAGCGCTGGCGGCCATTGCGCCCGTGATGATCGTGACGGCACTGGCGGTCAAGCTCACCAGCGCCGGGCCGATCTTCTACCAGTCCGAACGCATCGGCCTGGACGGAAAACCGTTCCGCATGACCAAGTTTCGCAGCATGTACCGCGACGCCGACACCCGCCAAGCCGACATGATCGCCGCCAACGGTGGCAACGCCCTGTTCTTCAAGATGAAGGACGACCCACGCGTCACCCCCATCGGCAAGATCATCCGCAAGTACTCCATCGACGAACTCCCCCAGTTCTTCAACGTCCTCACCGGACACATGAGCGTCGTCGGACCCCGCCCACAAGTCCGCCGCGAAGTCGACACCTACGACGACCTCGTCAGCCGCCGCCTGGCCGTCAAACCCGGCCTCACCGGCCTCTGGCAGATCAGCGGACGCTCCGACCTCAAACCTGACGACGCCATCCGCCTCGACCTGACCTACGTCGAGAACTGGTCGCTGCTCCAGGACCTCCTCATCGTCGGCAAGACCGTCCGTACCGTCCTCGCCGGTGACGGCGCCTACTGAGACCGAGGTGCGGCCGGACATGAACATGGGTCCGCCATGATCCGGCGCGCGGCACGCTTTGCGCAGGTGAACGACCGAAATCGCCTGTTGGGCACCGCCAAAAGAAACATCCGTTACATTCTTGTTTGTGATTGCGAGCGTGACGCTTCGTGCGGTGGCTGATTTTGGTGGTGCGGATACCTGCAGTGCCCTCTCGGCATCGGGTGGCGACGTGGCGCGAGCTGCGGCGGGGTGGCGCATTACAGATCGGGCAGGGTGTGTGGGCGATGCCCGACGTTCCGGTCTTCGCCGACGGTGTCGCACGAGTGGTCCAGTTGGCGCATCGCGGCGGCGGCGAAGTGTTGACGCTCAGCGCGGCCGGTCGTGACAGATCGGAATCGGCGCGACTGCAAGACATGTTCACCGCTGAACGAGCCAACGAATGGACTGGCTTCCTTTCTGGATGCGCAGAGTTCGACGCCCAGATCGACACGGCAATCGCCAACGGTGAACTCACCATCACAGCGCTGGTCGACCAGCAAGAGCGGCTGGAGCGGCTGCGTCGGTCGCACCGAGACATCAAGGCGCGCGACGTCTTTGGCGCGCCAGTCGCCGCAGAGGCCCACCTACGGCTTGAACGGTGCGCGGGCCACTTGGCCGACTACGCCGCACGGGTGTATCGAGCACTGCACCAGATGTAATTACTCCGCAGCGCAGGCGATCAAGTCACCGCGGAAGCCGCGATGAGTACATCGCCCGGAGAACCGGATGGTGTACCCCGCTCGGGCCTGCTGGCGGTCTATGGCGCCGGATTCGCAATTGCGTTGAGCGCCACCAGCATCGCGGCAAATTTGGCGAGCTATCTGCGGATCAGCCATGGGACATTGCTCACGTTGGGGCTCCTGCTCGCGCTCTATCCTGCGGCCGAACTGCTGCTCAAACCGATCATCCGTGCACTCTCCGCCATTATGGGGCCACGGGGAGTGCTGCTGACCGGGTTGGTCACCTCGGTAGTGGCATCGGGGGCGTTCGTCATTGCGGAGGACGCGTTCGGCGTGGGACTGGCGCGACTCGGCCAAGGGGCAGCCGCCGCGGCTGTCGGACTTGGTGCCGATGCGGTGCTGACCCGGTTGTCCCCCGCCGGCACGAGCCACTCCTTCGGTGGGTACCGCACCTGGAAAGCGGCGGGTTACGCGCTGGGCCCCCTGCTCGGCGGCATTTTGGTTGGCGCTGGCGGGCATTCGGCACTGTTCCTGCTGCTCGCCGTCCTTGCCGCCGTGCTGACGGCATGGGCAGCGATGGCCGTGCCGACGATTGATGCCGCGGCCCCGACGAGTGAGTCGACGACGGATCTCGTCCGGGCTCTGTTCAAGACAGCAGGTGTGTGGCCGGCTCTGGCCCTCGCTGCGGGCGCGGCGGCGGTGTCCGTCAGCCTCGGGTTCTTGCCTGTCCTGGCCACCCAACAGGGCCTCGGGCCGTTGGCCTCCGGTGCACTCGTCTCCAGTCTGGTTGCGGTCGCCGCATTGGTACAGCGACCCGTGCGCCGTATCCGCGATGCCGGACGATTGACCGACCACACCGGGATCGGCATCGGACTGCTGTTGGTGGCACTAGGTTTCGCCTCGGCGTCACTGGCCCCGACTGTCGCCGGCCTGGTGGGTGCCGGCGTGCTGGTCGGTGCCGGCGCGGGCGTGATTGCACCACTCGGGTTCACCTACCTGGCCCGGACAAATCCTCCCGAGCGGCTCGGCCAGGTGGTCGGCATCGCCGAGATCAGCCGCCTGCTGGGCGCTTTCGCGGCACCACTTCTCGTCGGCGCCATCTCTGCTGCATCGACTCTGACGGTGGCGCTCCTGGCCGTGACGGTCTGCCTCGCCGCCGCAGCCAACTTCCTCGTACTTGCCGGCCGCGGGTCCAGCTGATCAGGCTCAGCCGGATCTGATGTCAGGGCATCGGGATCGGGGGCGGTGACGGAATAGGCGGCGGCGACGGTATCGCCGGTGGCGCAGGAATGGCCGGTGGCGCCGGGACCATCGGCGGTGCGGGCATGGCCGGTGGCGCCGGGACCATCGGCCGACCGGTCTCCGTCGCAGGCATCTGCGGCGCGGGCGTTTCTGTGACCGGCCCCGACGAACTCACGGTCGGCGCAACCGACGTCGGAAATATTGTGGTCGTGGATGTTTCGGTGGTCGACGTCGTCGTGGTGACCGATGTCGTCGACTTGTCGTTCGAGGCTTTGTCGCCACACGCGGCAAGGCCGGTCACCGCCAGCGCCACTGCGCCGACGTAGACGGTCAGGCGAGCTCGGGACAGCGGTTTCGGGTTGGTAGGCATGGCGCAATCCCTTTCGTCCGGCAGCATCGTGGCAGCAGATACCCCTGATTCTGCACACCAAACTCTGCTCCACGGTTGTTTACCTGATGTGCCGTCACGGGTTGATCGTGCGCTCCCCCAGCTGACGCCCCCACACGTAGTCGACCACCAGTGGTGAGTTCAGGCCGATGTGGTTGTAGGGCGCGATGGAGGCGCCGACATCCATGACCAGATACGGCATCGGAAGGATGTCTTTGGTCACCTGCCAGCATCCAGGCCGGCCCATCGGGCCGCCCGACGCATTGATGCGCGGCAGATTGTCCGGATACACGTATGGATTCCCGCCGCCGACCAGGGTGCCGGGTCCTTCCAGCGAGTAGCCGTTGCCGCCGATGGCCTTGGCCAAAGCCGGTGCTGCTCGCACCACGCCCCTGAACGTGCAGTCGAATTCGGGGCTGTACTCGGCCAACAGCCGAGCCGTCGGCATGAGGTCCTGGGCACCGCGCACGAGGTACGGACCACCGCGCTCGAAGCTGTCCGCGGCGGTATCGCCGTACCCGACCGCGGCCATCAGGGCACGGTCCAGGTCCGCACTCTGGTCGTGGATGGTCCGCGCGGATGTGACGGCGCTGTTCAGTCCGTCCCACAGGTCCGGGGACGCGTGCGTGTAGGCATCGGCGAGATCGGCGACGGCCATCATGTCGTGTCGGAGTGCCGGCATGCGCGCGACCAAGTCGGCCAGGATGTCGTTGCCCTCGGCCAGGGACTGCCCGAATTTGTCACCGAGCCCGTCGAGCGCCTGTGCGGCCGCCGTCAGCGTCATGTTCACCTTGACGGGGTCGATCCGCTCGGAGATCGCCATGATGGTCTCGAACAAGGTGTTGAATTCGGTGGTGACGGCGATGGCGTCGATCTGATCGCCCGCCCGAAGCCGTTGCGGTGACGGAACATTCGGGGAGGCAAAGGCGACGTACTTGTTGCCGAACGCCGTGGTGGCCGATAGCCTCACCTCGGCATTGCGCGGCAACGCGTTCAAGTACCGCGGCTCCACATCGAGCACCAACCGGGCTTGGGCTCTCCTGTCGTCGCCCGGCACCACGTCCACGGCCCGCAGGCGGCCGATCGGCACCCCGTTGTAGGTGACTTTCGAGCCCGGATCCAGTGCGAGTCCCGCTCGGCTCGCGAGCACATACAGTTCGGTCGAGGTGCGGAAGTAGCCGCGGAACTGGAACCAGATCAGCGTCGAGAACACTGCGGCGACGAAGGCGAAGACCATGCCGGCGGTCTTGTAGGGCGGCGTCCGGTTCTTGTTGAGCGGCGCACGGGTGTCACCCATGGGCCCGATGTTAGGGCGGCGAGGCCCCCTGGATCAGGAGAACGGCGCGCTTGCGTCAGTTCGGCGCCGGACCACGGCGGCCGACGCCGCGACGACGATCCCGACGATCGCGACTGGGATGGCCCAGGTCCGGCGACCGGACAGCGCAGATTCACACAGCGCCACGTAATCGGTATGCGGGACAATCTCATTGAGGATCGGTACGCCCGCGATGCTCGACGCCTCGCCGCGCGGGCTTGGTCGAGATCCTGGAACAGTGCGCTGCCGCAACCGATTTCCTTGCCGTCACTGGACGAGGCAGAAACCGGCACCAAGAGCCCTATCGCGCCGGCCAACAGCAAGATGGCACCCGCGAGCAAAAGCATTCGTCGAACAGACATCGTTGCTCCTAATCTCAGTTGGCTCAAGACTTCTTGGAGGGGATGACGATCACGACGATGAGCGTCAGGATCGAGAAGAACAACCCCAGAATCCCCCAACCGAGGGCGCTGCGGCCCTTCGTGCCGGCGATCACCGCGCAGATGATCGCGGCAATGACGCTGCCGATGGCGACGAAGATTCCCTTGATACCCCGCAGGATGAATCCGGCTGCTTCGGGCTGGCTCTGTACGGCCAATACCAGTTCGTGGACCATCTCGATTCCTCACACTGAGTGACGCGCCGACGGCATCAGCTGATTTCCCCTATTCCCGCTGATCGGTTGTTCCAAACGTCACCATCGGCCTGACGTCCCGCGTTTGGATGTAGCCGGAATAGATACGGGGTCAACAGCGTTGGCCACCCCCGTGCACACATTTTGCGTCGGGAACGCGACCGTCACGCAGCTCACGGAGTTGGATGTCTGGCCAATCGCGCCCCGGCTCTGGTACCCCGCGATCAGCGACGCACAGCTCGATACCGCGCAGCAACTGTTCGCACCGTCGGCCCTCACCGACGACGCCGGCACGATGCTGTTCGCGATCCACAACTACGTCATCGAGATCGACGGCAGCGTGATCGTCATCGACACCTGCTCCGGCAACCACAAGAACCGACCGTACTTCGCGGATCTTCATATGCTCGACACCGACTATCTGAACCGCCTTGCGCGGGCAGGGTTCGAACCGGCCGATGTCGACATCGTCATCAATACCCACCTGCACCTGGACCACTGCGGATGGAACACCCGTCTGATCGACGGCGTATGGGCGCCGACCTTCCCGAATGCCACCTACTGGTTTCACGATGCCGAGCTCGAATACCTTCGAGCACAGTGGAAGTCGGCGCCGGTGGGGCAATGGCGAAGCGACGCGGGCTGGGTCTACCAGGACAGCGTGCTGCCCATACTGGAGAGCGGCGCACACCGCGGCGTCAGCCCGGGTGACGTCATCCATTCGAGCGGGGCCACACAGATCCGCGCGGTCGACGCGGCAGGGCACACGCCCGGACATCTAGCGGTCGAGATCGCCAGTCCCGGAGGCGGTCTACTCATCGTGGGCGACGCACTGCACCACCCCGTGCAGGCGCTGTATCCCGAGCTCGTGTTCTTCGCCGACCACGACCCACAGCAGGCGATCGGCACGCGCCGCGCCATCCTCGAGCGCAGCGCGAACGAAGGGCTGGGCCTGGTTACGGCCCACTTCCCCGCGCACGGCCCCCTGTTTGTCGGCCGGGACGGTGATGGCTTCCGTTGGCAAAACTATGTCGACGCTGTCCAAGTTTGCTGAGACGGACAGACACGGGTGAGTTCGCCGGCCGGCGGACTCACCCGGGGCGTTTGGTTTTGGCGATCTGTAGGACCGCGCGTGCCGCCACGGTATCGCCGGTGCCTCCGGTGACGCGGGCGATGTCGGCAAGCGTGGTGTCGATAGCGGACACGACATCGGCCAGGCCGGCCGGGTGCGCCGTGGTGACGGTCAATTCGACGGTCGCGGTGCCGCGGTCGGCAATCGTCTTGCCCTTGGCGGACTGCACATTCGATTCCTGCGCCAACGCGGCGGCGGCCGCCGTGGCGACGCCATCGAGGTTCACGGTGATGAATCCCGGGTCACTCGTGCCGGGAACGCGCAGGACCTGCGCCTTGCGGACCGGCACATGGGCGATGAGCCAGACCAGCCCCAGTATCACCAGCAGCGCGCCCGCTCCCGCCAGTTCCCACGGCCACCACGTCGAAGAGGTCGCCCGCGCGACCGGCCCCGTACTGATCTGTTCCGGAGCCGCATGCACCACGTGCGTCGGCCACAGTGCCGCCGCGGCACCCAGGGATGCCACGACGATCCCGGCGACCAGTGTCGCCGCGCGATCCACGAGGTCGGTCGGCAGCAGGCTCATGCAGCCCCGCTCGTGCCGATGCGCACGACGATTTTCGGTGTGGGGATGAGAATTTCGGTCGCGCTGCCCACGGCGGCGGCGACCGCACCCTTCGCCGCGGTGTCGGACTCGATGCCGGTGATTCCGACATACATGGTGACCTTGCGGCGAGTGGCCGCGGAGTTCAGCACCTCCACGCCGGGTACACACGACGCCGCGTGGGTTGCCAGCCGGGCCACGTCGCGCGGGCGCATCCACACCGACCCCGCCGCGTCGACGGCGACGACGGTCTTGCGTCGGGGCCGCAGCGCGACGAACACCAGCCAGAGGCCGAGCAGCAGTGCGCCGACACCGGCGGGCACCATCCACCACTGACTCCGCAGGCCGTTGAGTGCTGCGATGGCCGTGCCGATCCACGGCGTCCCGCCGACCCAGCCCAACACGACACCTGCCTCACGCAGGGACACGACGCCGGCGAACATGACGACCAGTGCCAGCGCCACCGCAACATATCGGGCGGTGGCCGCGGCGGCCGGGGACCGGCCGGGTGCGGGAAGTGCGACGTTGTCGGCAGTCATCAACGGGTCCTCTTCGTGTCCTTGGTGACGGTGCTCAGCTGCTCTACGGTGACGTCGACGCGGTCCACCTGCAGTCCGCCCATGCTCGACAAGGTCTGCGCGACATTGCGCTGTACCGCACGCCCGACGTCCACCGCCGGCGCCGGCCACGCCACGGTCACTTTGAGATGGGCCGTGACGCGGTCGCCGGTGACCGTCAGCTGCGCTTGCGGCAGAGACCGGCCCGGGATCTTGGCGCGTCCTTCCGGGAACGGCAGCACGTCGGGAGTGTCGAGTGCGGCGCGGACGGCAAGCCGCTGCGCGACCTTCTCGCGGACGGTCAGGCTGCCGCGGGTGGCCCCGTCGTCCTCGGAGTCAGCCTGCGCCGCAACGTTTTCGACGACCTCTGGCTCAGTCACGGTCGCGCCTCTGCAACAGGGAGGCGAGATCGAGTTCGCCGTCGCGGTGTGCGCCGATCAGATAGCCCGCCACGCCGAGAAGCAACGCGATGAGAAATCCACCGAGCCCGCCGGCGGCCGCAGCGATGCCGAGTAGCAGACCGGCGACCAGACCCAGCGTCGATGAGGTCATGATGTGAACCTTCCGCGTTACGAAGTAGTACTGGCACTTAGGAATTCGTGGCCCGTGGTGAGGCGGCGCGCCCCTCGTCGCGCCGCCGCACCACGGCGGTCTACAGCAACCCCCGACCAGGCGTTGGTGTCACCGGCACGAGATCTTCGATCGTGACGTCGACAGGTAGTTCGATCAACTCGGCGACGGCCCGCTGGATCGCGGTTGCGGTCGGCCGCACCGGCACGCCGAGGACCAGACTGACGTGGACGTCGACCCGGTCGGCCCCAATCCGGACGCCGGATACCCGACGTCCCGGCAGGTAGGTCGCCACCTCGCCGAACATGCCCGCGTGCAAACCGGCCACGCCCGCCACGGCGATCACCGCCGCAGCGATGCGTTCGGCCGGGTCCTCGACAACCGCATCCCCCGTCGGGGCATCACTGGACACGGGCGGGCGCGGCGTCGGCGTCGTCGCCGCTGTCACCGTCCAGGTGCACGTCGTGGACGGTGATGTTGACCTCGGTCACCTCGAGGCCCGTCATGCGTTCGACCGCGGCGATGACGTTGCGGCGGATACCTGCAGCGAGGTCGGCGATCGCCACGCCGTACTCGGCGACGATGTCGATGTCGACCGCCGCCTGCTTCTCGCCGATCTCGACCGATACGCCCTGGCTCTGGTTGACGCTCGCGCCGGGGATCCGTTCGCGGATCGCGCCGACCACCCGCGACGCCCCGCCGCCCAGGTCGTACACGCCGCTGACCTCGCGGGTCGCGATCCCGGCGATCTTGGAGACCACCACGTCCGCAATGGTCGTCTTGCCCTGCGTGCTCACCAACGGTGAACCCTGGTACGGGCTGACTTCTTTGCCGGACGGCTCCGTGTCGGCCTGTGCGCTGGTCATCACCGCTCCCCTTTCGACGTCGTTATTGGGTAGTCGTTACTCAGAACTCGAACCGAACGTCCCATTTGAGTGATTCAGGACACATCGCAAATCTACTCAGCCGAACTTGTCTCACACAGCCCGTTGGGCATTCAATTCTGGTACGAATGCCTATATTTCACGAGCGGTGAAGCGTAGTTGAGAGCGGAGTGTGGTGACAGCGCCAACCGGTGGCGACCTACGCGACGCTGACGACGAGGCCTTGCGCGCCTCGGCGGTGGTCGGCGATCGCGAAGCGTTCGACACCATCGTCAACCGCTACGGACCAGTGCTCTACCGCTACGCGCGGCGAATGCTCGCTTCCGAGGCCGACGTCCCGGATGTCGTGCAGGACACCTTCGTTGCCGCGTGGCAGCAGATCGGCTCGTTCCGCGGAAGCTCGTCACTGCGGACGTGGCTGTTCGCGATCTGCTACCGAAAGATCGCCGACACGCACCGGCTCAAACGTGCACGACCGGTTGAGGATTGGGTACTGGAACCGCTGGCAGGACCCGACACGTCCGCGGACCCTTTCACCGCGGCATCCAATGCCGCCTTCCTGGATGCCCTCGAGCTGGCACTCGGCGAACTGCCGGTCCGCCAGCGTGCGGTCTGGATGATGCGGGAGGTCGAGCAAATGACGTTCCCTGAGATCGGCGAGGTGCTACAGCTCAGTCCCGACGCCGTGCGCGGTCACCACCTGCGGGCTGTGAAGACTTTGCGAGTTCTGTTGAGGAGGTGGCAGTGACTGAGCCTGATCCCTTCCTGCACAGCGCGGCTTCATACCTGAGAACTGTGCCCGAACCCGGCTGGGACGCCATCAGCGACAGAGTGCGCGCGGCGGTGCATGCTGCGCCGCGCGTCGGTTGGCCCGTCCGCGCGTCACGCGATACCGGTGACGGCGTCGTGTACATCACCGATCACGCGCTGCGCAGCCTGCTGGCCCGCGAGTTGCGTCGCAGCTTCGTGTGCCAGCCGACCCGAATCGCCTTCACCCTGGACGGTGCCGTGCTGCGCGCCATCGACATCGACGTCACCGGCAGCTACGGAACCCAACTTCGCGACCTCGGCGACGACATCCGGCGCTTGGTGCTGGACACCATCCGAACGATCCTCGACGACCTCGACCAGGACGGCAGCGGTCCGTCCGGACCTATCGACGTGACCATCACCGACGTCGTCGAGGGTGACCCGCTGGGGTGACCGCGGCGCCGTTCAGGTCAGCCCGCGGCGAGGTCCGTACTGGTGTCGGCGATGCCGGCGCGCTGGGCTTCGCGGTCAGCCATTCCCAACACCCGCCGTAGCCGGCCGGCGGCTGCATGCTTCGTCAACGGAGGCTCAGCGAGGCGACCGAGATCCTCCAACGACAGGTCAGGATGCTGGATTCGCAACCGAGCGATCTCGACGAAATGGTCAGGTGCCTTGTCGCCGAGGATTTCCAGCGCTCGTTGCGCCCGCACGGCCGTCGTCATCGCCGACTGCTGCGCACGGCGCTGGTTGGAGTCCACCAGTGCCGCACCTGCGGTGGCGGTGCCGGTACGGTCGCGGTACGACTGCCAGACGACATGAGTCTGTTGGGCGCCAATGAGATTCAGCAATGCGGAGATGGTGTCCGCGTCGCGCACCGTGACCCGATCAGCGCCCCGCAGCTGTCGTGCCTTCACCTGCACGCCGAGCCGTCGGGCAGCCCCTGTCAGCGCCAGGGCAGCCTCCATCCCCGGGCATTCCACCTCCAGCCCACGGGCGCGGCCGGCCAGCGCCAACGATCCGCGGGCGAGAAAGGCGCCGCGCCACACGGCTTCGGCTTCGGCCCGGCTACCGCCGACGATCTGCGCGGGCATCCCCCGGACCGGCCGTCCCCAGCGGTCGATGAGCCCGGTCCATCGGGCCACGTCTTCCGCCTGGTGGGCGATATGCACCAGGTAGCGACGCCGCGAAGCGACGCTCGGCAGCACGCGTACTTCCGCCGAAGACCCACACAGGTCTTTGAGGTCCCGGCACACGCGGTTGGCAACGGATTCGCGGTCCACGTCAGCGTCGATCACGACGCGCCCGTTGGCCACGCGGAGTCCGCCCGCGAACTGGAGCAGTGCGGTCACCTCGGCTTTGCGCGCACTCGGCAGGTGCACGACGGTGCTGGCCAACTCGTCTTTCACTCTCGGTGTCAACACCGCAAATCCCCCACAACACATTCGTTCCGTATTCGCCACCGCACCGGAAATCACGAAGGTGCCGACGATCCATTCGGTCGCCGGGACACTTCTACGCCGGGCGCACAGGCGACAAGCCGGCGCAGGTAGTTCCGCTGATCAAAGGTCAGTCGCTGCAGGTAGTTTGCCAACGCCGACGCTTCGGTGCCGTCGTCGGGCATGTTCCGGGGGAACACCACCCACACCGAGTCCTCGCCGGTCAGACCGATCTCGGCGAGGAACCCGCCACCGGCGAGCGGTTCCCCCAGCGCGCGCAGGCGCCAGCCTTGCGCCTGGAGTGCATTGGCCCACCAATACGCCACCCGCACGGGACGCGGTGGCTGACAGATCATGCCCGGGATGTGCGCGGAGTTGCGCGCCACCGGGCGCGGCTGGTTCGCCAGCGGTGAACCGCGCAGCAGCGCCAGAACCTCTGCGGTCTCTCCGGTCCATTCTGTGCAGTCGTGCTGTGGGCACCCCTGCTTTCCAACAGAATTCATTCAAGTCTCCATATCGTGCACGGCGTCTCCGTGACGTCGTGAAGCAGCAGGGTGTGCGGCTCATGGCACGGCCCCGGCCAACGCGGTCAATCCCGCGGCGGCACCAGACCAGCAACCACCGAACGTGACACCCTCACAATCGCCACTACGGCGATGTGAGCAGCGCCAAGGTCGACACGACACTCCGCGACACCCGCGGCAGAACACGAAACACTGCATCCCCCTTGAGAAGACCGGCCCCAAGCCCCCCGGCTTTACTGGCACTCAACTGATGTCACGAGAATTCCACGAACCTACCGGCGCGTCAACTCTTCGCAAACATTAGCTGACATTGCATTCACAGAAATGTGAGCTAATGTTCGTGCGACGGGCTCGCGCCCGAACAACGCCCTGTGGCATCTGGCCCAGGAACCGCACCCCCGGGCGGTCAGCATCAGGTCACGCCGGCACCACGACCAGGCCGGCATCAACTGAGTCACCGTAAGTCACTGCACTGCAGCTTGATTCGAGGGGGAACTCGATGGCCAGCAAGAATCGTCGCCAATATTCAGTGGACACAGCAACTTTCGCGGCACGTCTCAATCGATTGTTCGACACCATCTGGGCTCCCGGCCGGGGGCCGTATCGCAACTTCGAGGTCACCGAAGCGCTCGACCGACGCGGGCACCGGCTGTCGGCCCCCTACCTGTCGCAACTGCGCTCGGGTATCCGGAGGTACCCGTCCCCGCGCACCGCGGTGATGTTGGCAGAGTTCTTCGGCGTCGAGGTCGAGTACTTCGACCCCGATACCAGTTATGCGCGTGCGCTCGACGCCGAACTGGACTGGCTCGATGTTGTCCACGACAAGAGTGTCCGCGAACTCACCACGGCACTCCTGACGCTGACGCCCAGCCAGCGTGACGACCTGCTCGAGCAGGCCGGCGCATATCAATTCGACTGTATGGCAACCATTGCCGAGCAGATGGAGGTGCTGCCGCCGACCGTCGTCGTCACGGGGCGACCCAACCGTCGGGCCGCACGGGCCGGGTGTGCTCGGGCTTGATCTCGTCGCCCCCGGGCGATTGATACCGCAATCTCGGCAATGCCGCACCGGTACGCGAGTCGACGTACGCCGTGCGCGGCTCATCGTCGGTGAACGCGTTGTCCGCACCCCATTCCCGCAGCGCGACCATGAGGTGAAAGAGCTTCTCCCCCTTGGGCGTGAGTACATATTCTCGATAGGACGAGCCACCCGCGTCGGGACGCGACTCCATCACCCCGGCTTCGACCAGGTGCTGCAGACGTCCCGACAGGATGTTCTTCGCGACGCCGAGGCTGCGCTGGAACTGCGAGAACCGCGATAACCCTTCGAAGGCATCGCGAAGGATCATCAACGTCCACTTGTCGCCGACGATGTCGACGGTGCGCGATACCGGACAGGTCGATCGAGCCAGTCGACTGCTCATGACACCCCTCAGATTCATGTGGTTGCAATTTGCAACCACATTGCCTATGGTCTGGTTGCAATCTAGTACCACTTTCTCGGATGCTCCAGAGGGACGGCCCATCGAATGTCGTGCACGACCGAAACCGATACCCGGCAGATCCAGACCATCGGCACCGGGATGGCCCTGCTACTGGCCTTCGTCAGTGGCGCCGCGGTGGCCAATGTCTATTACGCTCAACCGCTTCTGGACGACCTCGGCTTGCAGCTGCACATGTCCGCGGCTCAGTTGGGCTGGGTCACAACGGCGACGCAGGGTGGCTACCTGCTCGGGCTGATCCTGGTGGTGCCGCTGGGCGATCGCTTCGACCGGCGCCGCATCATCCTCGTGCAACTCGCGGTGACCGCGCTGGGACTTCTCGGGGCTGCTGTCGCGCCGTCGGCGTGGACGTTCCTCGCGTTCTGCGCTCTCTTCGGCGCGGCCTCGACGGTTGTCCAGGTGATCACCGCGTTCGCCGCGGCGACCAGCCCGCCCGACCGGCGCGGGCGCACCGTCGGCATCGTCACGACGGGTGTGGTACTCGGAATCCTGTTGGCCCGCACCGTTTCCGGAGCCATCGCCGGCTTGTGGGGCTGGCGCGCGGTGTTCGTCGTGGCGGCACTTGTCATGGTGGCGGTCAGCGGTTGGCTGGCCGCGACGCTCCCTCGCGACACCGTTGAGAAAGTCGCAGCGCCCTACCGTCGGGCGATCACCTCCGTCGTCGCCCTCACCCGGAGCGACAGAGCATTTCGGGTGCGAAGTCTCATCGGCGGACTGATGTTCGCCAGCTTCGGCGCCGCATGGGGATCGATGGCACTTCCGCTCGCCGCGCAGCCGTGGCACCTGACCGCGACACAGATCGGACTGTTCGGCATCGTCGGCGCCGCCGGGGCACTCGGTGCATCGGGTGCGGGCCGGTGGGCCGACGCGGGTCACGCCCAGCTCGCCACCGGCGGCATGCTCGTCGTGTTCCTCGCCTCGTGGCTTGCCATCGCCCAGACCCCGAGCTCGCTGCTCCTACTCGGAATCGGTTTGATTGCACTCGATTTCGCGGGCGAGGCACTGCACGTCATCAACCAGCACATCATCGTGGAGTCCGATCCGACAGCGACCACCAGCCTCATCGGCGGCTACATGGTCTATTACTCGATCGGTACGGGTCTCGGCGCCATCGCCGCCACCGTCGCGTACGCACACACCGGATGGAGCGGCACGAGCGTGGTGGGTGCCGTCTTCGCACTGGCCGCCCTTGGCGTGTGGATCGGCGACCGGCTCAGGTGATGGCCAGCGCGCTGCGGCAGCGGTCGAGCAGGCCGGCGAGCTCCTGGATTTTCGGGTTCGCAAGCGCGACCCGGATGGCGTTGGGTGCGGTACCTCCTCCGATCGCGAACGCGTCGCCGGTCGAGACGAGGATGCCGGTCTGAGCCAGGCGGTGTGCGGCCTGATCGCTGCGGATCTCCGCGGGCAGCTGAAGCCAGCCCGAGTACGACGCCGGATGAGCCTGATAGTCGAAGCCTTCGAAGGCGCGTCGCGCGATGGCCTGCCGTTCCCGCGCGTCTTCACGCCGGGCCTTCTCGAGCCGCGACACGGTACCGTCGCGAATCCAGCGGGTGACGAGAGCCGTTGCGAGAGAACTGGTTCCCCAGCTCGTGGCTCGCAGCGCCCGGACCAGCCGGCTGCGGTCCGCGGCCGGTGCCACCAGATACCCGGCGCGCAGGCCCGTAGCGAGATTCTTCGAGAAGCTCCCCACGTAGAAGGTCCGCTCCGGCGCCAGCGTCTGGATGGGTGCGGGCGCGGCAGGCGCCAGGAACGCATAGGTGGCATCCTCGATGATGGCGAAGTCGTACCGGCGGGCCAATGCGGCGATGTGTTGTCGCGCAGCCGAATCCAGGACGAATCCGAGTGGGTTGTGCACGGTCGGCAACACGTACAGAACGGCGATCTTGCGCCGCCGAGCGAGCCGGTCGAGCGACTCGAGGTCCGTGCCGTCCGGCCCGCACCGCACTGCCGCCAGATCCAGACGGCGGCTGTCGGCGAGCAGCTTGAGCCCCGGGTAGGTGACCGCATCGGCGGCCAGCGTCGAACCCGGGTCTGCCACCGCGGTGACGACGACGTCGAGTGCGTGTTGCGCACCGGCGGTCAAGAGCACATTGCCCGGCGGGACATCGAGTCCGCGATCGAGCAGATGGGTGGCCACGGCGGCAGCATCGACAGTACGGCCACCCGGCGGCTGCTGGAGCAGCAGCGCCCCCAGGTCACCTTCGGCCGCCAGGTCGCGGAGCGCATGACGGAGCTGCTCCGACTGCTCGGTCGCGAGAGGCTGGTTGAAGGACAGGTCTGCGACGCGCGCGCCGGCCGGCAACCGCAGCGGCTCCAGGCCCGCGAAGCCACTGAGATCCCTTACGTACGTACCTCTTCCGGGCTCCCCCACCACAAGGCCCGCCGCCGTGAGTTCGCGGTACACCTTGGTGGCGGTGGGCAGCGCGATCCCGCGCTCCAGTGCCAACTCACGATGGGTCGGCAGTCGCGTTCCCGCCGGCAGGTCACGGGCACGGATGGCGGCAGCGATCTCATCGGCGACGATCTTGTAGCGCTCCGTCCGCACCGCGGTCCCTATCCCTATGACAATCCGTTGATTGCATCAGTTTAAGGATCGTAGGTTCGGGTGTCAGCCACTCCCGGCTGCCACCCCGAGGAGAAACCGATGCCCGATACCGAAGCCGACCAGCTGCCCGTGCTGGAGTTCCTGCAGCGGCGCCTGGCGGGCACCTCACAGCCGGACGACCGTACTCATATGAGATATCCAACGGCGATCTCACAGCTGCTCGACTTCGAGATCACCGAAATCGGTTCCGGCACTGCGTCTGTGACCGTCAAGGTCGACGCGGACCGGCACGGCAATCAACAGGGGACGGTGCACGGTGGGTTCCTCGTCGAGCTCGCCGACGCGGCGATCGGGACGGCGCACTCCACGCTCATGCGACCGGCTGAGTCGTTCACGAGCATCGACCTACGCGCGGTGTTTTTGCGTCCGGTGTGGAGTGACACGCTGACCGCCCGCGCCGTCCCAACGCACTCGGGCAAGACGATCACGCACTACCACTGCGATATCGTGCGCCAGAGTGACGGCAAGACCGTCGCCACCGCCACGAGCACCGTCATGACGCTGGTCGGCGACCGGGCGTCCGGACGCTGACCACGACGGCCTGCCGGCCTACTTCGGCCGGTGGCGGGTGAGGCTGGGCAGCAGCACGTCGTCGACCATGATGCGCACCGTCTCTTCGGTGGGTGGCCGATCGGAGACGAGCGCCCGGAACACCAGGTATCCGGGCAACACGTCGAAGATCTCCTCGTCGATGGCTGCGGCGTCGATCTCGCCGCGTTCGACGGCGTCGGCCAGGACACCGTCGATCACCAACTTGCGCTGTAGGACAAACTTCTCCTGCATGACCGACTGGAGGCCGGGGCTGTGTGACATCTCGTTGAGCACAGCCCGCATGGTCCGGGTATGTACCTGAGCCTGCTCGCAGACGGACCGGCCGATCTCGAGGAGATCTCCACGGAGCGAGCCGGTGTGGGGCGGCACCGCCGAGTTCCGGGTGCCTTCGATGAAGGCGGCCAACACCAGGTCGGCCTTCGACGGCCAGCGTCGGTACATCGTCGCCTTGCTGGCCTTGGCCCTGGTCGCCACCGCTTCGACGCTCAGCCGGTCATACCCGTGCTCCTGCAACAACTCCAGCGTGATCGCCAGCAGTTCGGCTTCGCGCTCACTCCACGGGCAGCTCGAGGCATCGCACATGTCGCCCGACATCGCCACACCTCTTCCAGATCGCACACAGATGGAATACCAGAGTTACACCACGGTGTTGCACCTCGTTAAGGCATTGAGCGCAGGGTTTTGCTCATATGTCAACCCGGTTGCGATCGCGCGTACGGTACCGTACCGTTCTCCGTTACGGGACGATTTGACGAGATCGCTGCGGCTCTTCGTCATCGGGGGCGTCGAAAGGCTGTGGCTTGAGCAAGTTTTCGGTGAGCAAGTTGGCACGCCGGCAGTGGATCGCCATCGTGGCGATTGTCGTAGTCGCCTTGGTCGCATTCAGTGTCGACCGATTGCGGGGCATCTTCGGCTCCGACAACGAGATATCGCGACCCGGATCAGAAGCCCTGGAGAACACGGGCTACAACCCGAAAAAGGTGCTGTTCGAGGTATTCGGCACGCCCGGATCCGTGGCCACCATCAACTTTCTGGACATCAATGCGCAGCCGCAGCGCGTCGAGAACGTCACCCTGCCGTGGTCGCAGGAGCTGACGACCGACGACCCGACCATGTACGCCGACCTGCGCGCCCAGGGTGACGGCAGCACCATCGGGTGCCGCATCACCGTCAACGGCATCGTCAAGGACGAAAGGTCCACGAACCACGTGAACGGATACATCTCGTGCCTGGACAAGACCGCATGAGCGAGCACCGGACCGATCCCGCCGTCGAGGGCTCCCTGCCCGCCCGCCTCATCCGCAAGCTGTCCCTACCGATCCTGCTGATCTGGATCGTCATCGCCGCCGGCTCCAACACCATCGCGCCGCAGCTCGAGGTTGTCGGCTGGGAACGCTCGGTCGGGCAGAACGCAGCCGATGCGCCGGGCATTCTCGCGATGCGACACATTGGCGAGGTCTTCCACGAATTCGATTCCGACAGTGCGGCAATGCTCGTCATCGAGGGCGACCAGCCGCTCGGGCCCGAGGCACACAACTACTACGACGGCTTGGTGAAGCGGCTCCAGGCCGACAAAGAGCACGTCGAGCACGTGCAGGACTTCTGGGGTGACCCGCTCACCGCCGGCGGCTCCCAGAGCAAGGACGGCAAGGCCGCCCTGACCCAGCTGTATCTGCGCGGCAATCAGGGCGAGGCGATGTCGAACATCTCCGTGGACGCCGTGCGCAAGATCGTCGCCGATGATCCGCCGCCGCCCGGTATCCGGGCCTACATCACCGGCGCTTCGCCATTGGTGACCGACAACTTCGAGGTCGGCAGCGCGGGCACCAACGAGGTCACCGGTGTCACGTTCCTGGTCATCGGCATCATGTTGCTCTTTGTCTACCGATCACTGGTGACGATGCTGATCGTCCTGCTGACGGTCGCCGTCGAGCTCATGGCGGCCCGCGGTGTCGTGGCCGTTCTCGCCCATGCCGGCGTCATCGGTCTGTCCACTTACGCGACGAACCTGTTGACCCTGCTGGCCATCGCGGCGGGCACCGACTACGCCATCTTCGTCGTCGGCCGCTACCAGGAGGCGCGCGGCAAGGGCATGGACCGAATATCGGCCTACCACGACATGTGGCACGGCACGGTCCACGTCATGGTGGGCTCCGGCCTGACGATCGCCGGCGCCGTCGCGTGCATGAGCTTCGCCCGGCTCCCCTACTTCCAGACCCTCGGAATCCCCGCGGCCATCGGGGTTCTCGTGACATTGGCGGCCGCGCTGACGCTGGGCCCCGCGGTCTTGTTGATCGCCACCCGCTTCGGACTGATGGAGCCCAAGGTCGCCCAGCGGGCGCGCGGCTGGCGCAAGATCGGTACCGCCATCGTGCGCTGGCCCGGACCGATCCTCGTGGTCACCGGCGCGATCGCGCTCATCGGGGTGTTCGCCCTGCCCGGCTTCGAAGTCAGCTACGACAACCGCCCGTACATCCCCGCCAGCGCACCCGGCGTCGTCGGTATGGAAGCCGCCGAAAGGCATTTCACCGAGGCCCGCATCAACCCCGAGCTCGTGATGATCGAAGCCGACCACGACATGCGGAATCCGGCGGACATGCTGATCCTCGAGCGCGCGGCCAAGGCCGTGCTGCACACACCGGGAATCGCTCTGGTGCAATCGATCACGCGCCCGCTGGGCACGCCGATCACGCACAGCTCCATCCCGTTCCAGATCAGCGCATCCAGCGCGAGCCAGATCATGAACCTGGGCTACCAGAAGGACCGGGCCAACGATCTGCTGAAGCAGGCGGGCGAGATCGACAATACGATCGGCGTGCTCAAGCAGCAGCTCTCGCTGCAGAAGCAGAGCGCGGCAGCGACCCATGAGCAGGTCGAGGCGTTCCACGACACCGTCGTCACGGTCAACGATCTGCGCAACAAGCTCGCCGATTTCGATGACCAGTTCCGACCGTTGCGGAACTACTTCTACTGGGAACCGCACTGCTTCGACATCCCCATGTGCGCGGCGCTGCGGTCGGTGTTCGACTCGCTGGACGGTATCGCCGATCTTTCCGACAAGTTCGGCAACATCACGGCCAGCCTCGACAAGTTGGACGCTCTGCAACCGCAACTGGTCGCGCTGATCCCGCCGCAGATCGCCATCCAGGAACGCAATCGTGAACTGACGCTGTCGAATTACGCGACCACGGGTGGCACCAACTCCCAGAGCGACGAGGCCCTGAAGAACGCGACGGCCATGGGCAAGGCGTTCGACGACGCCAAGAACGACGACACGTTCTACCTGCCGCCCGAGGCCTTCGACAACGCCGACTTCAAGCGCGGGCTCAAGCTGTTCCTGTCACCCGACGGCAAAGCGGCGCGCATGATCGTGACGCACCAGGGCAACCCCGCCAACCCCGAGGCCATCCCGCACATCAACGCGATCAAGGACGCGGTGTTCGATGCCCTCAAGGCGACACCCATGTCGGACGCCAAGATTTACATCGCAGGTATCGGCTCCACCAACAAGGACATTCAAGAGGGCACCAAGTACGACCTGTTGATCTCCGCACTGGCGGCAGTCGCGCTCATCCTGCTGATCATGGTGATCGTGACCCGCAGCATCGTCGCCGCGGCCGTCATCGTCGGTACCGTCGTGCTGTCGCTGGGCGCATCGATCGGTTTGTCGGTTCTGGTGTGGCAGTACATCTTCGGCATCCATCTGTACTGGGTCGTGGTGCCGCTCGCGATCATCCTGCTGTTGGCGGTCGGCGCCGACTACAACCTGCTGCTGGTGTCCCGGTTCAAAGAGGAGATGCATGCCGGCCTCAACACCGGCATCATCCGGTCGATGGGTGGCACCGGCAGCGTCGTCACGGCAGCCGGTCTGGTGTTCTCGGCGACGATGGCCGCGTTCATCTTCAGTCCACTGGTGATCCTCGGGCAGATCGGCACGACCATCGGCCTGGGTCTGCTGTTCGACACGTTGGTGGTGCGCTCGTTCATGACACCGTCGATCGCGGCACTACTGGGCAAGTGGTTCTGGTGGCCGCAGATCGTGCGCCAGCGCCCGGTTCCCGCCCAGTGGCCATCGCCGGCCCAGAAGTCCGACGACGACGACCTGTCGCTCAGCGAGCGCTGATGGAAGGGAGCTGGACGACGTGCGCGCCGGCACGTCGTCCGGAGAACACGCAGTCGGCGAGCGACAGTCCGCTCACGTAGGAGTTGGCGCAGATGCCGAGCGCGGTGCGTCCTGCTGCGAAGAGGCCGTCGATCGCTTGTCCCTCAGGGGTTTTCACGGCGCCGGTGTCTTCGTCGACGATGAGGCCGCCGAGGGTGAACATCGGGCACGGGTTGATCAGGCTGCGCTTGATCGAGATCGCGATCAGCGAGTAGGGCCCCTGTTCGATGGGGTGGACGTATTCGGCCGGCTTGCCCATCGGATCCGGGCGCCCCGCTGCCGCCGCCTCGTTGTGCTCGGCGACGGTCCGGCGCAGTCCCGCCGCGTCGACGCCCGCCTTGGCGGCGACGGCCTCGATGGTGTCGGCCTCCACGCGATCGGCCCGCAGCATCGCCTCCATCTGCAGGCGCTGGAACCAGATCGCCTGCTGCGGTAGCTGTTTGCGCGCCTGTTCGAGCAACGTGCGGTCGGCCAGGACCCAGCCCCGGCCGTTGTGGCCCTGCACCATCGCGTTGCCGATGGCTGCGCCGTACCGGGTTTCGTCGATGAAGCGCTGTCCGTGTTCGTCGACGACAAGCCCGCCGAGCATCGCACTGGGCGGCGTGATGAACCGCCACGCGGATACGTTGTCCAGGCGGTCCACGGCCGCGCCGACGTCGACAGCCAACTGCATGCCGCTACCGTCGTCCGCACTGGTGCCGAGCTGCAGGCCATCGCGATAGCCCGGAGCGTGCTGCTCGATCAGTTCGCGATTCGCGATATAGCCACCGGCACAAAGGATCACGCCTTTGCGGGCAAGGATATCGACCGTCTGGGCGTACCGGCGCTCGAGGGCGGCCAGACGCCGCTCCATCACCGCGCGCAGCGGCGGGTAGTAGATGCCCGGCTTCACGGCGAGCGCGCCGTACATCGCGTAGCGCCGCTGCACCCACGCCGGGGCGTGCGCCAAGGTGTTCGTCCGGACCCCTACGACCCGACCGGCAGCGTCGGTCAGCAGTGTGTCGGCGCGCGTGTGGAACATCGTGCGCACGCCCGCCCGGCGCGCTGACGCCGCCAGTGGGTGATAGATCTTCTTGCCCGAAGCACCCGGCCCCTTGGCCCGGTGACCGCGCTGCACCGGTGGGGTGAGCGCACGGAAGTGTCCGGAGTTCTCGCTCCCCGAGTAGTACAGGTAGTACTTGTTGTTGGGGTACGACGTCTTGTACGGGCACACCGATGCTTCGAACGGCACGCCGTGTGCGGTGAGCCAGTCGATCATCGCGGGGCTGCCGTCGACGAACCGCCGCAGTGTTTCCGGCCGCACCGAGTCGCCGACCTCGGCGTGCAGGTAGGTGTACATCGCGTCGGCACTGTCGTCGATGCCGGCCTGGCGCTGGACCCACGTGCCACCGCCGGCGTAGATGATCCCGCCGGACACCTGCGTGGCACCGCCCCCGTTGAAACGGTCGATGGCAAGAACGTCCGCGCCCTGAGCGCGCGCTTCGAGCGCCGCCGACACGCCCGCGGCTCCGTAGCCGACCACAACGACGTCTGCGGTGACGCTGCTCATGTTGATCACTCCCGACCTTGCACCTAGAACTGGTGGTTTAGACTTTGAGTACAACATATCAGTTTGGATGTCGGTTCCACGGTCCCAGAATTCCGCCGGCGTGCTGCTCGTACACTTCGATTCGTGGTTGAGCAGACGGGACGGGCCGTGCCCGCGGCGGTGGCGAGCAAGCTCTATGCCGCGGCCGACCTGATCGCCGCCAAAGGCCTGGAAAACACGAAGATCGAAGAGATCGCCGCCGCATCCGGCGTGCCGAAGGCCACGCTGTACTACTACTTCACCGGCAAGGACGACATCCTCGGTTTTCTGCTGCGGGATTCACTGGGCGACCTGGCTCGTGACGTTGCCGCTGCCGCCGACTCCGCCGGTAGCGGGCGGGAACGACTCAAAGCCGTCATCACCGCGCAGGTTGCGCACACGATGAATCGGCCGGGAACCAGCATGGCGCTGGTCGGCGACCTGGGCCGCGCCATCCGCCTCCCCGACCTGGCCTCCGCCGTCCAGGACGCGTTCTACGAACCCATCGCGCGTGTGCTCGAGGCCGGTGCCGCCGACGGCACCCTGAAACGTGTCGCGGAGCCACACACCGATGCGGTCAGCATCTTCGGCGCGGTCATGATGACAGCGCTGTTGCACAACGCCGTCGGCTCGGGAAAGACGCAGCGCGACGTCGCCGGTGCCGTCATCGACTTCGTCCTGAACGGCGTCGCGCCGGCGAGCTAGGCACGCCGCCAGCGCCGGCATCGTGCCGTGGGTGGCGATCGATACCTACCCCGGGAGTAGGAAGCACCAGGCCGATCTCCGACCGCAGCACGATCCGGGCCGCCCCCTGACCTTCATAGGCTGTTGAACACGCAGTGCGTCAATCTATTTCACGCACGGACAAGAAGGTTCACAGTGACCACCGCAGCAACTACCCGGGCCGCAATCGCGCGAGCCGTGGTCATCTCAGCGGCAATGAGTGCAACCTTGACGACGGTGGCCACGTCGGCATCCGCATCGCCTGCCCATCGGATGCTCCTGCTCGCCAACATGCACACGTGCGACTTTCAACTGGTGACTACGCAATTGGGTCGCGCGAGCGCAAGACCCTTCGCCGAGATCACCTCGGATGGGCACATCGCGGTCGCGCACATCGACGTGACGAACGGCGCCGACGACGCGCGCTACGTCGTGCGGGTGATCCCCGCACCACACGCGGCGCTGGGCTGCCTGGCCGGTGATCCCAGCATCACCACCGGTACACTCGTCACCGATGCCTACGGCAGCGGCAGCGTCACACTGCAGGCGCCCATCCCGGCCGGCACCACCGGCTTGTGGCTGGCAGTGGACCTGCCGTCGGCTCACTCGCAAGTTCCGGCGGAGTTCTACAGCAGCAACTACATCGCGCCGGTCTGATCAGTACGAACCATCGCGCGTGACAACAACTTTCATCGTGGGCTCCGCCAGTGCGTCGATGGCGTCGTCCCACGCGGCATGGGTGGTGGTGACGAGCGTGGGGTCGAACTCGCCGGCTGCGACGAGTTTCAGCACCTCGGGAATCGCCGGGCGGACGTGTGCACGTCCGGCGTGCAGGGTGCAGCAGCGCGAGTACATCGCGAACATCGGGATCTGCGGATCCTGAAGGTACACAGAGGTACTCGTGCACACCCCATCGGCAGCGGTGCTGTTCAGCGCACAACGAAGTCCGGCTTCGGTGCTACTGGAGTCCACCGTGATCGCGAAACTGCCGACCTTTCGGGCCGGTACACCGTCCACCACCGCCGCACTGTATTTCTCCGCGATGGACAGCCGCTGCGGGTCGGTGTCGACATAGGTCACCGATCCGGCCCCCGCCGCCACTGCGAGCCCAACCGCATACAGCCCGATCGAGTGCGGCCCGCCCGCGCCGCCGACCACCAGGACTTCCGCGCTTGGCTCAGCGGCTAGTTGAGGCCCGACGGCCCGCCAGGCGTCCGGGATGTTGTCGCTGGCACTGGCGACGACGGCGGGGTCGACGCCGTGCGGCACGGGGACCAGCATGGCGTCGGCGTGCGGAACCCGGACCCGATCAGCGAGCAGACCGCCCCACTGCAGCCCGCCCATCTGCCCCAGCCCGAACGTCGACATCCTGGGATGGCTCGCACAGTTGCCGGTGCGCCCGCGTCGGCACGGTTCGCAAGTGCCGCATGAGATTTGGAACGGTACGACGACCAGATCCCCGATCGCCACGCTGTGTACGTCGGCGCCGATTTCGATGACCTCAGCGACACCTTCATGCCCCAACGGATACGGACCCGGCAAGGGATAGCTGCCCCGGAGGACGAGCGTGTCGAGGTCGCATGTCGCGACCGCCACCGGCCGAACGATGGCCTCCCCGGGGCCGGTGAGTACCGGGGCGGCGACATCATCCCACCGCAACGAGCCGGTACCGAGCAAGGTCAGAGACTGCATCAATGACATAGGACGAGTGTCTTATTATGACGTTTGTCTTGTCAAGCTATTCTTTCTCGATGCCCCGCATCTCCGATTCGCGCGATCGCATCGTCCGCTCGGCCGCAACGCTGTTCCGGCGTCAGGGTTTTGCCGCCACGGGATGGCGTCAGGTCATTGCCGAAAGCAGCGCACCATGGGGATCGCAGGCCCACCACTTCCCCGGCGGCAAAGAGCAATTGGCCGTCGATGCGTTGACCGGCGCGGCGGCGGAGTACGAGCAGATGCTGCGGTACGCGATGTCACAGCACGGGCCGGCCGACGCCGTCCGCATGTGGACCAAAGTCGGTGCGCGCGAACTCGAACGCAGCGGCTGGGCGGACGGCTGCCCGATCGCCACGGTGGCCCTCGAAACCTCCGCCCAGTCCGAGACGATCGGCGCGGTGTGCGATCGAGCTTTCACCAGCTGGCGGAAGGTGATCGCCGAAGCCCTGACCGCGGCAGGGCTGTCAGGTGACGAGGCCGCCGACGTGGCCCTGACCGTGTTGGCCGGAATAGAAGGCGGGCTCCTACTCGCCCGCGCGGGCCGCGACGGCAGCGCGCTGATCACGGTCGGTCAGCAGTTGGCCGGACTCATCGAGTCGCGGATCGCCGCCGTAGCCGGGGCCTAGGGTATTCCGCCTAGGACGCACCGATTCCCTTGACGAGCAGGACGACGGCATCCGACCCGGCCCGGCGGTCGACCGAGATTTCCTGATACTCAGGTGAATTCGCCCATTCACGGAACGACGACTCGTCGGGGAACGACATCAGGACCACCTTCTCGCGATCCCAGTCGCCTTCGATGACCGCGGGCGCCTCGTCGGCGGCGAGGATGGTTCCCGCGTACTTCGCGAAGACGCCCATGAACCGGCTGTGATACCTGTCGTAGGCGGGCCGATCCGTAAACCGAAGCTGCGCAATGGCATACACCGTCATGCAGGCACGGTACCCCGTCGGCGCCGTCAGACTCCGGTCCAGGCGCTGGCAATCCGCTTGCCGATGTCGACGACTTTCGCCTGCTGCGCCTCGGGCGCTTCGATCCGGCGGCCCACCTGCTTGGCGATGACGCGCTTGATCTCCGAGTCGACATCGGCCACGATCCGCAGGAGCTCGCCCCGCAGCGTCTGGGACGTCACGTTGACGGTGATGTCTTTGCGATGCGGCTTCGGGATATCGATGATCAGCAGCAGCGGTTCCGCGGCGCGTGCGGTTGCAATCAGCGCGATCTCGCCCGTCACCTCGAACCGGGAGCGGTCCACGCGCAGGTCGATGAGCAGATCGATGTCCAGCGGAATGCGAACGTCGAACGCGATCATGTCGCCGTCTCTACGTGTCACCTGTGGTTGCTCGATGCTGACCCGCGCCGTCACCCGCGCGATCCCGGCCGGCCCCGCGGGAAACGGCCCGAGCTCGAAGGTGTCGCCGGCCATCGTGCCGAAGCCCTCGGCCACGCGGTCAGCGGTGACCGCGATCTCGAAGAACTTTCGGCCGAACTCCTCGTACGTGGCGTAGTCGTGCGTCGACATGGGCACCGGGTCAGTCGACGGTGTGCACGATCAAGATGTCGATCTTGGCCTTACGCGCAACGTCGGCAGGCACCGAGCCCAACAGGCGTCCCGCTGTCGTGTTCAGTCCGACATCGCCGACGACGATCAGGTCGGCGTCGACGTCTCGTGCCAGCGTGGTCAGCGCTTCGACGGGTGCACCGATCACCGACCGCTCCACGACGTCCTGTGCGCCCGCGCCACGCGCGAGTTCGCCGGCGTCGCGGAGAATCTCGTACACGTGCGCGTCACCGTGCACCCGGTATCCGGCGTCACGCCCGAGGACATCCTCGGCCCGCCGATCACTGGCCTTTTCCGGTGCGGCCGCTCGCGCCCAGCTCCCCTTCTCGACTTCGTGGAAATGGGCCGTCGCAATCACCAGTTTGGCGCCCTGCTGAGCGGCGAACGTGGCGGCGTGCTCGACTGCCTTCATCGACGAGTCTGAGCCGTCAGTCCCGACGAGAACGGTCCGATAGCTGCCCATGGCTGTCTCCTTACGGGAGTGAGGTCGAGACGACACTAGCGCGGATACGCCGGTTGACGTGGGCTTTTGACGTTCATCGCCGGTGGGCGACGCCAGCAGCTCCCCCGTTCGGTGGACAGCGATTTCGTCCCCCTCGTCAACCGTTCGCCCGACAGACCCGCGGCGGCCCGAGCGAGACGCTGTAGGCATCGCTGAACCGCGAGGCCACCGACTCGTCCGGGAAGGACATCACCATGACCGCCATGTCGATCGACACCATCGGACCGGAGCCGGTCGACCGCCCGGACGTCGCCCGATCCGCTGCCAAACGCCGCGTGATCATCCGGACCGTCCTCGAGATCGGCACCCCGTTGGTCGCCTTCTACGGCCTTCGTGCCACCGGGCATTCCGAGTACTTCGCATTGTTGGCCGCGACGATCGTCGCCGGTATCCCGGTGGCAAACGGGCTTGTGAAAGCTCGTCAGCTCGATCCGTATTCCGGATACCTCATGTTGATGTTCGGCCTGACCCTGGCGGTCGCACTGGTCACCACCGATCCCCGGCTGGTGCTGGCCGGGCAGACGCTCGTCGGCGGCGTGGCGGCCGCGGTGTTCCTGGCGAGCTGCGTGCTCGGAAAGCCCATGACGCACTTCGTCGCAGCCCGATTCATGCCGGCGGCCACGACGCACACCCCGACCGCCGCACTGCACGCGTTGCACATCCGGCTGAGTGCCGTGGTCGGCGTCGGCCTGCTGATTCAGGTCGCCGTCCTGCTGGGCATCATCTTCACGTTCCCGTTCGACGTCGCCAACGGCTTGGTCAACGTCGTCGGGTCCGTCGTCGTTCTGGTCATCGGCGCGGTGGTGGCCCTCATGGTCCGTCGCTTCAAGCAGTCCTTGGCCGGCTGAGCCGGCGCTGCCGCAACAGACCCTGCGCCGCTTCGACGCAGGGTCTGAGCCGTTCTGCGGGGCCGACGCCGGCCAACGCCAGTGCGCGTTGTGGTACTTCCAGTCCGATGACGACGTCGTCGGGAAGTGCCGCAAGGATTTCCGCCAGCGGCAGCTCACCCTCCCCCGGCACCATCCGTTCGAACATGGCTTCTTCGGCATAGTTGTCGGTCTGTGGCGCCAGGGTGGTGTCGCAGAGTTGCGCGTAACCGATCCGGTCTGGAGTGAGCGCGGAGATGTCCCCGGCGCCCGAACCCGACCGCACCAGGTGCATGGTGTCGACGAGGAGCCGGACGTCGGGCCGCGAAACCTGTTGGAGCACAGCAATTGCAGTGGACAGATCACCGATCGTCAGGCCTGGCACGGGTTCGATGACGGTCTCGATCTGCCGCTGGGCGGCGAGTTCTGCAAGGGTGCCCACCTGATCGCAGGTGCGGTCGAGGTCCGGATCGAGGCTGACCACGTTGATGCGCGGCACCCCCAGCTCGGCCATCAGGTCGAGATCCCGCGCGAATGACCGCATGTCGGCGCCGGGCAGCACGAGGAATCCGTCCCCCAGCGAGATGCTGACGCCGCGGTGATCCATGGCGGCCAGCAGGTCTGCCCGCAGCCGACTGTCGTCCAGGAGCGAGAACGGTGGATAGCCCAGTGGCAGCACGGCGAGGGTCCGGAGGAAGACCGTGATGTACCGGCACCCGAGATCCGCGGCCAGATCCACGAATTCGAGGGGCGGCAGGCCGAATGCACTCAGTGCCTCGATGCCGAGCCGATCCCCAGGCGGTGTCATGCCGGCTCCCGCACCGGAAGTCCGGCGGCCCGGTAGACGGCATCGATGACGGTCATGTTCTCGACCGCATCCTGTGGCGTGGTCTTGACCGGTTCGCCGCGCAATACCGCACCGGCGAAGGCGTCCAGCTGATAGCTGTAGGACGCGCGCCGTGGAAATCGTTCCACGCGTTTGCCGTTCGCGGTGCGGACCGCGAGGCGGTGGTACAGCTGGGGCAGCACGGGATTGAGGACCCGCAGCTCGCCGTGCTCTCCGATGACCCGCGCGCTCATCGCGAGCAGGCTCGTCGACCACATACTGCAGCGCATGCGGCCGGTGTGCCCTGCGGGGTAACGCAATTCGGCCGTCATGGCGCGGTCGACCTGCCCGTCCCGGAGTTTCGCCTGCGCCGATACCACCTCGGGAGTACCGCCGCCGAAGATGCGCGCCATGTGGATGGCGTAGCAGCCGCCGTCCATCGTCGCGCCACCAGCGAGCGCGTAGTTGTACCGGATGTCGGAGAACTTGGGCAGCGGAAAGCACATCGCCGTCTCGACGTGCTGCAGCTTCCCCAATTCACCTGAGCCGATGATCTCCTCCACTCGCAGCGCCAGCGGGTGGTAGCGGTAGTGGAACGCCTCCATCACCACGGGGTCTGTCGCCGCCGCCCGCTGTGCGATGTCCTGGGCCTCAGTTGCGTTGGCGGTGAACGGTTTTTCGCAGAGCACATGTTTACCGGCGTCGAGGGCGGCCCGGATCCACCTGCCGTGCAGGCCATTCGGTAGCGGGATGTACACCGCGTCCACCTCGGGATCCGCGATCAGCGCGTCGTAACTCCCATATGCGGTACCGATGCCGTGACGCGCGGCGAACTGGTCGGCCCGCGCGGTGTCACGTGCGGCCACCGCCGCCACGACGACATCGCTGCGGCCCCTCGCCGGTTTGATGAGCGCCAGCGGCGCGATCCGGGCCGCACCGAGAACGCCGATCCGCACCGGCGGGGCCGTCGCCGTCACCTGCTGCCGCCCAACAGGTCTCGTGACTGCAGTGCCAGCCACAGCTGCGCGATATCGGCGGTATCGGTCAGATGGGCACCGGTGAGTTCTTCAACTTTGTGGATGCGGTAGAGCACCGTCTGGCGGTGCACGTTCATCGCTTCGGCAGTGCGCTGCCACGACCGTTGGTTGGCCAAGAACGCCTCCAGAGTTTCGACGAGCCCCGTCCGGTGCTGCGCATCGTGTTCGATGAGCGGACCCAACCACCGCTCCACCATGGCCTGGGCATCGTCCACCCCACCCACGCCCAACCACGAGGTGGCGCTGCCGTACCGAACCAGTCGCGCGTCGGTCCGTTGCGCGGTGCCCAGCGCCCAGGTCGCTTCGCGCGCCGATTCCGCGGAACGAGCCACCGATTGCAGCGCCCGGCTGGCACCGACCCTGGCGTTCGGACCGAGCGATGCGACGATGGCGTCGACGGCTTCGTCGGTACCGGGGACGACGGCGTGGGCGACGCCCGAACGAAATGCCGTCACGTGCGGAATCCGGCGGCGCCACAACGCCACATGGAGATCCCGTAGCCGTCGTTCATCGGCACCGGTTGCCGAGACGAACACCGAGTGCGTCGGATCGAGTCCCAGGGACAGCAATTGGCGACGCCCGCCCCGGCGGTCGATACTGCCGTCCATGAGCTGGGCCGTGAGCTCGGCGCCGGAGCGGCGGGTGTGTTCGAGCGCCAGGTGCGTCTGAGACAGCTCGAGGGCCACGACTGTCGCCGCATGCTGGATGAGCACGCCGTCGAGGGCCACGCCGCCCTCGCGGATGACCGCCAGGACCGCGTTGTCGTGCGTGGGCACCTCGCCGACCAGGACCTCGACGCCGCTGGGCGTCAGCACCGACCGGGCACCGGCGACCAGGGTGCCCTGTGACGCCGTCCGGACCGTGGCTTTCACATCGTCGGGCGGGTGCGGGCCATCGGGGTGATACGCCTCGGCGGTCACGCGATCGCAGACGAAGACCGGGCACCGCAGCTCCTTGGTGAGGGCATCGGCGGTACGCGACCGGGCCACATCGCCACCGGTGGTCCGGCGCAGTGCGTCGTAGATACGTGCCGTCCGCATGAGGCGCTGAGACTGTTCGAGGAGCGTGGCCTCGGCGATGGCCCGCGAAATCGCCACGAAGGGCATGGGATAGCGGATCCAGAGCACCGGCAGCCCGAGGCGTTCACTGGCCTGCGTGAATCGTTGGGTGAGCTTCGGGCAGTACATCTGCTCGCCGATGGCCAGCCCGCTGGCGCCGATCCGGTGCAGTTCGTCGAGCAGTTGTTCCTGGCCGTCGGCGTCGGCGGGAAACGACATGCCGTTGGTCATCAACAACTCACCGCTGCTGACCCATTGCCACGGTTCGGGCAGATCCGACGTGTGCGTCCAGGTGACCTGACGGTCCAGACCTGCCTTGCCCGAATGCAGCCGAAGCTGAAGGTGCGGCATGTCCAGCAGTTCGCGAACGGTGATGCTCACCGGCTAACCGTATCTCGCGACACGATCACCGAACGCGATTGCGGACGACTGGCTTATGGCGTGACCTCCGCGGCGACCGCCACCGGAAGGGCGTCGGCGCGCTTCTGCCACAGTTTGATCAGGCCGAGATAGATGAAGAAACTCGCCACCGTGCCAACGACCCACGCGGTATCAATGCCACCGATCCTGTTGGCGACCGGGCCCGTGTAGATAGCCGTTGACATGAACGGGATTTGGATCACGAAGCCGAGGAAGTAGCTGAGGACAGCCGGTACGTTGAAGGCGCCGTAGCCGCTCTTCGGGTCACTGAACGACGCCGGGTCGTAGTCGCCGTGCTTCACCATGTAGTAGTCGATCAGGTTGACGACGCTCCACGGGATCAGCAGGTACATCAGGATGCTGATGAAGTTGGAGTACTCGGCCAAGAAGTTGTCGGTCAAGCTGATGGCAGCGACGAAGACCGCGATCCCGATCACCGCCGCGACGACATTGCGGGCCGACGACTTGGGCGACCATGTCAATTTGAAGGCCTGGATACAGGTCAGCGTGCACAACGATGATCCGTACATGTTGATGACGCCGGCGTCGATGGCGCCGAAGAAGAACACCAGCATCACGAAGACGAAAACTGGACCAGGCATGATGCTCGACAGATTCGCCAGCTGGGCATCAGCGCCCAATCCGGCAACCAGGAGCGCACCGACGATCATCGCGCCTACGGCGCCGAAAAAAGTGCCGGCGTAGGTGTACCAGAACGCAGCACGCGACGAGGTCGACTTCGGTAGGTAGCGCGAGTAGTCGGAGACATACGGCGCATACGACAGCTGCCAGATCCCGGCAACCGAGGCCATGCTCAGGAAGCCGATCCAATTGAAGGAGCCGCCGGCACCGCTGCCGGGGTGGTGGTGCAGTGCGGCGCTGGACGTATAGACCAAAGTGAGCACCAGGGCCACGGCCGAGACCAATACCATCACCCGGTTCAGCCGGAGGATGAGCTGGTAGCCGATCACCACGGTGGCCACGGTGAGCAGGGTGCTGATGGCAACTGCGGCAGTGGTATTCAGCGACGTGAAGACCGCGCACAGGGTCTGCTGTGCCAACACCATCAGGGCGACGATCCAGCCGATATAGGCGAATATCACCACCACGATGACGAGCAGTGATCCGTACATGCCGAATTGCGCGCGCGCCTGGATCATCTGCGGTACGCCGAGGCCCGAACCCTGTACCGAATGCAGGGCCATGAACACCGCGCCGATGGCACTGCCGACGATGACGGCGATGATCGTGGATTTGACGTCCAGCTTGTAGATCGTCGGGCCGAGAAGGCCGGTCACCACCGCGAGCGGGATGATCTGGACGGTGAACCAGAACGAGAAGAGGTGTCGGACCTGTCCGGTGCGCTGGGATTCCGGCACCGGTTGAATTGTCAGAGTTTCGACCCTCGAGCCACTGTCATGCGGCATGGGACACGTCCTTATACGTTGGGGTGATGATGATTTCAGGATGTTCGGTGAAGAACGGCAGGATCAGCGGATGACGAAGCCGCGGTCGACGACGGTCTCGAGCATCTCGATGTACGTGTCCGTGTCGTCGCGGGCGACGCGTGGTGCCGCGTCGTACGGCATCGCGGATTTGACTGCGGGACTGAGGAAATAGGCCCCTGCGGCGAGAACGGTGAGTGCCTCGAACTGCTCGGGCTGCCCGATCGCAAGATCGTCGAGCGCGGTTTCGGGGTCTTTTCCGGCGCTGGAGTCCAGTGCGGCGGTGAGATCGTCGACGAGGTCGTGCCGGTAGCGCAGCACCTGATCGAGCAGGACGCCGGAGACCTCTGCCGTGGTGGCCGACGGCATGGTGTCGCTTGCGGGGATGAGCGCTTCAGCCAAGGTGGCGAACACCTGGCGCTGTTCGGAAGTGAGCATGGTTCTTCCTCAGAATGCCGTCGGGATGCTGGAGCGGGTTTCGGCCAGATGCCGCATGGAGCGCAGGGCGACGGCCATGATCGTGGCGGTGGGATTCATGCCGGTGGAGGTGACCATGGTGCTGCCGTCGATGATGAACAGGTTCGGGATGTCGTGGGTGCGGCCCCATTCGTCGACGACGGACTTGGCCGGGTCGGTGCCCATCTTGGTGGTGCCCAGCAGGTGCCAGGCGCTGTGCCGCACGACCGGAACCGGGTGCACCTCAACGGCTCCCGCGGCCTCATGCGCCTCGATGGCGCGTGCGACGTTGAAGTCGAGCATCCGCTGACAGTTCTCGCCGATCTCGTAGTGGATCTTGGCGGCGGGGATGCCGTCGGAGTCCGTGACGTCGGGATCCAGTGTGACCGTGTTGGATTCGTCGGGCAGGTCCTCGGTGGTGATGCCCCATTCGGTGTAGCGGCCGAACGTGCGCGCCAGGCGCGGATGGAAGTTGGCGCCAAAGCTGTCACGCCAGTTGCTGCCCGGCTCCCACAACGTCTGGGCCAGCGGGCCGCCGGTGGGCATCAGGTTCCACTTGGCGCCGCGCACGAAGCCGCGGCTGGTGTCGGTCTCGTAGAACTGCAGCGACTGCAGCGCTTGGCCGGCAGGGCCGAGCCACGTCTCCAGGTCTTCGTCGTAGGCGCCGTAGACCGACGCGTAGGGATGGGTCATCAGCCGCTTGCCGACGAGGCCAGAAGAGTTGGCCAGGCCGTCGGTTGCGGAGTTCAGCAGGAGGCGCGGCGTGCCGATTCCGTTGGCCGCCAACACCGTTACCCGCGCGCCCTGGTGCCGCAGGGTGCCCTTGCGGTCGATGTATTCGGCGCCGGTGACCAGGCCCTTCTTGTTCGTCGTCAGGCGGCTCACGCGGGCACCGGTGACCAACTGCACGCCGAGTTTGATCGCGTCGCGCCAGTGGGTGATGTCGGTGCTGGCCTTGGCGCCGACCGGACACCCGGATTCGCAGGCGCCGTAGCGCTGGCAGCCTTCCTGGTTCTTGTACTTGCGGGAGGCGATGGCGTTGGGCGCGGGCCACCAGTGCCAGCCCAGCTTGTCCATGCCTTTGGCGGCGACGAGGCCGTACTTGCCGATGGGCAACGGCGGCAGCGGGAACGTGTGCGAATCGGGATAGGCCGGATCGCCTTCCAGACCGGAGGCGCCGATGTGGTGGGTGACCTCGTCGAGGAACGGGCGCAGATCGTCGTACGTGAACGGCCAGTCCTCGGCGACCCCGTCGAGGGTCTTGACCCGGAAGTCCGACGGCATGGGCCGTACCCAGTGCCCGGAGAACATGATGGTGCTGCCACCAACGCCGTTGAACATCAACGGTTCCACCGGGCTCTCGCTGCTGTCGATCGGGTAGTCGGCTTGGTTCTGCCGGACATTGGGGCTGGCGTTCCACTGCTTGAGCCGGGTCAGTTCCCACTCGGGCTTGCCGGCGGTGAAATCGTCGGGCAGGTTCCAGCCGCCCTGTTCCAGGCAGACGACCTTCAGGCCCTGCTGGGCCAGTTCGAGGGCCGCCACGCCACCGGACGCGCCGGCCCCGATGATCAGGACGTCGGGCTCGTCGTCGATGTGTTGTGTGTTCACCAGTCGCACTCCAAGTCGGTCACTTCTGTTGGTCAATGATGCGTGGATCACACCCGCGCAGTGAGCGCGAATCCGCACAAGCCCATGAAGTCGCCTTGTGCAATCGCACAAGGTCAGACAACGAGCCTCGACAGTTCATCCGTTGCCGCCGGTAGAGCAGCGACGGCAATGTGATCAGCACGGCGAACGCCAAGGAAAAGGAAGACAACGATGACCACACTCGTCACCGGCGGCCGCGGCTTTGTGGGCCGCCATCTGGTGGACCAACTACTGGCCGACGGTGAGCGGGTCATCATGTACAACCGCGACTACTCCGTAGACCCCCGAGCCGGAGTAGTCGCGGTTCTTGGCGAGCTGTTCGACATCCCCCGTCTCACCGAGACGCTGCGCGCGTACGAGGTGGATCGCATCATCCATACCGCGGGACAGAGCCACCCCGCGCTGTCGATCGAGCTGCCGGTGACCACGTTCGCCGCGAACGCCGATGGGACACTTGCGGTTTACGAAGCGGCGCGGATGACGGGCGTGCGCCGGATCGTCTTCTTCTCCTCGGAATGCGCCCTGGGCAACATCACCGAGCCAGGCCCCGTCACCGAGGACATCAAGCCTGCGCCGACCACCGTGTACGGCGTGACCAAGGTGACCGGCGAGATGCTGGGCAGCGCCTACAACTCGCTGTACGGCATGGAGATCGTCTCGCTGCGCATCACCGAGGTGTACGGCCCCGGGCTCTGGATGCCCAGCCTGCTCGGCGACATGATCCGGGCCGGGCTGCGCGGCGAGACGTTCACCCTCGAGTCCGGCGGTGACCATGGTTTCCAGTTCGTGCATGTCGAAGACGTCGCCACCGCAGCCCGGCTGGCCTCCACCACCGACACGCTGACCCAGCAGGCCTACTTCGTCTCGGGCGGCGACCGTATGACGGTGTTCGAGACCGCCGCGCTGCTCCAGAAATACCTACCGGAGGCCCGCTTCGAGATCGGCCCGGGCTACCTGCCCGACTGGGACCGTCAAGTGCAGTTCGATCTGTCCCGCTCCACCCGCGACCTCGGTTACGAGCCGGCATGGGAGCTCGAGAAAGGCCTGCAATCACAGATCGACTGGATCCGGTCCACTGAGCAACTCTGACGAATCGAAGGGACAACGCTTCATGGGAGACATGGCGAACCGTATTGCCCTGGTGACGGGAGCCTCCTCGGGGATCGGGTTGGCCACCGCCGCGACGCTGGCCCGGGAAGGCGCCGACGTGGCAGTGCTGGCCCGCCCGGAGGACGACCTGTCCGAGGCGGTGCGGCAGGTGACGGCGTATGGCCGGCGGGCGCTTCCGGTGAGTGTCGACGTGCGTGATTCCGCCGCGGTGCGGGCTGCCTTCGCCCGGGCCGAGGCCGAGCTCGGGCCCATCGATGCCGTCCTGAACAATGCCGGAATCTCCCGTGTCGCACCGCTTGTCGACACCACCGACCAGGATTTCGACGACCTCATGGCGATCAATGTCGCCGGATCGTTCTACGTGCTGCGCGAGGCCGCACGGGTCATGCAGCCCCGCGGCGCCGGCGCCATCGTCAACACCGGCTCGGAACTTGCTCTCATGGGACAGCCCGGCTTCGTCGCCTATACCGCCACCAAGGGCGCCATCGTCGCGATGACCCGCAGCGCCGCAGCAGAATTGGTGTCCTGGGGCATCCGCGTGAACTCGGTGTGCCCCGGCACCACGCGCACTCCCCTGTTGATGGTCGAATTCGAGGACAGCGCCGATCCCGAGGCCGAGATCGCCGAAATCGCCTCCAGCGTCGCCGCCGGACGGTTCGGCGAGCCGCAGGAGATCGCCGAAGCCGTGGTGTTCCTGCTGTCCGACCGGGCCAGCTACGCCGTGGGCACGCATCTCGTCGTCGACGGTGGACGATCCACCTGCATCCCCGCCGGCAACATCGGCGTCTCCCAGAACGTCTGACCCACAAGGAGTTCCACATGACCGAGCAGAAGCCGTCCCGGCTGTACCGGGAGATGACGTGGCCGGAAATCGCCGCGGCCGCCGCCGCCGACATTCCGGTGGCCATTCCGATCGGCTCGACCGAACAGCACGGCCACCATCTCCCGGTCTGCACCGACTGGCTGATCCCCGAGAAGCTGCTGGAAGCCGCCAGCGAGCGGACCGATCTCATCGTCGGGCAGTTCGTGCCGTTCGGCTACCGGAGCCGGCCGGGAAGCGGTGGCGGACAGCATATTCCGGGCACGCTGTCGCTGCGGGCCACCACGTACATCGCACTGCTCGAGGACATCCTCAGTGAGCTGAAGCGCGCCGGCTTCCGCAACATCGTCCTCTACAACTGGCACTACGAGAACAGCGGCTTCATCTACGAACCGGCATTCCTGATCTCCGAGCGGCACCCCGAGTTGAAGATCCTCGTCATGGAGGACGCCAACCCGGACTTCACCGCCGACCGCCAGCACGCCATCTGGCCCGACGGCTTCCCGGGCCTGGCGCTCGAACATGCCGCCGTCATCGAAACGTCGCTGCTGCTGCATCACGCACCGCACCTGGTGCGCCCCGAGCACATCAAGGCCGACGCCCCCGAACGCGTCGTGAGCTACGACGTGCTGCCGATCGACACCCGCATGTCGACCGCCACCGGCACGCTGTCCTCGCCCGAGGCCGCCAGCGCCGAGAAAGGCAAGCTGCTGACCGAGTGGATGGTCGACCGGCTGGTCGCGATTCTCGATGAGGAGTTCGGGGACCGCCGGGACGGTTTGGCCTAAACCCGCAACGCCGAGGATTGCAGCCACATGGTGACCGCAATCCTCGGCGCTACGTCAGCCATGCAGGTGCAGCGGCGCTCCGGACACGGCCATCAGCGCCTCGCCCAACGCCTCGTTCTGCGTCGGGTGGGCATGGACGAACCGGGCAGCCTCGGCGGCCTTGACGCCCAGGTTGTAGAGCAGCTGCGCCTCGCCGATCAGCTCGGAGACCCCGGCGCCTATCATGTGCACGCCGACCACAGTGCCGGCGGGATCCACGACGAGCTTGACCGCGCCGGACGCTTTGAGGATCTGGCTGCGGCCGTTGCCGGCAAGGTCGTACGTCACGGTCTCCACGCCGTCGCCGTACTGCTCGCGGGCGGCGCCTTCGGTGAGGCCGACGGAAGCGATCTCTGGATCGCAGTAGGTGACCCGGGGGATGCCGAGTTCCGCAACGGCCTCGGGATCGCGTCCGGCGATCTGCTCGGCGACAAACAGGCCCTGCTGAAATGCCCGGTGCGCCAATTGAAGTCCGGCCACGATATCGCCGATCGCGTAGACGGTCGGCACGCTGGTGCGTAGCTTGTCGTCGGTCACCACGAAACCGCGGTCGAGTTCGACGCCCACCTCTTCCAGCCCCAGGTCCGCGGTGCGCGGACCCCGGCCGACCGCGACCAGCAGCACGTCGGCCGACAGCACGTCGCCGGACTCCAGCGTCACGTGGACCGCATCGTCGTCGGAGGTGACGCCGGTGACGAGAGCCCCGGTCTTGGCGGTGATCTTGCGGCGGCGGAACAACCGCTCCAGGTAGGCCGAGATCGCGGTGTCCTCGTTGGGCACGAGCCGGGGCAGGGCTTCGACGATGGTCACCTTGGCGCCCAATGAGGTCCACAGGCTGGCGAATTCGACGCCGATCACGCCGCCGCCGAGAATGATGGCCGAGGACGGGATGCGGTCCAGTTCGAGTGCCTGATCGCTGGTGAGCACGCGGTCCGAGGTCTGGATCATCCCGGGGACCTTGGGTGCGGACCCGGTGGCCAGGATGATGACGCCACCGCTGATGGTGGTGCCGTCGACCTCGACGGTGGTCGGCCCGGTCAGCCGGCCGCGGCCACTGATGACGGTGATGCCCAGGGCCGCAATCAGACCCGTCAGGCCCTTGTGCAGGCGCGACACCACGGTGTTCTTGAAGCCGTGCAACTTGGTGACGTCCACCCCGTCGAACGACGCGGTGATGCCGAATTGCGCTGCGGTGCGCGCGGAGTCGGCTACTTCCGCGGCGTGCAGCAGCGCCTTGGTCGGGATGCAGCCGCGGTGCAGGCATGTCCCACCGACCGCGGCCTCGTCGATCAGCACGACCGACCGTCCCAGCTGCGCGCACCGGATCGCGGCGGCGTACCCGCCCGGCCCACCGCCCAGGATGACGACGTCTGCTTCGGTCACTGCGTGCTCCTCTGTTCTTGGATGACGGTGCGGGCCTGCGCGTAGAGCGCACCCGCCCGGTAGGAGGACCGCACCAGCGGTCCGGACATGACACCGAGAAAGCCGATCTCGCGAGCGGCGGTGTCGAGGTCGTCGAATTCGGCTGGGGTGACCCAGCGTTCGACCGGATGATGCCGTGGGGTGGGCCGCAGGTACTGGGTGATGGTGACCAATTCGCAGCCGGCCTCGCGCAGGTCCCACAACGCCTGTAGCGCCTCTTCGGTGGTCTCCCCCATGCCCAGGATCAGGTTCGACTTCGTGATCAGGCCCGCACCCCGCGCTCGCGCCAGCACCCCGAGCGAGCGCTCGTAGTCGAAGCCCGGACGGACACGGCGGAAGATCCGCGGCACTGTTTCCAGGTTGTGCGCCAACACTTCTGGCGCGGTGCCGAAGACCTCGTCGAGCTGGTCGGGTGTCCCGGTGAAGTCCGGGATGAGCAGTTCGACACCGGCGCCCGGGCAGGTGGCATGGATCTGCCGGACGGTCTCGGCGTACAGCCAGGCGCCGCCGTCGGGCAGGTCGTCACGCGCCACTCCGGTGACGGTCGCGTAGCGCAACTGCATCTGCGCCACCGATTCTGCGACGCGGCGCGGTTCGTCACGGTCCAGCTCGGCCGGCTTGCCGGTGTCGATCTGGCAGAAGTCGCAGCGCCGCGTGCACTGGTCGCCACCGATCAGGAACGTCGCCTCACGCGATTCCCAGCACTCGAAGATGTTGGGGCAGCCCGCTTCCTGGCATACCGTGTGCAGGTCGTTGCGCTGCACCAGCGCGGACAACTCACGGTACTCGGGGCCGGTCCGAAGCCGGGCCTTCATCCAGGGCGGCTTGCGTTCCACCGGGGTCTGCGCATTGCGGACCTCGAGCCGCAGCAAGCGGCGCCCTTCTGGGGCGATGGTCATGTCAACTCAGCATTCGACGACGTTGACCGTGACGGCGAGGCCACCGGTCGAGGTTTCCTTGTACTTGGAGCTCATGTCCATGCCGGTGGCCCGCATGGTTTCGATGACCTGGTCGAGGCTCACCCGGTGGGTGCCGTCACCCCGCAGGGCCATGCGCGCGGCGTTGATGGCCTTGCCGGCGGAGATGGCGTTGCGCTCGATGCACGGAATCTGGACCAGGCCGCCGATCGGATCGCACGTCAGCCCCAGGCTGTGCTCCATCGCGATCTCGGCGGCATTCTCTACCTGTTGCGGTGTGCCGCCGAGGATTTCGGCGAGGCCGCCGGCCGCCATGGATGCCGCGGATCCGACCTCGCCCTGGCAGCCGACCTCAGCACCGGAGATCGATGCGCGTTCCTTGTAGAGCGATCCGATGGCGCCGGCGGTCAGCAGGAAGCGGACGGTGGCGTCGTCGGGATCGGCCTTGCCTGCCGCGGTGTAATGCAGCGCGTAGTACAGGACGGCCGGGATGATCCCGGCGGCACCATTGGTCGGTGCGGTGACGATGCGTCCGCCCGAGGCGTTCTCCTCGTTGACGGCGAGCGCGACCAGGTTCACCCAGTCCTCGGCGAACGCCGGATCGCGCTGGGGGTCTTCGGCATTGAGCCGCAGGAACCAGTCCTTGGCCCGGCGACGAACCATCAGGTTGCCGGGAAGGTAGCCGTCGCGGGACATCCCGTTGGTGGCACAGGCGAGCATCACGTCGCGGATGTGCAGCAAGCGCTCACGCACCTCGGTGTCGGTGCGAGTCGCGGACTCCTGGCCCATCATGGCCTGGCTGATGGAGATGCCGTTCCGCGCGGTGAGGTCCAGGAGCTCCGCCGCCGAGGTGAATGAGCCAGCACCACTGGCACGTTCGGGCGGATGTGCCAGGTCTTCTTCGGTCACCACGAAACCGCCACCGACCGAGAAGTACGTCTCGCTGTAGAGCACGCCGCCGTGTACCGACATGGCTGTCACCGTCATTGCGTTCGGATGACGGTCGAGCTGCTGCGTGGGGTGCAGGGCGATGTCGGATTCGGTGAGGGCGAGCACGATTCGCCCGCCCAGCCGGATCTTGCCCTCGGCCCGGATGACCGACAGCCGCCGTTCCATCTCGTCGGTCTCGATGGTCTCGGGCCGGTAGCCCTCCAGGCCGAGCAGGATGGCCGGCATGGTGCCGTGGCCGCCGCCGGTGGCGGCGAGCGACCCGTACAGATCGACGCGGACATCGGTGACGTGGTCGAGCACGTTGCGCGCGGTGAGTTGGTCGACGAACATGCCGGCCGCCCGCATCGGGCCGACGGTGTGTGAACTCGACGGCCCGATCCCGATGGAAAACAGGTCGAACACGCTGATCGCCATTACAACTCCGGGTAGAGCGGGAACTGTTCGGCCAGCGTACGCACCTGCGCGGCAAGATGTTCGGTATCGGCGCCACTGTCGGCGATGAGTGCGGCGGCGATGACGTCGGCGACGCGGGCGAACTCTGCGTCCCCGAACCCGCGGGCGGCGAGCGCCGGCGTCCCGATCCGCAGTCCCGACGTCACCATGGGCGGCCGGGGATCGAACGGCACCGCATTCCGGTTGACGGTGATACCGACGGCGTCGAGCCGGTCCTCGGCCTGCTGGCCGTCGATGGCCGCGTTGCGCAGGTCCACGAGCACCAGGTGCACATCGGTGCCGCCGGTGAGAACGGTGATCCCCGCGGCCTTCACGTCCGGTTGGCTCAACCGGTCGGCCAGGATCTGTGCACCCCGCAGGACGCGCTGTTGACGCTCTGCGAACTCGGGCTGGGCAGCCATTTTGAAACCGACTGCCTTGGCCGCGATCACGTGCTCCAGCGGACCGCCCTGCTGGCCGGGGAACACCGCTGAGTTGATCTTCTTGGCGATGTCGGCCTCGTTGGTCAGGATGACACCGCCGCGGGGCCCGCCGAGAGTCTTGTGCGTCGTCGAGGTCACCACGTGTGCGTGCGGCACCGGGGACGGGTGCAAGCCCGCGGCGACGAGCCCGGCGAAGTGGGCCATGTCCACCATCAGGTAGGCCCCGACCTCGTCGGCGATCTCGCGGAAACGGGCGAAGTCCAACTGACGCGGATATGCCGACCAGCCGGCAATGATCAACTGCGGCTGATGTTCCCGGGCCGCGTCGGCGACCGCATCCATGTCGACCAGGTAGTCCTCTTTCGAGACCCCGTACGCGGCGACGTTGTAGAGCTTGCCGGAGAAGTTCAGCCGCATGCCGTGCGTGAGGTGGCCGCCGCAGTCCAGCGACAGGCCGAGAATGGTGTCGCCCGGTTTGATCAGCGCGTGCATCACCGCGGCGTTGGCCTGCGCACCCGAATGCGGTTGCACGTTGGCGAATTCGGCGCCGAACAGGTCCTTCACGCGGGCGATGGCGAGCCGTTCGATGACGTCGATGTGTTCGCAGCCGCCGTAGTAGCGGCGGCCCGGGTAGCCCTCGGCGTACTTGTTGGTCAGTACCGACCCCTGCGCCTGCATCACGGCCAGCGGCGCATGGTTCTCCGAGGCGATCATCTCGAGGCCCAGGCGCTGACGGTGCAGCTCGTCGCCGATCGCCGCGGCGATCTCGGGGTCGAAATCTGCGAGCCGTTCATCCAGGATGCTCATGGCTAGCCCTCGTTCCGTGCGGCGTATTCGGCTGCGGTCAGCAGGCTTCCGGCCTCGGTGGCCTGCACTTCGAACAGCCAGCCCGCGTCGTAGGGATCGGCGGTGATGATGCTGGGATCGTCCACGGCATCGGAGTTGACCGCCGTGACGGTGCCACTCACCGGTGGGTACAGCTCCGAGACGGTCTTGGTCGATTCCACCTCACCGCACGTTTCGCCGGCGGTGATGATGGCCCCGACCTCGGGCAGGTCGACGTACACCAGGTCGCCCAGTGCCGCCGCGGCGACCGAGGTGATGCCGACGCGAACTGGAGTCCCGGGAAGTGCCGCACCGGGAGCGATGAGCACCCACTCATGTTCCTCGGTGTAGCTGCGGTCGTCGGGAATGGTGTTGGTGGCCATGGTGATCCTTGTCTGAAGTAGTGGGCTGAGCTCGGTTGGGCGCAGCTCAGGAGCGGCGATAGAACGGCGCGGGCGTGACTTCGAAGGGCTCCCGCCGCCCGCGGACATCGACCTGCACCTTGGTGCCCGGTTCCGCGAGCGCCGAGTCGAGGTAAGCCAGCGCGACGGGGTATCCCAGGGTCGGCGACAGCGTGCCCGACGTCACGGTGCCCACGACGGCGTCGTCGCCATGATGCACGGTGTACCCGGCACGTGCCGCCCGTCGGGTGTCACCCCTGAGTCCGACGAGGACCTGCGGGACGGCCTGCTGAGAAAGCTCTTGCAGCGCCTCACGTCCCACGAAATCCTTGCCGAGCCGTACGACCTTGCCGAGGCCCGCCTGGTAGGGGTTGGTGGTCAAGTTCAGCTCGTGCCCGTAGAGCGCCATCCCGGCCTCCAACCGGAGCGTGTCGCGGCACGCGAGGCCCGCGGGCACGCCACCCGCTTCCGTGGTTGCCGTGAGCAAGGCCTGCCACAGCGCGACGGCGTGGGCGTTGGGTACGTAGAGCTCGAAGCCGTCTTCACCGGTATAGCCGGTGCGCGCCAACAACACGTCGATGCCGCCGACCCGGGCTTCGGTCACCGCGTAGTACTTGAGATCCGCGACCGTGGCGCGCTGGTCTGCCGGCACGAGCGAGCTGACGATGGCGTCAGACGCCGGACCCTGTACGGCGATCAACGCGGTGGCGAGTGACTGGTCGTCGACCCGCGCGTCGAATTGCGCTGTGCGGCTGATCAGTTCACGTGCCACGGTCGGCGCGTTGGCGGCGTTGGCGACGACCAGGAAGTGCTCGTCGCCCAGCCGGTACACGACGAGATCGTCGATGACCCCGCCATCGGCATCGCACATCAGCGAGTACTTGGCCCTGCCGACGCCGATCTTGGAGGCTTCACCCGCCAGCGCGAAATCCAGGGCGGCGGCCGACTGCGGTCCGGTGACCGCGATCTCACCCATGTGCGACAAGTCGAACAGGCCCGCGACCGCGCGTACCGCGCGGTGCTCGGCGAGCTCGCTGCCGTACTTCAGCGGCATTTCCCAGCCGGCGAAGTCGGTGAAACTGGCTGCCAGGGCGCGATGTTCGTCCAGCAAGGGCGATGTGGGCTTCATACGAGGGCCTCCTCGAGGATGTCGGCGGATTCGATCTGGAACGCTTCAGGAGCGGGGCAGGAACAGGCCAGATTGCGGTCACCGTGGGCGCCGTCGATGCGACGGACCGGTGGCCAGTACTTGTTGCGCCGCAGTGTGGCAACGGGATACGCGGCGTACTGCCGGCTGTACGGCAGCGTCCACTCGGCGTCGGTGACCTGCTCGGCGGTGTGTGGGGCCTGCCGCAGCGGGCTCTGCTCCAGCGTCCACTCCCCTGAGCCGACGCGGCTGATCTCGTCGTGGATGCCGACCATCGCGGTGATGAACCGGTCCAGTTCGGTCAGGTCTTCGGACTCGGTCGGTTCGACCATCAGGGTGCCGTTGACCGGGAAGGACAGCGTCGGGGCGTGGAAACCGTAGTCGATCAACCGTTTTGCGACGTCCTCCGCCGTCACGCCGGTGCGCTTGGTGATCTCGCGCAGATCCAGGATGCATTCGTGCGCGACGAGTCCGGTTTCGCCCTTGTAGAGCACCGGGTAGCGGTCGGTGAGGGATGCGGCCAGGTAGTTGGCGGCCAGCACCGCGTTCTTGGTGGCCGCCGTCAGCCCCTCGGGACCCATCAACGCGAGGTAGGCCCACGTGATCGGGAGGATGCCCGCCGATCCGTAATTGGCTGCCGACACCGGTCCGGGACCCTCGACCGCCAGCGGATCGCCCGGCAGGAACGGCGCGAGGTGTGCCCGCACCGCGACGGGCCCGACGCCCGGACCGCCACCGCCATGCGGGATGCAGAACGTCTTGTGCAGGTTCAGATGCGAGACGTCGCCACCGAACTCACCCGGTTTCGCCAGGCCGACAAGGGCATTCAAGTTGGCGCCGTCGACGTAGACCTGACCGCCGGCGTTGTGGACGAGCTCGCACACCGTGCGTACATCGGCTTCGTACACACCATGCGTGGATGGGTAGGTCAGCATGATCGCCGCGACCCGGCCGGCATGTTCGGCGAGCTTGGCCTGCAGATCGTCATGGTCGATGTTGCCGTTGGCGGCCGTGCCGACGACCACCACGCGCATGCCGGCGAGCACCGCGGAGGCCGCGTTGGTGCCGTGCGCCGACTGCGGGATCAGGCAGATGTCGCGGTCGGCGTCGCCGCGGGACCGGTGGTATGCGTTGATGGCCAGCAGACCCGCGAGCTCGCCCTGCGATCCGGCGTTGGGCTGCAAGGAAACCCGGTCGTAGCCGGTGATCTCGGCCAGCCAGTCCTCCAGGTTCCCGATCAGTTCCAGATACCCGGCGGTCTGCCCGGCCGGGGCATACGGATGGATGCCGGCGAAGCCGGGCCAGCTGATCGGTTCCATCTCGGCGGCGGCGTTGAGCTTCATGGTGCACGAGCCCAGCGGGATCATGGTGCGGTCCAGCGCGAGGTCCTTGTCGGACAGTTCACGCAGGAAACGCAACATCGCTGTCTCGGACTGGTGGTCGTGGAACACGGGGTGCTGCAAATACTCCGAGGTGCGCAGCACGTCGAGCGGCAGTGCGCCGGCACCGGCGGGTGCGACGGGCGTCGCACCGAACACGTCGAGCACCTGGCGGATGACGTCGTCGGTGGTGCACTCGTCGCACGCGATCGCAACGTGATCGGCGTCGACGTGGCGCAGGTTGATGCCCGCGTCGTCGGCCGCCGCCACGATCTGTGCCGCCGCACCGGGCACCCGCACCAGCACCGTGTCGAAGAAGTGCTCGTGGACGATCTCCCGGCCGGCGGCCCGCAAGCCGTCGGCCAACGCGGCGGCATGGCCGTGCACCGCAGATGCGATGGCACGCAACCCTTCCGGGCCGTGATAGGCAGCGTACATCGCGGCGACGTTGGCCAACAGCGCCTGTGCGGTGCAGATGTTGCTGGTGGCCTTGTCCCGGCGGATGTGCTGTTCGCGGGTCTGCAGTGCCAGGCGATAGGCGGGCTTGCCGTCCACGTCGACCGAGACGCCCACGAGACGTCCGGGCAGCATGCGCTCCAGGCCAGAGCGCACCGCCATGTAGCCGGCGTGCGGGCCACCGAAGAACAACGGCACGCCGAACCGCTGGGCCGAGCCGACGGCGATGTCGGCGCCCTGTTCACCGGGGGCGGTGAGCAACGTCAGGGACAGCAGGTCGGCCGCGACCGCGGTGAACATGCCGCGGTCCCGCGCGGCCGCGATCAGTGGGGCGAGGTTTCGGACGACACCGCTGGCACCCGGTGCTTGGAAGACGACGCCGAACGCGTCACCGTCGGGCAGGGCGTCGGTCAGGTCGGCCAGGACCACCTCGATGCCGACCGCCTCGGCCCGCCCGCGCACCACAGCCACGGTCTGGGACAGGCAATCCGCATCGAGCACAACACGATTGGACTTCGCGGTCTTGTTGGCCCGGCGCATCAGCAGCACCGCTTCCATGACCGCGGTGGCTTCGTCGAGCAGTGACGCGCCCGCGACCGGCAGCGCGGTGAGGTCTTCGATGACGGTCTGGAACGTCAGCAGCGCTTCGAGCCGGCCCTGCGAGATCTCGGGCTGGTACGGCGTGTAGGCGGTGTACCAGGCCGGAGATTCCAGCATGTTGCGGCGCAGCACCGGCGGGGTGATGGTGTCGTGATAGCCCAGGCCGATCATCTGGATTCTGGTCTGATTCCGGTCCGCCAGGGCGCGCAGCGCGCCGAGCACCTGCTGTTCGGATCGCGCGGCCGGGAGCTGCAGACCGCCGGGGCACCGGATCTGCTCCGGCACCGCCGCATCGATCAGATCGTCGAGCGACGAGTAGCCGAGAACATCGAGCACATGCCGGCGGCCGGCGTCGTCAGGACCGATATGACGGTCACGAAAGCTGCTGTGGGCCTTGCCAATTGCAGTGCGGTCAAACATGAGGTGACTCCGGTTCGCGGGGCGTCGCTGACTGCTCGACGCATCGTTGGGTAGCACCTCCCCGCTCTGTCCTGAAACCTGAGAGTTTTGACGCGTGCGCGCCGTTCACCTTCGGTAAGCGTGGATCGATGGATCCGCACTGTTCTCCAGAGTTGCCTCATCGCTGCGGTATTTGGGCCTGAGAGTTTCCCGGGGAGGACTTGCTCCTACGGCGCCTCCGTTTTCCGGAGGTTCTCCCACAGCGCATTGTCGGCGTATTGAGTTGTCTGCGGCAATCGTAGCCTGTCAGGTCAGTGCGTTCGCAACCTCACCGTTGACCGGCAGACCGGTGCGTACGCCGGCGGCCATCAGGGAGATGATGTCGAAGACGACCGTTGCCGCTGCCACACAGGTGATTTCGGCGTGATCGTAGGCCGGGGCCACCTCGACGACATCGGCGCCGACGATGTTCAGGCCGGTCATCTTGCGCAGCATCTTCAGCAGTTCACGCGACGTGAGGCCGCCCGCCTCGGGCGTGCCGGTGCCCGGCGCGAAGGCCGGATCGAGCACGTCGATATCGATGGACAGATACACCGGCACGTCGGCAACGCGGCGCCGAACCACGTCGATGGCCGCGTCGATACCGATCACGTCGAGGTCGCCGGCGCGGATGATCTTGAAGCCCATGCGCGCGTCGTCGTCCAGGTCGATCTGGTCGTAGATCGGGCCGCGGATGCCGACGTGGATCGAGTGGTCCTCGATCAGCAGACCTTCCTCGAAGGCGCGCCGGAAGATGGTGCCGTGCGTGACGGGCGCGTTGAAGTAGGTGTCCCAGGTATCCAGGTGGGCGTCGAAGTGCACGAGTGCCACCGGTCCGTGTTTGGCATGCAGCGCACGGAGATTCGGCAAAGCGATGGTGTGGTCGCCGCCGATGGACACGATGCGCCGATCGCCGCCGCGGAGGATCTCGGCGGCATGATCTTGAATCTGTTGGCAGGCCTCGTCGATGTTGTACGGCGTGACGGCGACGTCGCCGGCGTCGACCACCTGCAGCTCCTGCACCGGCGCGACGCCGAGCTCGACGTGGTAGCCGGGACGCAGGGTGCGGGCGGCCTGCCGGACCGCCATGGGGCCGAACCGGGCGCCGGGCCGGTACGACGTGCCGCCGTCGAACGGCACCCCGAGGATGGCGATGTCGTAGTCGGACACCTCGTGGATGTCGGCGATGCGGGCGAATGTGCCCTTACCCGCGTACCGGGGCACCTTGGTGGCAGGCACCGCACCGATGATGTTGTCTCGCGTGCTCATCTGTCGTGTTCAGCCTCTCGACTCGCGGGGTGTTCGATTGCCAGCATCGCTGCCCGTGACGGCGGGTTGCGAGTGGTTTCTGCCATAAGCGGCGCGGGCTCGTTTGAGCATTCGCACAAGCGGAGTGTTCACAGGCGCTCGCCGACGGGTTCGGTGATGCGACTGCGGCACCGCGCGTACACGAACGCACCGACGATCCCCAGGCTCACCAGGCTGATCACCATGCTCCAGTTCACGAACCACGGCTGTCCGGGCTGCGTGCGCGGCCAGAGGACGTTGATCACCTCGAAGGCCAGCCACACGGCGGCCGCATACGTCACCGGCGCGCCCCAACGCCCCAGTGAGAAGACTCCGGGTACCCAGCGCCCCGCGAGGCGGGTGAGTGCGGCCGCGAAAACCGGCACGGCGAAAGCGATGTACGGACCCATCACCGAGAAGTTGACCAGCACGTTGTACAGATCGGAGCCGGCGAACAGCAGGAAGAACGCGGCGACGACGGCGGTGAGACCTATGGCGCGGATCGGCATGCGTTCAGGGCCACCGAGTTTCGACAGGAACGCGGCGCCCGGGAGGGCACGGTCGCGCGCCATGCCGTACACGGCGCGCGAGACCGCCGACTGCACGGCCAGGCACGCGGACATGAAGCCGATGACGAACATCACCAGCAGCGGCTTGGCGACGGACGAACCGAGCTGCGCCGTCAGCGTCGCCGAGACGGGGTCACCGCTCTGCGCGGTCAGTACCGCCGACAGGTCCGGGATCGCGAGAATGACGGCGGCCGCCGAGTACATGACGATGACGCCCACCAGCAGCAGCGCGAAGACGATGGCCTTGGGCACATTGCGCTCGGGGTTCTCCACCTCTTCGGCGATCGAGCCGGCGGACTCGAAGCCCAGGAAGGCCCAGCCGACGAAGGCGACCGCCACCAGCATCGTGCTCATGGTGCTGCCGGAGCTGTCGGGCAGGCCGTCGAACAGCGTCGAGATCGGGTTCACGCGGTGGAACAGCAGCAGCACGGTGCCCAGGACCACCGAGCCGACGATCTCGCAGATGATGCTGGCGACGATCATCACCTTGAGGACCTGACGGCCGATCATGTTGGCCGCGGTGGTGAAGCAGATGACGCCGATCGAGACGGCGGCGAGCAGCCACCGGCTGGGCGCCTCGACCCCGATGACCTCGAGCATGAATCCCGCGGCGGCATACGCCATGGTGGACAGCGTCAGCGTCAGGCCCCAGATGTACGCCCACGCCGCCGTCCAGCCCCGCGTCGTGCCCTTCACGTGCCGCGCCCACTGGTAGACACTGCCGGCGTACGGGAAACGCGATGCCAACTCACCGAAAACCAGCGCCACCAGCAGCTGACCGCACAGCACGATCGGGAACGCCCAGAAGAATCGCGGACCCGCCGCGAACAGGCCCAGTGCGAAGATGGCGTAGAGGGCCACGATCGGTGAGATGTCGGCGAAGGCCAGCGACAGCGCGGCACGAAATCCGAAGCCGCGGTTGAGAATGTCGTGACCGCGTTCGCGGGGTCGGGCCGCCACGTCGTCGGCAGCGCCTTCCAGGCTTCGAATTCCCACCAGTGTCCTTCCGGTTCGTGCACAAGTAGCCCCAGCGTGCTGAACACGGCGTGCCCGGAATACCCGTCGATCGATAGATGCGCGACCGGCCTCTTTGTGCGAACGTCTAATCCGGGGCACACAGGAGGTCGGCACATGCGCAGATGGGCCACCGCGCTGGCTGTCTCGGCAGTGCTCCTGGCGCCCGCGTGTAGTCCCAAGGTCGTCGGCGGCTACTACGTCGAGGACGGCAAGGTCTACTGGACGGGCGGCATCGACTCGTCACCTCGCGAAGTGGCCGGCGCGGACGCCGGCTCCTTCAACAAACTCTCCAGCGGCTACGCACGCGACAAGTCACACGCCTATTACCGCGGGGCTCAGATCGCCGGTGCCGACGTCGCCACCTTCGACTGGCTGAATTACGGCTGGGCCAAGGACCGGAACCACATTTGGGCGGGCACCCTGCCCCTCAGCAGCGACCCAGACCACTTCGAGACGATCAACGGCGATCTGGCGAAAGACGGTCGGGCCGTCTACTGCAAGGACCGTGCGATTTCAGACGATCCGGCGCACTTCGAGATCCTGCGCGTCTCCCGCGACGACCGAAACCTGGACTACACCAAGGATATTCACGCCGTGTACTACCGATGTGACGTGATCCCCGGGGCGGACGCGGCAACCTTCCGTCGGCTCAACGACAGTGTGTTCAGCTACGCCGTCGACGATCAGCGGGCGTACTACCAGGACCGGCCGATCCCCGGCGCTGACCCGCATACGTTCCGGGTGCTGTACGACACCGCCAACCAAGGCTGCGCCGCCGACGCGAACCATGCGTACCGCTGGGACACCGTCATCCCCGACGTCGATCCGCACGGCTTCCCACCCGGCAAGCCGGTGACCGGATGCGACGCGACGCAGGTTACGTTCGGGCCATGACAGCTGACCATGGAGAACCGCGCCGACCGAGCCGGTTCCTCGTCATTGGAGCGGTGTGCGTTCTTGTGGGGGCGGTACTGGCGGTGATCGCCATGAAGACACACGGGTTCGGCCTCGTCCGCCCGGAGCCGCGTCGCGCGCAGGACGTCGCTCGCGACAGGTGCCAAACCGACGTGCGTAAGCAATTGGCGTCGCCCGAGTCGGCCCAGCTTTCCGATGTGCGCGCGGTTGCCGGCACGCTGGAGACCGATGGACAGGACATGTTTCCGCTGATGACGGACGAACCGCTGAAAGGCGTTGACCACAGCCGCATCACCGTGTGGAACGTGTCGGGAATGGTCGACGCCAAGGCGGAAGCAGGCGACACGATTCATGATCCCTTCACCTGCCGCGCCTACTTCGTCGACGGCAATCTGGCCGACACCCTGGTTCTGTTCGACCACGCCCACTAGAGCTCCGACTCACGCGGCGGTGGGATGTCTTGTAGCTCTGTGGGTTCGGCGGCCTGTGCAGCCTCGGCGGTTTCGCGTTCTTGGCGTTCTTTGCGTTGGCGGTCGAAGGCTTCTTGTGCGGCTTCGCGTTCGTCGATGTCGGCTTGGTTGAGGGCGCGTTCGTAGGCGATCTGCTGAGCCTGGTTCTGGGCGCGGGTGCGGCGGCGGATGGGCATCATGATGCCCCGGCCGGGCGCCGGTGGGGTGTCCAGATCGGGGGCGTCTTGCGGCGGCAGTGGGCCCGGTAGTGGGGTGTCGGTGACCGTGCGGGGGAACAGGATTCGGCTTTCGGGCACGCTGGTGTAGGTGTGGCCGGTGGGTGCGGTCCACACGATGGTGCCGTCCGGTTGTTGACGGTCCTGCCAGCCGTCGGG